>CBDUXL010000309.1:0-4134 GCA_965371155.1 uncultured bacterium | reverse complement strand
AGCGCCCTCGATAGGAGCACCCGTAATGAAGGAAGTGCAGCTCGATCCGAAGTCAGGTCCTCCTCACTCCCTGAAGGAACGCGTGAGGAATTTCTTTTTCCCGCGAAGCCTGATCGTTCGTCAGAGGATCATGCGCGAACTGCAACGCGGCGAGAGAGAGCTGCACATTCTTCCGTTTATCGTGGACCGGACCAGGGCGAGTATCGATGTCGGCGCGAATATCGGGGTGTACACCTATCTTCTGAGCAAGTACTCGACCCACGTTCACGCGTTCGAGCCTAACCCGAAAATCTATCGCTATCTCACGACATGGAAAAGGGGTAACGTCACCACCTATGACTTTGCGCTTTCCGACCGTTCGAGCCAGGGTGTGCTGAGAGTTCCACGGACACGCGGCGGGTATTCGAATCAACGCGCCACACTGAGCGAGAAGTGTGTCGTTGCCGATGCTGAAGAGTACGGGGTGATGCCCATCAAGACCCTGAAACTCGATGACTTGGACTTGCGCAACATCGGGTTCATCAAGATCGACGTTGAAGGCCACGAGTTTGAGGTCCTGAGCGGCGCGACCGAAACCATAGCTCGCGAAAAACCGGTGATGTTGGTGGAGATCGAGGAAAGGTACAACGGGATAAGAATCGAGGAGGGCATCGAGAGAGTTGAAGCGATGGGCTACCTGGGATTTGCCCTGTTCCAGGATATGAGCCTGAAAAAACTCGACTTCTTCGACCCCGAGAAGAACCACAGGAAGTGCATCCAGGACGAGGATCAGAGCGAGTACATTTTCAATTTCATCTTCATGCCCCGAAAGTGAAAGGGGAAATCCAGTCGATCAAACCAGAAGTTTTCACGCGTTGGGGATTTTGCTTATGCAACAACTTGGACTATTATTAGTCTATTTGATGGAAGGCTCTTGTGCTTCCGGTAGGGCAGTGGACAGGTAGGACGATACGGCAGTCAACCCGGCGATCAATTGGAGAGGCCGTGCTTCCATTTACAGCACCAAATTTCACAATAATTATTCACATAGCTCTGGCTGCAATCGTTTACCACGACTCCAGGCTGAACGGACGTAGCGGCATTGGATGGGCATTCGTCGTGTTCCTGACGGGAGTTTGGGGATTCATTGCATACATTCTCCTTAGCCGAGACACGCTCAAGCTTGCCGCGATTCGCTTCAAGCGGAAAAGTCTCAAGGAACGGCTCACCTCACCCACATACAAGCCCAGAGAAGACCGCCCCGATCGCAGCGGTCACGCTCTTCCGCCTGAAATCAAGATTGAACCTCCGACTGATAGTTTCATTGATCACCAACTGGAATCCCTTATCGATGAGGGCAAACTCCCCGCTGCCAGGAAGCATCTGGACAACGTCCTTAAGGTTGCGAAAGAGCTTGGTGACGAGGAGACGATCGGGACATATGAGAGATACGAGCAAAAACTGAATGAGCTTGAGCAACCCGGCGGAGAACGGCTCATCAGCATCTAAGGCGGCATGCGCGAGCCAATCTCTAGCTCCACCTTCCCGACCTGCGGAGCTCCATCAGCTTGCGTGAGGAGAAGAACAGAATAATCGCCGGGGCAAGAATCACAAGTACTCTGAAGCCAACCAGCCAGGCAACCCATAACCAGTAGAAATCAGTGGGCTCCGCTCGGGAATAGCCTTGTTCGGTATCGACCATACGGTGAGGGAATGCACCTGGGAACAAAAGAAACCAAAGCCTATTGTAAATATGTGTTCCCTTAGCTTGCGCGAGTATGAACAAGGGCACAATGAAAAGAACGAAATGGGCGGCAGTGTCTGTTACCCACCTTGGCAAGGCCGCTGCGGCTACACCAGTTTCGAGTATCAACCACCATAAGGCGGCATAGACCAGCCAATCGCCTATTGTCCGGGCCGTAAGATTCCAGGAATAGAAGTTGCCGAAAGCAATGCTGGAAAGGAACATCACAGCCAGGAGCAGGATCGCAGGGGCGATCTGTTTCAGATTCAGAGCCACGCTAAACCTTCGGACGTCGGAAACAATTTCGCCAGTAGGAATCGGGGAGGCGAACAATGCACTCATCTGCCCGGTGCTGACATCACTCTGCACCGTCCTGGGAAGGGCATATAGAAAATCCATCAGCGTGAAAGCTCCAGCAACAGCAAGGACGATCGTTCCGGAATCCCAGACGCTGTGGCCAAACACTCCCCCGGTATCATCTAAAGACAAAAACAGGATGCTGCAAATGACCCACATCGCAACCACTACACGGTGATTGACTCCTGTCGGCCATGCTTTCCTCGCATGGAGCCATTGATAATAGATGTGTTTGTCTTCGAACTTCGAGTCGTTTTCAAGAGAGGGTATATTCGTAGAATTCTGCACCCGGTGAAGTGCCCTCGGACACGGACATATCCTAAACGGCAGAATGGGGAGGTTCAAGAGAGAACCCAGGTTAAAACCTGGGCTACCGAATATTTTTCTTCTCGCACAGATTTCGGTGGCAAAGATCTCGGTGGCCCACAACTTGTTGTGGGTTCATTGATGCTACTAGATAATCACCTTCAGCCCGTGCTGGTTCTCGGCGGAGTAGATGAATACCCCATCCGTATCCAAGCCGTCGGGGCCATCCGTCGAAACCTGACCGACCTTGAAAATATTCCCCGGATCATCAACATTCAAGACCTCGATATAGTGGTTGTTCGTAGCGAAATAGAGGTGATCGTTCAAGTAAACGATGTCGGAGCCGCCATAGCCTGAGTTCGATGTCCAGCTATTGAGCCAGACGGGATCGGCAGGGTCGGCAAGGGAGTAGATCGAGACTCGCCTGCCTTGCCAGTATGTGACGTACACCCGATCACCGATGGCGTCGACCTCGTATGCCCCGCTCCCGCCGAACGTCGTTTGAAAGGCGGGCGCGGACGGAATACTCAGATCGTACACTCTCGGCTGCTCATTGGTCGCGACATAAAGGTAACCATCCTGCGCGTCCATGCCGTAGCCGTAATTGCCTGAATCAACTGTCGGGTACTTCTGAGGAGATTCAGGCACGCTCACATCCACCGGAAGAAGGTCGTCGAAGAAATTGGTGACGTAGACCCAGTCACCCACGACACAGACATCAAGCGCGTATGAGAAACTCGCCGTGCCGATCACAGCGGCTCCACCCGGGGCATCGGGATCGATTACGCTCAGACCGGAAATGCCGGCAGCGTAAACCAGAGTCCCGTCGAAATCAACGCCATAGATGTCGTTGCCCGGCACCTGTTTTATGAGCGAAGGATTAGTTGGATCGCTCACATCGATGAGAAGCACTCCACCATCCGAATCGGCGACAAAAACGCGCTGGTTGGGCGGATCAACCACAACCTCCCATGCGTTGATGGTGTCCATCGAACCCAGCACGATCGGCATGTGTACATTTCCCGCCATGGTCGGCGTTACCGCGAGATACTCCGTGTTCTCCTCCTCGTTCCCGGCCTGATCCTCTGCTCTTACCGCAACGAAGAATTCCTCGTCGTTGTCCAGACCGTCCAAATGCCACTTGTGATCGTAGTCCGTGCTCTCCCACGATTCGACAGCATCCTCGTGATACGCCGTACTGAATTCAAACGGAAGGACCTGAGTCCAATAGACGTTGAACTCGACCGGCTCGGTCATCTCATCGCTTGCTGAATTCCACCACAGGACCGCACCGTGATGAAGCGGCTCAATCTTCTGGATGCCCACGGTTGTGTCCCATGTGGGCGGGGTCTCATCCAAAAGCGGCGTAACCGCCAGATAGACGATGTTGTCGTCCTCGTTCCCGGCCTGATCCTGAGCGCGAACCGCAATATAATGCTCCACGCCGCCCACGAGTCCCGAGGCTTCCCATGCATGGTCGAAGTCATCGTCTTCGACTGTGGTCACATCATCAGCGTGTTCCGCTGCACCGAAATCAAACGGCAGCTCAGTGGTCCAATAGACGTTGTAGTCAACCGGCGGAGTCTGGTCATCGCTCGCCGAATTCCACTTCAAAACAGCCCCTTCCCACACAGCGTGGGTGTATTGAATTCCGATGGTGGTATCCCATGTCGGCGGTGTGATATCCACCCCGACCTCGAATGGGCCGATCGATTTCGGGAAATTGCGATAGTAGATCTCCTTTCCCT
>CBDUXL010000308.1:0-4141 GCA_965371155.1 uncultured bacterium | reverse complement strand
AATCGTGAGGCGATTTCACGTCGCCTGGAAGACGGTTACCTCGACGCCACGACATTGATGGAGCACATGGTTCAGCGGGGAGTCCCCCTTCGCACCGCCCATCACGCGGTAGGCCAGCTGGTCAGCCAGGCGCTCGAGCGCGGCCAACCGCTCAGCGGTCTGTCCGTTGATGATTTTCAAGAGGCCTCCAGCGTTCTGGACGCCAGCTTATACGACGTTCTCGGCGCCGAAAATCTCGGCGGCCTCCCCGACAATGATGCCGAATAGCTCGTCCAGGTCCAGTACCGAACTGATGCTCTGGGTCACCCTGAGAAGTGTGCGGAGGTTCTTGACCTTCCGGGTGACCTGATCGGTCAGATTGGTCAGAAGTTCGTTGTCTAGTGAATCTCCAGAGAATTCCATAAACCTTCTATCCTCAAACGAAGCGTAACTCCATTTTCTTTTTAGAGTCCGTGTAACACCCTATTCGTACTACCCAACTCTATCGGCACACAAAAACTCGCCGACCGGGAAATCGCCGCACACTAACACCTGAGACCGGCCCCTTCGAGGGACCCGGCCAAGTCTATGAATGTTAGCAACCATTCCACCATGAGTCAAACGCTTTCCCCTACTCATCCCTTGTCCTCCGGGTGCTTGGCACAACATTCCGTTGCATGCTTTCCGCCTTTACTCGTCTCACCCGGTCAACCGGATTTCGTCAGGGGAATTGTAGTACGTTAGGAAAGGATATTCCTCCACTAGTATTTGCCATGCGGGATCGTATCCCGCAACCCTCCGATCGCTCATTACGACCCCCCATCCTGTGGAAACAATATCCTCTTACGAATGATCTATTTTAATGTCCTTGGAGCCGGTCTGTGTGCTATAATCCACTTCCTGAGGGCGCAGATCCTAATATCGAGCGGTGATTTCCTATGGCCCAAGTAGCCAGATTTGACGAAGCCGGCAAGTCCAAACCTTTTGAATTGGAGGAAGCTCTTATAAAGGGTTTCCAGAACGACTGTACCGACCTCCACATCCGGGCGCACGATTTCCCCGTCTTCCGCCTCCACGGGAAATTGATCAGGGACAAAGCCTACCCGGTGTTCGAACCTGAGGACACCAAGAAAATCGCTCTGTCCTTGATCAACGATTATCAGAAAAACAACCTGGAGGAGAACGGCGACTGCGACCTCGCCTATGAAATCCCGGGCTTGTCCAGGTTTCGTGTCAATATCTTCTACGAGCGAGACAATCTTGCTATCGCCCTGCGTACAATCCCTCAGCGGGTCCCGAAAATCGAGGAACTGGGGATCCCTGTTGAGATTTCAAAGGAGCTTTCACTCAAGCCGCGCGGAATCGTGCTCGTGACAGGCCCCACCGGTTCGGGGAAGTCCACGACGCTCGCGGCGATGATTAATTTCATCAACAACAATCTGCCTCTCAATATCATTACCATCGAGGACCCTATCGAGTACAAGCACGTCTCGAAGACCGCGATGATCTCCCAGCGCGAGATCGGCTCCGATACACTCAGCTTCAGCCGTGCACTGCGAAGCGCCCTCCGGCAGGACCCGGATGTCATTCTCCTCGGCGAGATGCGCGACCTGGAAACCATCTCAACCGCCCTCACCGCAGCCGAAACCGGTCACCTCGTCTTTGCCACCCTTCATACCAACTCCGCGGTCACCAGTGTAGATCGGATTATCGATGTCTTCCCGGCGCACCAGCAGTCCCAGATTCGATTGCAGCTTTCGATGGTCCTGCAGGGCATCCTCTCCCAGACACTCCTGCCTCGAACTCGCGAGTCCGGCGGCGGGCGAGTGGTCGCGGTCGAGACTTTGATGGCCACGCTCGGTATCCGCAACATGATCCGAGAGGCCAAGACGCATCAGATTCCCACAGCGCTGGAGTCCGGTTCTAAATGGGGAATGAAAACACTTGATATGGACCTCAAGCGTCTTGTGCAGGAAGGGAAACTGTCCCTCGAGACCGCCCTCAGCGTTTGCCACCATCCCGACGAGTTCCGGACCAGCATGGGCGCCAGGACTAGCTAGGGCGGCATGAGGTAATTTGCGGGCCAATCACTCCAACTGTGAGCGGATTTTGTCGAGTATGGGCTTGATTTCTTTTTCGGCGATTAGCTCGAAGCCGTGCTCGGAGGCCATACGGTATGCCTCCTCGGCTAGTGAGAGTGCATCCTCCGGATTTCCCTTTTTGGCTAGCACATCTGCCT
Source organism: uncultured bacterium (assembly GCA_965371155.1). Lineage (GTDB taxonomy): Bacteria > JAJVIF01 > JAJVIF01 > JAPKYR01 > JAPKYR01 > CBDUXL01. Next base: position 1,923 of record CBDUXL010000308.1, on the reverse strand, counting down.
GGTTGGCAAGGGAAAACGCCAAGCCATCTGGTAGGCCAAGTTCGCGGCAGATGCGCTCTTGTTCCTTGTAGAGCGCCATTGCGCCGTCCAGATCGCCACGTTCTTTGAGTATCAGCCCCTGGTTGCCAAGAGAGAGCTGAAGGCCGGCCAGGTTACCAAGCTCGCGGCAGATGCGCTCCGCTTCCTTGTACAGCGCCATCGCACCGTCCAGGTCGCCACGCTCTTTGAGTATCTCCCCCTGGTTGGCCAGAGAGAGCTGAAGGCCGTACAGGTTGCCAAGCTCGCGGCAGATATGCTCCGACTCCTTGTGCAGCGTCATCGCACCGTCCAGGTCGCCACGCTGGTAGAGTATAATCCCCTGGCTGCCAAGAGAGATCTGAAGGCTTGCCAGGTTACCAAGCTCGCGGCAGATGCGCTCCTTTTCCTTGTGGAGCGTCATCGCACCGTCCAGGTCGCCACGCTGGTAGAGTATAATCCCCTGGTTGCCAAGAGAGGTCTGGAGGACACGAAGGTCACCAAGCTCCCGGGAGATGCGCTCAGCTTCCTTGTATAGCGCCATAGCACCGTCCAGGTCGCCACGCCGCGAGAGTATCCCCCCCTGGTTGTTCAGGCTACGCATTAGGCCATCCTGGTCACCAAGTTCGCGGGAGATGCGCTCATCTTCCTTGTACAGCGCCATCGCGTCGTCCAAGTTACCACGGTCCATATGTACCCCCCCCTGGCGGCGCAAGCAGGTTGCGAGGTTCTTGAGGTCACCCGCGTCTCGGTAGCGCTCAGCAAGCAATTGCCATAGCGATAGCGACTCTGAGAGATGACCGGTGTCTTTCAGCAGACTCGACACATGCATGACCGTCTCGCCATCGTGAAACTCATCCGGCGTGTCCACCACGGACTTATAGGCATCCTCAAGACGCATGGGTGAAGCGCCCTCGATTTTCGACCAATAGCGCTTTACCTCGAACTCGTTCTCCAGCCAGGCTGCTTCGAAAAACTCAAGATCGCCGAGCAAATCATAAAGCCCCTGCCAGGATTCTGCCTCGGACAGTTGCCAAGGGAGTTCGTCAACCTTTCGCGGACTTAAATCCTGCTTCGCGAAATAGTCCGCAAGACGCATACGCGCGGTTTTCCGTTTCTTCTCCTCGACCACGTACTCCTCATGTATCGCCTCGCGTATGTAGTCATGCGCAAACCCGAGCAACCCGCTGCGGTTCACCAACATCCTCTCCACAGCGTTATGGAAATGCACCCATTGCGCGCGCGGAAGAGGCTCCCTGCCAGCGCCCAGAAGATCAAGAAGCTCCGCCTCGGAAAGCCCACGACGAGACGCCCAGATGCAGGTCATCGCGTCCTTGACCAGCCCCGGCCACTCGCGATCGTAGTCAAGCTCAAGCCTATTGAGCACTTTTTCATAAAGCGATGGCGCATCCTCCGACGATAAATAATGCTCGATTGCCCTATCAAGATGTTGATGCACACCGAAGAGCCGAAGCTCGTCCAACAGCGCCCTTAGATAGAGCGGATTGCGTGTCTGGTCGGCGGAAGCGATCTTCTCAACTCTCGGCTTGCTGAGACTTTTTCGGTACTGCGCGAGATAGTCGCGTATCAACTGCTTACGTTCGTCATCCTCGAGCAGCTTGACTTCCATCGTCGGCCATTCGCGTTTTTTCAAATCATCAAGCGGGCGTCCGGGGAGTGTAGATAGAATAAGCCTGATTTTCTCCGGGATGAACGGAGGCAACCACACAAGGTCAGGTGCGTTGTCGCGATCTTCGAGCTGGTTGAGAGCATCGAGGATCAACACGATACGACCATCCCCGACTCTCGCGTTCGCCATGTGAAGCCAGTTCGCAAACGCCGAGCGAAGCTTATCAGGTTCGGTGGGGATGTCTTCCTTTATATCAAAACGTCTTTTGAACTCGCCCA
>CBDUXL010000307.1:0-4145 GCA_965371155.1 uncultured bacterium | reverse complement strand
CGGGTAACTTCAAGTGGGCGCAGGCTTGGGGGGGATCAGACGGAGATTATGGCAACGGAGTTGCCGGTGACGGCTATGGGAATGCCTACGTTACAGGGGCTTTCCAGGATACAGTCGATTTCGCTCCTACGGACCCGCCCTGCAACGATGATCCGGATGAACATACTTCAATCGGAGATACTGACGCATTCCTGACCAAGCACCTGCCGAACGGGTGCTGGTAGGACTCCTTTGCTCTCGCGGATTGCCCTCAGACGATCCCCCTCTCTACCATCCGCGCAGCATGCGGACATTTCTACTTTGCGTTGATAGGCACCGATGTCTGCTTGCCAAGTGATGTTATTTTCGCTACAATCCATACTGCTGGCCTTTGGGCCGGGAGCTTAACTTATGTTTATTTTTGCAGGTATCGTCAAGGTTCTCCATCTCCTCCTCTGCGCTGTCGTAGTGCTCGGAGTGCTGTTTTCGGACCAGAAGTCCGGAGGGCTCTCAGGTATCATGGGCGGGATGTCGCAGAGCATGCGCGGAGTGAAGGGCATGGATGAAGGAATGCGCAAGTTCGTCACGGGGGCGGCAATCGCGCTTATCCTGACCTCCGTGTTTCTGGGCATTACCGGCATATAGACCTCTCAAAGTCGCAGGTGGGGCAGTCCAATGACTGAAACAGGATCCAACCCACCGTCCGATGCGCCCGCATCGGCGACTGGTGTTGCTCGCCCCGGAAATGCTGCCACCGATGTCCTCCTCGAGATTCAGGGTCTCCGAACCTATTTCCACACCGATGAGGGTCTGGTCAAGGCGGTCGATGATGTCTCTTTCGACATTCACGTCGGGGAGGCTGTCGGGGTTGTCGGCGAATCCGGAAGCGGGAAATCGGTCACGGCGCTTTCGGTCATGCGGATTGTCCAATGCCCACCGGGGGAGATCGCGGGCGGGAAGGCGATATTCCGCGGGAAGGACCTTTTCATGTTGCCTGAATCCGCCATGCGGCGGATCCGGGGCAATGAAATCGCGATGATTTTCCAGGACCCGATGACCAGTCTGAATCCGGTCATGGCTGTCGGCGATCAGATCTGCGAAACGATCATGCTCCACCAGAAGCTCAAAAAGCGCGAGGCGCTCGAGGTCGGGACCGAGATGCTCCGAAAGGTTGGAATACCGCTTCCCGAAGAGAGAATGCGCGCATATCCGTTTCAAATGTCGGGGGGGATGAGGCAACGGGTAATGATTGCGATGGCGCTGAGCTGCGGCCCGTCGGTGTTGATCGCGGATGAGCCATCAACCGCACTCGATGTGACCATTCAAGCGCAGATTCTCAAGCTGATCCGGGACCTCCAGCGCGAGACCGGCATGGCGGTCTGGATGATCACGCACGATCTGGGCGTGGTGGCCGAGACATGTTCGAGGGTTGTGGTGATGTACGCCGGGATGGTCATAGAAGAGGGGAGCGTAGGGCAGATTTTTCATGACCCGAAGCATCCGTACACGATCGGTCTGCTGAGTTGCCTTCCGAGGGTTGATGAGGTCCGGGAGAGATTGAAGCCGATAAAGGGTCAACCGCCGAATCTGGCGGCGCTTCCGCCGGGGTGTCCGTTTGTGGAACGATGCGACAGAGCGGAAGAAGCCGGGGAAGAGCGGTGCTTCGCCGATAGACCTCCGGAGAAGGTGATTGAGGATGGTCGGAGGGTGAGGTGCTGGTTGTATTGTGAGTAGATAGACACTCCCGGTTTGCCCGATCAACCGGTCAGGAGGGTGGTTTCCGGGAATTTAACTTGCTCCACCCGTGGTTTGGCAAGCGCCAGCGCGAAAGTCATCGGCCCCAGCCGCCCAATAAACATCACGAATATAATCACAATCCTCTGGCCTGTCGTGAGGTCGGGCGTGACACCGGTCGAAAGCCCAACCGTGCCGAACGCGCTCATGGCCTCGAACCCGATCTGCATGAAATCGCCGCCTCCGGTGAGGTGGAGAAGTATCGTACCCAGAAAAACCGTACATATGGCGAGCACCACCAACACGAGCGCGCGTTGCAGTGTGCCGCGCTCAAGTCGGCGGTCGAGCAGCACCGCGTCGCCCCGTCCCATCAGGACCGCCCTGACCGCCGCGAAGCTTGCCACAAACGTAGTGGTCTTAATCCCCCCCGCGGTCCCGGACGGGCTTCCGCCGATGAACATCAGGAACATGAGGACAAGAAGGTTCGCGGGCGCGAGTTCCTCTATCCGGATCGTGTTGAAACCCGCGGTCCGCGCGGTTATTGACTGGAAAACGCTGGCAAACAGCCTGTTGAGCAATGGAAGCTCGCGGAAATTGGGATCGAGTCCGGCCTGAATAATGTAGAACACGATCGCCCCGATGACGATCAGCACTCCTGAGCTCCAAAGAACAACCCTGGTGTGGAGACTCAGGCGTTTTCTCCTGTCCTTGCGCTCCAGGAACTCGGCGACCACCGGAAAACCCAGTCCGCCGACCACAATCAGGACCGCGATCACCACATTGATTATGAGATGTCCCTGGAATTGCTCGAGACTATCGGAGAATGTCGAGAATCCCGCATTGCAGAACGCTGAGATCGCGTGGAAAACCGCATGGAAAGCCGCCTCCCCCGGTCCGAACTGCGCGACGAACGAGGGATAAAGAAGCACCGCACCGAGCGCCTCGATCACCAGCGTTGTTCCGGCAACAACCGGTATGATGTGCAGGATGTTTATCACCGCCGCCTGACCGTACTGCTCCTTCAATAGCGCTCTCTGGCGGAAACTGATTTTCTGGCCCAAAAGCAGCGCGAAAAGCGCACCGAAGGTGACTATCCCGATTCCACCAAGCTGAAAGAGAATGAGTATCACAATCTGCCCGAGCCTGGACCAATCAGTGGCGGTATCGACCACGACCAGACCGGTCACGCAGACTGAGCTGGTTGATGTGAAAAGGCAGTCCAGGAAGGTGATCTTGCTCCCCTCGGCATGACATTCGGGCACAAGCAGGAAGAGGGTCCCGATGAGAATCAGGGTGAGGAAGCTCCCGACCAGAATCTGGACGGGGGTGATGTTGGTGGTGCGTATCGCGGGATGCGGCATGGGATTCCCGTTCGCGGTTTCGGTAATTGTACACTCTGAGGTGATCGGCGCAAGGTGAAGGTTGCCCCGAGTGCTCACAAGGCACACCGGGAACCCGTAGGGGCAACCCTCGTGGTTGCCCTCGTTCCTTCGTAACCGCAACCTATCCAACCTTCCTTGCCACCCCCATCGCCCTCTGATATCCTCACTCCATCGCCTTTGAGCGAGGTCCAGCAATGCCCGATACACCGACCATCAACAAAATCACCCAGTTCGTCGACCGGGAAATCACTCTCTCCGGCTGGCTATACAACAAGCGCGGGAGCAAGAACGTGCAGTTTCTGGAAATCCGCGACGGCACCGGCATCATCCAGGCAGTGGTTGGGAAAAACGATGTCGATCAGGCCACGTGGAATGCGGCGGAGTCGCTCACACAGGAATCATCGCTCTACATCTCCGGCACTGTCCGCAAGCACCCCAGGCGCGACGAGTACGAACTTCATGTCCCGTCGGGCGGGATCGAAATCATTCAGATCGCGAAGGACTACCCGATCACGCCGAAGGAGCACGGCACCGGATTCCTGTTCGAGCACCGTCACCTGTGGCTCCGATCCAGGCGACCGTGGGCGCTGATGAGGATTCGGTCGGAAGTGATCCACGCGATCCGGACGTTCTTCTACGATGACGGGTTCATCTGTTTCGACGCGCCGATTTTCACCCCTGCAGCATGTGAGGGCACCACTACGCTTTTCGAGCTCGACTATTTCGGGGAGCGTGCGTTCCTCTCGCAGTCCGGGCAGCTCTACGGTGAGACGGGCGCGATGTCGCACCGGAAGGTGGTCGTGTTCGGGCCGAGTTTCCGCGCGGAGAAATCGAAAACGCGTCGCCATCTGACCGAGTTCTGGCATATCGAGCCGGAGATCGCGTTCTTCTCGCTCGAGGATAACATGCAGCTCCAGGAGCGCATGACAATGTACATCATCGAGTGGGTCCTGAAGAAGTGCCGTGCGGAGCTTGAGATGCTGGAGAGGGATATCGCGTTCCTCGAAAACGTCAAGACCCCGTTTGTGCGGATGCACTATGACGATGCCG
>CBDUXL010000306.1:0-4150 GCA_965371155.1 uncultured bacterium | reverse complement strand
TTCGCCCTCCCAACCCCATGCAGCCAAGCGGTAAACTGCTGCCCCCAATACTGGTTCCCGAGACTATCGCACTGCCCGTGATGATAGGCACTCCTTGACGCTTCTCAATAAACCCTCTAGAATCATTATCAGACCTGGAACATTCGATGATGCTTGGTGACATCGGGGATTTGTTGTATCCCCGTGCCGTCATGCGCCGTCGAGCCTGGAGGATTTCCATGACTTACCGAACAATTGCCCTGTTTGGGGCACTCATCTTGCTTGCCATTATCGGTATCGGCTGCGCGGATGGCTCCAGCCCCTCCGAGAACCCCACTACACCTGTGCTGACGGAACCCCAAAACGAGCGGCAACCCTCAGCCGAGGAATCAGGCCATGTCCTCTGGGGTTTCGCCCAGGTGTATGTCAATCCGGATGGGGAAGACGGGCTTGAAATAGAGATTATTCCTCTCAGGATAGCCGAAGGGCACTGGAACGCCCTCAGATGGCTCGAACAGGGTCCCTGCACAGATTGCTTCAAAATAGTCGGCATAAATCCGACTGGTAGCGGAACCCTCGAGTGCGATATTGAGATATCTCACCCGTTCCCGAACCCTAACCTGACCGGGTTCGATGTGCGAGGTATCGCGATGTTCGCCGGGAGTCGCCATTTCCCGACGCTGGACCTTACCATCCCGGACCGGGATTCCGGCGATGGGGAGCTTGTCAACGCCGACGGCTACACTGCTCTCTATAACTATGCGACTCTCGGGAGCGGACCCGACGGCCTGCAGGGTTACATTCCCGGCAAGTTCGAGGGGCAGCCTCCCACCGCGCAGTTGAACGGCTATAAGCGGCATATCTCGGATGATCCTGCCAACACACGAAACGCTTTCCTGGCCGGAGATGCCATAACGGTCACCTATGAAATCGATATGCCGGACGGGGCGTTTGTGTTTGGCTATGCGGTCGATGCAAACTGGGTCAAAGCCACGAACCCACCGGTTACCGACCCGATGACCGAATTCCCTCCTGAAGCCAACTGCATAGAACCGTGGATGGTTGAGCTTGATGTCACCCTTTGCGGACAGGGTCTCACGGACCTGGGCGATAGTTGCAGTTTCCTTTGGATCACCGTGTGGGACTACGAGGGGAAAACCAGCTACGAGTATCCGGTGGTGGAATGCCCTGAGCTTTTCGACGGGACACTAACAGCCACGCATGTCCAGGACGATACAGGATGGTCCGAGTTCAAGGTGGATGTCTACAACCCGAAGCACGCTGCGGTCGGGGACTACGTGTGCCTTGTCAAAGTTGAGGAAACTGCTAACGCCGGATCACCCGAGTGGCTTGATCTGACCGCCTACCAAACAACAGCGCTTCATGTCGCCGAGTTCGTGAACGATCTTCCCGTCGCTGCCGCGACCGCCGCTCCGAATCCCCAGACCGTCTGCGAGCCGGTGCATTTTTCCGACGATGGCTCCTACGATCCGGACGGAGGCCCGATTGAGCTTTACGAGTGGGATTGGAACAACGACGGAGCCTACGACGAAACAGGCGATGATGTCTACCACACCTGGAATGTTCCGGATACATACTACGTGCAATTCCGAGTGACCGACGATGATGGCACAACGGGTACTCTGGATGACCCACTGGAGATAGTCATTGAGAATGAGCTCCCCACTGCTGTTGCGAATGTCGACAAAACCGAAGCCGGCGTGGGCGAAGCAATCGAGTTCTACGGCGCCGGTTCATACGACAACGATTGCGGCGGCCAGCAAATCGTGAAATGGGAGTGGGACTGGGAGAACGATGGGATTTGGGACACTGTAGCCGAGTCGACTCAAAAAACATTCCAGCAATCCGGGATCTACAATGTGCAGTTGAGAGTGACCGATGACGAGGGCAGCACCAATGTGCTTGACCTGCCGCTCGTCATCACAATCACCGAAACCACCTGGGCGATCACAATTGGTGGGAGTGGAGGGGAGTACGCCAGAAGTGCGGGCACAGACTCCTTCGGCAATGTTTATGTGGTTGGTCGGTGTCATTGGGGAGTCGATTTCGATCCGGGACCGGACCAGACCGACCCAAGCACGAGTGGAGCGTTCGTCGCGAAGTACGACAGAAACGGCGACTACCTGTGGCACCATGTCTTTTATAACGCCGGCACGTGGACTCATTTCTACGCGGTACACGTGGACTCTTCCGATAACGTCTACATGACCGGAAGGTTTGCCGGGACGATCGATTTCGATCCGGGTTCCGGAATCCACGAGCACGCATGCAACGGTTACTCGGATGTGGTCCTGGTCAAGCTTGATACAAGCGGCGAATACTTGTGGTCCAGGGCGTTCGGCGGCAATGACGTCGACCAAGCATACAGCATGACTGCGACTGATTCGCGTATCTACATAGTGGGTACCTTTGAAAACACGGTGGACTTCGACCCATTCGGGGGCGGTGAGTTCCGTACTGCGCTCGGAGATCAGGATTGCTTCCTGACTTGCTTCAACTTGTCGGGCACGCTCCAGTGGGTGAATACCTGGGGAGGCAATGACTCAGGTGTGTATCGTGACTACGCCCGTGATGTGGGTGCTGATGACTTCGGGAACGTTTATGTCACCGGCAGTTTCCATGGAACCTGCGATTTCGATCCCAGCCTGAACGTGGTCAACCGCACTTCCGAAGGTGAGATTGACGCTTATCTTGTAGGCTACAATTCAAGCGGGAACTTGATGTGGGTCAACGCCTGGGGTGTCGATACCAGCAACTATGAATGCGGTTTCGGCGTGACGGTGGACCAGACGGGCTACGTTTATGTTGTCGGACGGTTTGAGGACACTGTTGATTTCGATCCCGGCCTGGGAACCGCCAACGAAACATCCAACGGCTGGTACGACGCGTTCCTGGTTCAATATGACTGGAATGGCGATTTTGGATGGGTTGAGACTTGGGGAAGTGTCAGCTCACTTGGCAGAGAGCAGGCTGACGATGTCGAGGTGAGCGACGACGGCATAGTCTACGTCACGGGGACCTTCCAGGAGCTGGTTGACTTCGATCCGGGTCCGGGCCACGCGGACTATCAATCGGCGGGCGCCGAGGACGTTTTCGTGCTCACGATGTCTACGGCAGGTGCATTCCAGTGGGCTCGGGGATGGGGCGGAGACCATGAAGACGGCGACTGGGGTTGCGGCGTGGATTTCGATGGTGACGGGAACGTGTTAGTCTGCGGATATTTCAACGGCATTGCCGATTTCGACCCCGGCCCGGGAACGGATTTCAGGATCTCAGACGCATACGAGGATTTCTTCGTGAGCAAGTTCCTGGAAGACGGAACCTGGTAAGGGGAGTGGATTGAGATAACCAGAATAGTGGGGAGGGGCCCACAACCACATTCTCGGTGCCCCACAACTTTCGGTGGCCCACAACTTGTTGTGGGGAACGACCCAGGTTTTAACCTGGGTTCGTTGCGGATTTTCATACGGATAGCTTATCCTACATTTTTGTGAAGGCATTTTAGAGATAAAGGGTCTTGACTAAAACAGACAAATCATGTATAATAGGGTTCCATTGGCTCAGATCGGCTCCTATCGGTTGCGGGAAAATCGATAATATTCATTTGTATGGCAAGATTTGTGCAGCTAATGGGGAGGACGGATGCCTGGTCCCTTGGGTTCAAACATCGTCAGTCCCGGGAAGAGCTGGAGGTTCCGGATTCATGGGGATTCCGCCAAGAATTTCAGAGATGTCGCCTATGTCAAGCTTGCATATGACGCGCCTGATGAGCTTTTTGTGCTCCAAGAGGGCAGCGTCAGGTGCGAAAATCGCGGCTGGCCTTTTCTGGAGATTCACTCATGCAATCCAATAAGCCGTACTTTTCGTCCCATCAACAGTGAGTTGGATTATGTCAGCCGGGACGAGAGGTGGCCGGGTCGCGAGCTAATGAAGGAGATCCTAGTAGTCAATATCGACGGCCAGTCCCGTTTTACCCTCCCTCAGAAAGCCAGAGAACACCTCCGAGCATCAGAGGACGACGAGTTGATGCTCATAGGTTTTGATACTTATCTTGAGCTCTGGCGAACAGAGGATTACAACGCTGCACTCGAATCCTATTACAATGAGAAATAGTAGTGGCGCACGGCTGTGCGCCCAACGGCTGTGCGCC
>CBDUXL010000305.1:0-4160 GCA_965371155.1 uncultured bacterium | reverse complement strand
GAGAATGCCAACGTCGGGATGTTCATCAAGGTACTTGACCGCCTTGGAAAAGCTCTCCTCCCTGAGTTGGCTGTCCGGATTGATGAGTATTAGTATTCGACCGGAGGCGACTTTCGCGGCGATATTGTTCCCGGCACCGAACCCGATGTTCTTCGGAAGCGGGAGAAGCTTGATATCCGGGTGATTCTCCCGGATGAACTCGACCGAGTTGTCACCGCCGGGATTGTCCACCACGATGATCTCGTGGGGGAGGGGGGGAGGGAACTTCTTGATGCTCTTGAGAAGGCGATCCGTGAGGTCGGGCCTTCGATAGTTGACTGTGATTATGCTGAGTTCAATATCCGACATTTAGCACGGTTATGGAAGGTCTATAGCTTGACCGTTCTCGGCCATCATTCTCAATTGCAGAGCGCGAGAGAGGAAGTCGATATGGTGGCCGAGCTCATCGTCATCAAGTGCACACAGGGCCTGCCGATGGGTCCAGACATAATCGAGACTATCATGAATCATCTGCAACGTGGCCCCGGGGAGCGTTTCTTCCTGAGTCTCCAGCGCCTGAAGTTGGTGGCACAGAATTGACAGTCCGGTCAGGAGCGAGATGTACGACTGAAAGGAGTACGGATAAAGCTCGATTACGTATTCTCCCGTTTCTTCATCAACAAGAACCCGGCCGTTGAGTTCTTCGAGATGCGGGTGCTACGACACTTCCGTAAGAGGAACGAACACACCGGTGTCTGCATCCAGGTACGCCTGGTCGTAAACGAAACGGATTCTCTCGCGAGCCTCGAATTCACCGAGGGAGTATTCCGCTCTGAGGCCGAACCGGTCGAGGAGTGTATCGACCAGTTCGAAACGTTCTATCACATTTCCGCCAAGAGACGGCAGGGTTGAGAAGTCGCAGTTTGCCCTGCGCCACTGGTAATCGCAGAAGTACTCCCACTCGTACTCCATTGGTCGAAGATTGATTGGGTTTCCTTCCTCGTCGGTGTCCCATTCGATCTTGAGTACATTGATTTCCTTGATGCCTGAAAGCACCGAGCCGTCTTCGGAAAGCCTGAGTGTGAATCGGTGGCGAGGGTCACCTGTCTTGACGAATCTACGGCAGGTTTCGTACACGCTCTCCGGCGCGTTGAAATAGCACTGCTCCTGTTCGGGATCGTTGTAGTGGGTGACGTAAACCAGCACGGGATCGGTGTAAGTGGCCATCATGGTTCTGGCGAAAGCGGGGAAATGAAGACGAACATCTATTCCGTCAACCGACAGCTCGACAAGGTTCGCCGCCTGGGTGATCCAGCTCCCTGTGATGTCATGAGTATTGGTGGCGATTGCATCCGCAACGGAATCGGGAGTGGAGCCTGATTCACCCTCTTGCGCCCATATGCCTGGACCGTGGAGTAGAATCAGCGTCATCACCAATACTGTTAGTCTGGTCATTTCGAACCCTCGCCGTGCATGTCTTAGCATCTATTAATAATACCTGATAGACGTGCTGGAAACCATGTTGCGGCTGCAAGCCGGATTCTGAATGCCGCCTATGTCCCCGCAAGCATGTCAAGTGCTTCAGTTTCACATAGAATCGGCACCCCGAGTTTCTGTGCCTTCGTGAACTTGCTTCCGGGATTTTCGCCCACTATGACATAGTCTGTTTTTTTCGATACACTTCCCGTCACTTTCGCTCCGGCTGCATTCAGTTTATCCGTCATTTCATCGCGAGTGAGGGTGGTGAGCGAACCGGTCAGGACCACGGCCTTGCCGCTGAAAGGACCTTTCTCAACAACCACTTCTGCTGGCTTGATTTCACCCTCGAATGCCTTCAGACGCGCATCCTTGAGCCTGTTCAGAAGCTCGATCCGAGTGACGTCATTGAAGAAAGAGTGTATGTTCTCTGCCAGAATCGGGCCGATTCCATGGATCGTCGCGAGCGCATCCGGATCCGCGCTCTTAATGGCATCAATGCTGCTCAACTCCTGAACCAATAGCTTTGCGACCTCGGCGCCTACTCCGGGAATCGAAAGCCCGTGCAGGAGGCGCCAGAGCGGCATTCCCTTTGAACGCTCAATCTCCTCCCTAAGGTTCTGCGCCGATTTCTCCCCGTAACCCTCAAGGCCGGCGATCTCGCCGTAATCCAGGTGGTAAAGGTCCGGAATATCTCCAATTAAACCTTCATCGAGGAACCGCTCGATGACTTTCGGGCCCATACCCTCGATCCGCATCGCGCCCTTGCTCGCGAAATGCTCGATCCGTCCCTGCAACACAGCCCGGCAGTTTGTACCTTCGCAACGGTAGCTGACTCCGTCGCGAATAACCGGCGTGCCGCAAATCGGACATTTCTCCGGCATCTCGAATTTCGGACGGTCCCGGTGCTCGCGTGAATCGGCGTCCATCACCTTGATGACCTTGGGGATAACATCGCCGCCCTTCGCGATTATCACTCGATCGCCCACACGTATGTCTTTTCTCTCGATTTCGTCCATGTTGTACAAACTGGCGTGAGTGACCGTGGAACCATCGAGAAACAACGGCTCGAAAGTCGCTACCGGAGTGAGTACGCCGGTTCGTCCCACCGATGCGCGGATGTCGAGAACGATCGTGGTTCCCTCTCGCGGGGGATACTTGAATGCGATTGCGAAACGCGGTGCCCGAGCGACAAACCCCGCGCGCTCCTGAAGCTCGAACCTGTTAACTTTTACTACCAGACCATCAATACCGTAATCGAGCATATCGCGACTCATGCGCTGCGCATCGCAGATTGCAGTGACTTCCTCGATACCCGACGCCCTGCCGCGGAATGGTGTAGCCTGGAATCCAAGCTCGTCAAGCCGCTCCAGGGCTTGATTGTGGGTTGCCAGCCCCAGTTCCTCGTAGTTGCGGATGGAATGCATGAAGCAATCGAGCGGGCGGGACGCGGCGATGCGGCTGTCGAGCTGCCTCAGGCTCCCCGCGGCAGTGTTGCGCGGATTGGCGTAGGTTTTCTCCCCCGACTCCTCCTGCTTCCTGTTGAACTCCTCGAAATCCTTCAGCCCGATAAACGCCTCACCCTGAACTATCAGATTGTCTGCAAAATCGATTCGCAGTGGTATTGTGCGTATGGTGCGCAGGTTTTCGGTGATATCCTCGCCCTGGACACCATCGCCGCGAGTCGCTCCCTGGGCAAGCTCTCCGTTCCGATACGTAAGGCTCACCGCGAGCCCGTCGATTTTGTGCTCGACCACGTAGTCGATCCGATCCTCCCCGACCAGCTTCCGGAGCCGCTCATCGAATTCTCGCAGCTCATCCGGCGATGTCGAGTTCTGCAGGGACAACATCGGGAAACGGTGCGCGACCGTCTCGAACTCGTCCAGGGGTTTTCCGCCGATCCTTCGAGTGGGACTGCTGGGTGTCGCGAGCTCGGGATGCGCCTGCTCGATCCCCTGCAACCTCCTGAAAAGCGCATCGTACTCCCCATCGGAGATGACCGGATCGTCAATCACGTAGTACCGATAATCGTGATACTCGATCACTTGTCTGAGGAGGTCGATCGAGTCCGAATCGTACTCCTCGGGTTTGCGACCCAAAAGGCTTTTGTCGATTTCTCTCGACATCACATATGATCCGCTTTCCCCTCCACGGCAGGCAGATTTTATCACACACGGGAACTTCACGATGCGATAATCGCGGAAATCCTGTATTATGTATCTCAGGAGGTCAAGACATGGATCGATGGATAACGTTGCTCACGATGGTTGCTGTTGCTGCTTTCGTCGCAATAGGTTGCTCCGGAGACGGAAGTCCCGTAACGCCCGCCGCCGATCACGAGCTGACTTCGGAATCAAATCTCACAGGGCAAACCCATACGCAGCTTTGGGGCTACTATGATGTCTACATCGACATCGAGAACCGGACTGCTGAAGCGGTTCCCAATCGTCAGGTGATGTTCGCCGTAAATGTTGTGCGATTTATCAATGATCCCCCCGCGAACTTAACCTTCCAGATCCAGAATATTGTGCACGGTACCGGTTATGTCGACATCGATATCGACGTGACACTCAGACATCCGTTCCCCGGGATGCACAAGTACGACGGGTACGATGTGCGCGGTGTTTTCATGGGTGATGCTTCCGGCACACTGGCCTACAACGGTAGTCTTGACTACCCCGTCCTGGGGACAGACCAGCACATGC
>CBDUXL010000304.1:0-4172 GCA_965371155.1 uncultured bacterium | reverse complement strand
ATTCCGCTTGAGGGTGCCACACAGATTTTTTCCCAATTATGTTCCTTTTTCAACAGCCCCGTCCCCGCCGGCATTCTTCAGGCCGCGGAAATGAAGACCAAGAGGCCAAACAATGACCGTTACTAATAAAAGCACTCGGGCGGGCACGAAAGAGGTAATCCGTCAGGAGATGCGCCCGTACAAGCCATCCACCCCGATACGCATCGTCACCGCCGCGAGCCTTTTCGACGGCCATGACGCCGCGATCAACGTCATGCGCCGAATCATACAGTCCACCGGCTGCGAGGTGGTCCACCTCGGACACAACCGCTCCGTGGAAGAAATCGTGGACGCGGCAATCGACGAGGACGTGAACGCGATCGCCGTCTCCAGCTACCAGGGCGGCCATATCGAGTTCTTCAAGTACATGTTCGACCTTCTAAAGGAGAAAAACGCAGGGCATATCCGAATCTACGGCGGCGGCGGCGGCGTGATTGTCCCAAGGGAGATCGATGAGCTGCACGAGTACGGCATCGCGCGCATTTATTCACCCGATGACGGCCGCAGGATGGGCCTCCAGGGAATGATCAACCATCTCGTCGAGGAGTGCGATAAAAATGTCTGGGAGATGGACGACCGCCCTGTCGAGATTGTGGTGTCGAGACTCGATCCTGATCATCCAATGGAAATCGCCCGGGCTGTCACATACCTCGAACGCGCCAAGGATGCACCAAAAGAAGCCGAGAAGGTAAAGTCGGCGATTAATAAACTCCTCAAGTCCACGAAGAAATATGTCCCGGTAATCGGAATCACCGGCACGGGCGGATCGGGGAAATCGTCGCTGTGCGATGAGCTGGTCCGGCGATTCCTGAACGACGATAAGGACCGTCGCGTGTGTTTCATCTCGATCGACCCCTCCCGCAAGCGCACGGGCGGTGCGCTTCTGGGCGACCGAATCCGCATGAACGCCGCGGTGGGTGATCGCGTGTACATGCGATCGCTCGCGACTCGCGGCAGCGCCGATGAATTGTCGGATTGCCTTCCCGATGCAATAAGACTCCTCAAGGCCTCCGGTTTCGACCTGGTTATGGTGGAGACATCCGGAATCGGTCAGGGCGACACGGCCATCGTGGAGTCCGTCGATATATCAGTCTACGTCATGACGCCGGATTACGGCGCGGCGAGTCAGCTTGAAAAAATCGACATGCTCGATTACGCCGATTTCATTTCCCTTAACAAGTACGAGCATGCCGGAAGCAAGGATGCGCTCAGGGATGTCCGCCGCCAGTACCGCAGGAACCATCGGCTTTTCCAGGATCCCCCGGATGAGGACCTGCCGATAATTCCCACTATCGCAAACCAGTTCAACGACTCGGGCGTCAACCTTCTGTACGTTCGTCTGCTCGACACGATCAACGAAAAACTGAAACTCGGTTGGTCATCCGCCCTTGAGCTCCCCACTATGCAAGAGGTCGAAGAGGCCAGGCGGATCGGGATCGTGCCGGACGATCGCATCCGCTACCTTGCGGAAATCGCAAAAACTGTTCGCGACTACCATACGTGGGCTAATGAGCAGGCGGACCACGCATCGATGGCCTACAGCGCGTTCTGCATTCTTACCGATCTCGGCGATAATCCGCCCTGCCGGGTCGAGCCGTATCCCGACGATGCTCCAAAGCCTGCTAATGATGCGGTAAAGGAACTAAGGAGCGTTTTTCACAAGGCGCGCGAGGCATTGGATCCACGCTGCCTCGAAATCCTTGCGGGCACGCCCGAAATCTGGAAGCAGTATTCCGGCGATGAGTTTACTTACACTGTCCGCGGAAAGGAAATCAAACAGCCGTTTACATCTGAAACACTTGCCGCCACGAAAGTTCCGCGCGTAATCCTTCCAAATTATCGCGACTGGGGTCGCACGCTTCTCTGGTTCCTCACAGAAAATGTCCCCGGCGAATTCCCCTATGCTGCAGGCGTGTTCCCCCTGAAACGCGCATGGGAAGAACCGAAACGGCAGTTCGCGGGAGAGGGTCCGCCGGAAAAAACCAATGCGAGATTCCATTACCTCGCCAAGGACGAGGAAGCCAAGCGCTTATCGACCGCGTTCGATTCGTGCACTCTCTACGGCCACGACCCCGACGATCGCCCCGACATCTTCGGGAAAATCGGCGAGGCCGGTGTCGCGATCTCAACGCTCGACGATGTCAAACGCCTGTACGACGGATTCGATCTCGCCGCGCCCAATGTCTCGGTCAGCATGACGATCAACGGCCCGGCGCCGGTTATGCTCGCGATGTTCCTCAATGCTGCGATCGATCAGCAGGTCGATGCGTTCGCCACACGCGAAAACCGCAAGCCATCTGAAGACGAGTACAGGAAAATCTTCGAGGAAACCATCCGGGTCGTCCGAGGCACCGTCCAGGCCGACATCCTCAAGGAGGACCAGGCGCAGAACACCTGCATATTCTCGACCCCGTTCGCGCTCAAAATGATGGGCGACATCCAGGAGTTCTTCATCGAGCACGAAGTGAGGAACTACTACTCGGTCTCGATCTCCGGCTACCACATCGCCGAGGCGGGCGCGAACCCGATCACCCAGACCGCACTCACTCTCGCGAACGGCTTCACCTACGTCGAGTACTACCTCTCGCGCGGGATGAACATCGATGCTTTCGCGCCTAACCTGAGCTTCTTCTTCTCGAACGGCCTCGACGCCGAGTACTGCGTCATCGGACGGGTCGCGCGACGTATCTGGGCTGTCGCGATGAAAAACCTCTACGGCGGCAACGATCGCTCGCAGAAACTCAAGTACCATATCCAGACGTCCGGACGGTCCCTGCACGCGCAGGATATCGCGTTCAACGATATCCGCACCACGCTCCAGGCCGTCACCGCGCTGTTCGATAATTGCCAGTCGCTGCACACGAACTCCTACGATGAGGCGATCACCACGCCCACGGAGGAGTCGGTGCGACGCGCGATGGCCATCCAGCTTATCTCAGTGCGCGAGTTCGGATGGTCGAAATGCGAAAACCCCACGCAGGGATCGTTCTTCACCGAGTGGATGACCAACCTCGTCGAGAAGGCCATTCTTCAGGAGTTCGAGCGCATCAGCGAGCGCGGCGGCGTGCTCGGCGCCATGGAGCGCGCGTACCAGCGCGGCAAGATCCAGGAGGAGAGCCTGAAGTACGAGCACATGAAGCACACCGGCGAGCTTCCGATCATCGGAGTCAACACTTTCATCGACCCCGTCACGCTCGCCGAGGATTACCGTCCCGAGGAAATCCCCATGCGCCGCTCGACCTACGAGGAGAAAGAGCTCCACCTCTCCCGCTGCCTTGCATTTAACGAATCCCACTCCTCCACCCAACCCGAAGCATTGGAGCGCCTCCGCAAGGTCGCGCTCGCCGGCGGCAACATCTTCGCCGAATTGATGCATACAGTCAGATATGCTAGTCTTGGCGTGATTGCCCAGACGCTGTATGAGGTCGGCGGGCAGTATCGGAGGAATATGTAGTTGTAGCCTGGGAATGCACTTCCCAGGATCCGGTAAGTAATATGAATCCTGGGAAGTGCATTCCCAGGCTACTAGCTAATACCACCATATGAAAGGGAGACACCATGGCCAAATGTCAGGTTGAGAACTGCAACAACGATGTGTCTAAAGAAGGACACAAACTCTGTTATGATCACTGGCAAGCTGAAAGGGATGGTGAAATAATAGCTTGTGAGGAATGCGGGAAATACAAGGATAACGACTACCCCTTATGCTTGGATTGCTATAATAAGAAAAAAGGGGAAGACTCACCTAAGCCGTCTAAAGGGAAGACTCTATCCTCCTCAGCAATCGGCAAAGAATTTGATCTCTCCGCAATGAGAATAAATCAAATTCTCGCGGAACTCGGATGGATTGCAAAGTACACAAAGGGCTGGATTCCAACACCAAACGGTCAAACGCGCGGGGCACAGCCGAAGGAAATGAGGGAGACGGGAGTTCCGTATGTTGTCTGGCCGTCGCATATCATTGAAGATAAAACTCTGAGGAGGAGTATCAGCGCAGTCAAAGGCGAAGCATTTGAGGAAGACTTCGTGATTCAACAGAAGGACAGTGGACTCGGTTTCAGAGATAAATTTCCTGCTAAATACCGATCAATGGACGGCCACATGGTCAGATCGAAGGCAGAAATGACCATTGA
>CBDUXL010000303.1:0-4194 GCA_965371155.1 uncultured bacterium | reverse complement strand
TGGGAACAAGCCGGCGCCGCGTTTTTTCTGGAAGAGAGAGACTTGACTCCGTCCAGCCTTGCAGGCTCGATCCTGGCACTTCTGACCGATGCCGACAAACGAACCGAGATGGGCGCCGCCGCAAGGAGATTCGGTGATCCCTCCGCAGCAGAGCATATAGCGGATATACTTGAACGGTATCTAACTGACTGAATGCCGTGTTTCTGAATGTCATAATACCCAGCTACCGCGCGAAAGCCACGATTGCCGACACGATCAGATCCGTGTGGGCCGACAGAGATATCCCCGATTGCGAGTTTGACATCACGGTGGTGGATTCATCTGATGACGAGACCGCGGAGGTTGCCGAATCGTTGGGAATACCGGTCAAGGTTATCAAACTTGGCGAAAAAGCCTTCCCCGGCGCTGCCAGAAACAGAGGCGTTGAGGCGACTGAGGGCGACATCATCTGTTTCATCGATGCTGATGCGGTCGCCGGTGAGGGGTGGCTGAGGGCGATAGCAGGGTATTTGGAGGCGCATCCGGATGTCGCTGCGGTCGGTGGTCCGATATTGAACGCAAATCAAAATGAAGGCTGGAGCAGGCTTGCGCACTGGTGCGAATTCTCGGGATTCGGCCTGGGCGCGCCCACAGGTAAGCGGAACGTTCAGCCGACAGTCAACCTGGGGATTCGTCGGAGCATTTTTTACAAGTACGGCCCATTTCTTGAGGAGCAGTTCGGGAATGAGGACGTGCTGCTTATCAAGCATATCCGTGATGCGGGCGAGGAGCTTCACTTCGACCCCGGCATCATTGTTTACCACAGGAACAAGACCACGATCTCAGCCATAACGAAACACCAGAGGATACTGGGCGAATGCACCGGCTACGCGGCGGTTCGGTACGGGCTCAAGGGGAGCATTCTTGCGCGGCGCGGGGGCAGTTTGCTGGTTCCGTTTGTTAAAACGCACTTCATAGGCTGGAGGATGCTGACCGAGGAGCCGGGGGAGCTTCCCGCTTTCCTGCTACACTGGCCGAGGATTTTTGCAGCGATGGTGGCTTTTGCGCTGGGATTTCGTCGCGGATACAAGCAAGCCCGGAGGGAGTCCGGATGAATGAACTGGAGTTCACCGGCGAGCGCTATGTGCCCGGTAAGACTCCGCCACTGATCGAGGCGGAGCATCTATCGAGATACCGCTTCGCACTCAAGTTCGCTGAGGGGAAACGAGTGTTGGACATGGGCTGCGGCGAGGGATACGGAAGCCACATTCTGAGTGAGGTCGCCCGGTCGGTTGTCGGGGTGGACATCGACCCGAAGGCAATCGCCCATGCTCGGGTTGCCTATGAAACGGAGAACGTATCTTTCAAGGAAGGCGACGTGAAGAATCTGCCCTTTCCTGATGACGAGTTCTCCGCGATCGTGTCATTTGAGGTTTTGGAGCACATCAAGGATCCCGACAAGATGCTGAAAGAGGCGGCGAAGGTGCTGCTCCCAGATGGGATATGCATTGTCAGCACGCCAAATGGGGCGGTGAAGGTTGCGTCCGTGCCGAATCCATTTCATGTCAAGGAGTACACGCTGCCTGAGCTAAAAGAGCTCGTGCGCGAAGCGTTCCCTGAATCGGAATGGGATGTAGAGATCTACGGCCAATTTGCAGAGGGTAAGGCCTATTCGCCGGTTGGGATTGCACTGAAAAATGCTTACCTCTCGCTGAAGGGAGCGCTAGGATTGACCGAGCCTTTGGTCAAATCGACGAATTACACAACGCCGGATCCTGGGTCTACCGACAAACCGGGAACTGGATACGAGTTCCGAACCGGGGGGGCTCATCTGGCCGAATATCTGGTTGCGGTGGTAACGGGTCGTGGGTAGAATCGAATGTCAACCGGGAAAGCTCCCGGTTTAATGTTAGCCGTGAACGATGGACCGAAAAAGCCTCCTGATTCGGACGAGGTGCCGGCGAAGGACCTGACGCTTGCTGATGTCCCAAGGAAGGTGTCCGAAAGTGAGTCGATGCCCGGAGGCCCCGAAGGCGAATCGATGGCCCGGGGCACATTCGTAATCCTCCTCGCCCGGATATTCGGCCTGGGCTGCGTGTTTGTCACGATGAACATCGTGCTGCCGAGGGTCATGCCGGAGGGCGAGTTCGGCAACTTCAAGATTTTGATGACCTTCGTGCTGGCGTTCGAAACCGCCCTTCACTACGGGCTTCCCGCCGCCGTCAGCAAATTCATCGCAGAAGATAGAGCTTTCCTCGGGTATTTCCTCACGAAAGGATTCTGGTTGCAGATATGGTTCAGCCTGATCCTTTTCGCGATCAGCCTGGTGTTAAGCCCGATCGCGACGGTTTTCTACAAGGAGGACCTCAGATTCGGGCTTCTGTTTGTGCTGGCGATGGTCGACATTCCCGCCTATGCGATATACAACATCCGGATGAGCGTCCTGAACGGACTCAGGAGATTCACCAAGGAATCGTATACGGTGCTCTGGTATGAGGCGAGCCGGACGGCGATGACTGTAGGGGGTGTCCTGTGGGTGGCTCATCTCGGACGCGTGGACCTGATGATCCCGGTTGCGCTGATCGCCAATTTTCTCTCAAGTGTGGTGGGACTGTACTGGAGCGTGGTCTATACAAGGGCAGAGACCGGTTTCCGCGAGGACCCCGGCATGGTTCCGACTATTATCCGGTTCATCACCCCCAACATAACCGCGATGTTCATCTACCAGGCGCTTCTGTTTGTGGATTTCTGGTGCGTGAAGGGTTTCATAACCAGCGGGATGCCCGAAGATGAGTCCGCGCTTTCCGGGAATATCCTGGGAAGCTATGCGTTCGCGGGATCGATCGCAATTATCCCATCCTTGCTCTACCACTCGCTCTATCCCGCTCTGTTCCCCACGATCAGCTACCATCTGGGCCAGGGGAACATAGACAAGATCCGGACTATCATCCTTCAGGCGACGAAGGCCGGGTTTATTTTGCTCCTGCCGATATCAGTGGCCATGTGCGGCACATCGAAGGAGATCTTCTCGGTGCTTGTCGGAGAGGGCTACGATTTCGCCTGGGTGTACCTGGGTCTGCTGGTGTTCACAATGGCGGCTTACACGCTGTATCTGTCGGCGAGTATTATCATCATTGCCTCAAATCACCCCGAGTATCCGCTGAAGAACGTAACCTGCCTTCTCATTAGCGCCTTTGTGCTGAATTGGTTATTCATGAAAGTAATCCCGCTCAATTTCTTCGGTGCTGATAACGATCCGGTCACTCGCGCGCTTGCCGGTCCGGTTATTGGGATAATCCTGGGTTTGATAGGCACCTGGTTCTTCGGCAGATGGATCGTCAAGCGGTACCGTGTATTCGCTCGATTGGACGAAGTAGTCAAGATCAGCATCGCATGTCTCATTCCGGCTCCGCTGCTTTGGATGATCGACCTTTCAGGATGGTTGGCGAGAATGAGCATGTTCGAGGCGATTGGATCGGAGCAGGTATCGAGGTTACTCAGTATGCTGCTTGGAGTGATTGGTGAGTACTTGATATACTTCATTATCTACTCTATACTCCTTTTCCTCTTGGGTGTGTTCGATCGGGAGGAGAAGAGGAAGATATTAAGGTTAATCCGCCTTGGGCGGAAAAACGGGACGGACGGATGAACCTCCGACCCGAAGAAAGCATCTACTACACTTGGAAATAGCGGCGAGGTGTTTTTTCATGCCTGCTCCCAGTGACAAAGACGAAAGCAAACAGGATGAGCTCTACTGGCTGTTCCCGGTTCTCATGGTGGCGGCCATATTGGCCGTAACAATAGTCGTAAAACCGGGAGGCTGCGGTTTTGGAGCTGCGGGCGCCGGTCCGGTTCCCGAGGGTGCTCCGGAGGGTCTGGTGGTCAGCGTCGCGCAGGGAGAGAGCGAGGTAATATTCCCGGAACGGGACGACACCGGTGTGCGCACTTTTGATGACCTCACAGAGCTGATGCAGGATGAGATGTACCAGACGGACGAGAAGCAGGACGGCTCTCTGAGCTACACCGATGCGCAGGTGATCGGGCCCGGTCTGAGAATTGTCGTGCGAGCCGACCTCGAAGACGAGGGCAACGCCGATATCTATATGCTGGATGAAACGGGCTACAATCCGACGCGCCTGACCGACTGGGACTCTGTCGAGAGCTTCCCAGCGATTACTTCGGATGGGAGCAGGGTGTATTTTATCTCCGATTATG
>CBDUXL010000302.1:0-4221 GCA_965371155.1 uncultured bacterium | reverse complement strand
GTGATCTTTTGAAAACCGCAATCCCCTTATTCAAGACGCATACAGGTTATTCAGGACACCCACAAGCTCGAAGACTCGCTTGAGGGTGGCACGAAGCCCTTTTCTCATTTGTGTTGTTGTTTCAACAGACTTGGGCAACGCTTACTCTGCTTCACTCATCGCTTGACCGCGGTGCTGCCCATACCCTCATCCGACCGTTGTACATTTCGGTTTGCGCGTAACCGGCCCACGAAGTGCCCTCTACTTGCGCTCCTTCCTCGAAAATCACATAGTACGGCACATTTGGCAGCCCCAGGCGGCTTATCCAGTCCCATTTCAGCATGGGATTTGCTTCACATTCCCTCCCGGGGTAGGTTTCATTGGAGTAGTTATAGAACCCATCGACCTCGTAGCCGCCAACAATCCATTCAGATGGTATCCCGCCTGCTCTTGCCTCCGCGGCGAGATCCCATTTTGATTTTGACCAGTCGAGCGATTCATATGTTCCTGTAATCGACCAGCCAAGGAACATCAGGACAATAACCCATCCGCCCAATCGAGCTTTCGCAGGGACATCCTTCAGAAGTGGCGCAAGCCAGCACAAGCAAAATGGGAGAAGTGGGAGAAGGTAGCGATCGAAAAAATAGGGGTTCAGCAGAACAATGCCGAGATGCGCGATTCCAATCAGGCCGATGAGTGTGGACGGCGTCCGCCAGTCAACATTGGTCAGGCGGGCGGTACGGCTGAGAATCCAAATCAGGATGAGTCCGCCTCCGGTTCCCAGCAATGTGAGCGCTATCCGCATGGGTTCCGGGTACTCGTGTCCCGCAGTGAGAGCGATAGTTACCGAGCGAGGCCCGAATCCTTCGGATGTCAGGCTGTTTCCGAGGTAGGGGAACAGGTCGCCGTTTGCGGCCCATAGCCCTGCTGTTACCAGAATGAACACCACACCGCCGAGGACATACCACCAACTGAGTCGCTGTTTACCGCCCTTCCTCTCGATAGTGGTTCGTTGAAGTCGCGCAATTAGAGCTACCGGCAAGAGTGCAAGCCCGAGATGGTGTAGAATCCCGAAAATGAGATGGATGCGGTTGTGCGCCAGGGGCAAAAAAGGCTTTATGTATCCTGCCCAGAAGGCCGCGAGTTCCAATGTGACCTCGCTGCTTCGAGCCGGGGACAGGCCGGGTAGCGCGAGCACCACGAATCCGACCACAAGGCCGAACGCGCAGACGATGATCGCGTGCAGCGTACGAGGGGTTGACCATCCGGCTCTCCTGGACCGGTCTCGATCAAGCGCTTTCGCCAGAAACACCCAAACGCCGGGAATTATCAGAAGAAAAAACCCGTGCGATCTCTGCAGCGAGGCAAGGACCGCGAGAACCCCGAATCCGGCCCATTTCAGGAACCATTGTGAATCGGTATGTCGTGTTGGGTTAGAAACGAGATCGATGAGAATCCAGAGCGACGCTGTGAGAAGAATGAGGTAGTACCCGTCGGTCATGAACCCCGCGCCGATTTTGAGCGTGAACGGGGGAGCGATCAGCAGAATCACAAACAGCGGCGTCCAATGTTTCAGTTGCGGGGATTCGGGAAACAGCTTTCCCGGGAGTTCGGCAGCGAGCAGACATCCCGCGACCGTTACAATTGCCGTCAGGACCGAGAGTCGCCACCACTGCACGCTGTCGGCGCCGATGTGGACAATCCAGCCAAGCACCTGTTGCGGGAGCGCGACCGCGCTGGACCAGTCGTTCAGTACCCAGTTGCCCTGGAGCCACTGGTCGACAGTCCAGCCGTGGGTCCATGAATCGCCCGGGGGGAAATCAATGAAAATGGCAACAGCGCCGGAAACTACCAGCAGTACCGGCGCAAAGAGGTTCAGGCGCCGCCTTGGTTCATCCTGGTCGGCGGGTCTATTTCGGGCGGGGGGCGGCATGGTTCCCCGGAAAGATAGCCTCAGTCAAGCTCGACTGCTTCCCTTACTTGCTTGATTACGGCCGCGGCGAGCTTGTCGCACTCTTTCTGAAGGAAATCAATCTCCTGCTTCATCTGGTGGACGTACGCATGATCCTTGATACTGCCGAGGTTGATGGCGATATTGTAGATCGCGGCGTGGAGTCCGGCGTGAAGGCATCCGGCGCCGACCCCGGCGTCGCTCACGACATTCGGGTTGCCCTTTTCTGCAATATCCCCGGCCAGTTTCAATGCCTGGTGGATGTAGCGGGCGGTGGATTTTGGTGTCTCGGCGGCGGCCTTAAATGCGGACTGGATCGCCTCTTTCCGCGCTGCTTTCTGCTCCGGTTCGCCCTTGGGCATCCTGAATGCAGTGGTGACCAGATCGTACGCCTTCGCGTCGCGGTCGATCGAGTCAAGAAGCTCCTCCCTGAGTTCCTCAAGCTCGGTCTTCATCTCCTCTATATCGGGCCAGACCTCCCTGTACTTCTCCTTGCCGATTGTGAGGTTGCAGACCATCTCAAGGAGCGCGCAGCCCAGAGCGCCGTTGAGCGCGGCCACCGATCCACCGCCTGGAGTCGGCGCATCGCTGGCCAATACCTTCAGGAATTCATCGATCGTCTTGTTTCGGAACATCTCCTATCCTTCCTGGTTTGCTGGATTTGGAATAGAGGGCATTATAGCAGATGATCGACCCGGAGCGGCGATCTCCGGTCGCCGGCATCAACGGCATTCTGCCGTCACGGTGTTCACTCAGCAAATGCACCCTTATCGTAGTGCGGCTTTGCATACTCCGCACCATTCCCCGAAAGCAGGTGGTATAATCTCGCAGGTTTACATTTGACCATTATCACGCGAAGGTAATTCCCGGGCCGAGCGTGCCCGTATTCTAATGCAACGCACTCGAAGACTTCTCTGGATTATCGTCCTCCTCTTCGCCATCCTTATCCTTGTCACCAGCTTCCATTTTAAGGCAAAGCAGTCGTGGCAAGAGCAGTACCTTCAGCGGGCTTCCGAGGGAATTGTCAACCTCCTGCAAACCAATCCCTACGATCAGACGCCTGTAGTGGTGATTGTGATTGACGGCCTTCGCTGGGAGGAGGGATTCGGCGCGGAGGACAAGTACATCCCTCACATCTGGAATGACCTTCGCCCACTCGGCACGATCCTCACAAATTTCCGCATCGCTTCTCCCACTGCGACCACATCAGCGCATACCGCAATGGTTACGGGACGGATTTCGACTGTCCCGAATGACGGGCATATCGGTCCGGTTTTCCCCACCTTCCTCGAGCACTATCGTGATGTAAGGGCGGAGTATGTGGAGTCCGCGCTTGAGGAGATTCTCGTGCCCAATGCCGGTTTTTTCCGGCTGGATGCGGACGCCGCTGCCGAGATCGATCGACTGACGGGAGAGGCGCGGGAAATGCCGCCGGAAAAAACCGCGCTTTACCTGGGGAAGGACCTCATCTATTCGCTGGTGCAATCCTCGTCGGGGCGATATCCCGCCGAGGACGTGTACGTAGTTGACGCCATGCGTGATATCGAGGTGTTCGAGTATTTCCGAGCGAAAATCCCCGACGTGACACCGCACATCGCTTTCGTAAACCTCGGCGATGTGGACGAGGCCGGTCACGAGGTGGAGTGGTTTTATTACGTGGACACGATCAGGTGGGCGGATCGATTGGTCTGGGAGATGTGGCTGGTGCTTCAGGAGTTGAAACGATACCGCGACAAGACCCTCTTTATCGTCACGACCGACCACGGGCGCCATATCCCCGCGCGAGGTGGGTACCCGCATCATGGTTGTTTCTGTGAGGGATGCCAACACTCGTTTGCGCTTCTGATCGGACCCGGAATCAAGGCGGGTTATGTTTCAGATGAGCCCCACACCGAGCTGGATCTGGCGCCCACGATCGCGCGTGCGCTCGGTTTCACCATGCCTGCCGCGACGGGAGAGCCGATAATGGAGGCTTTCGCTGATCCGGACTCGCTACCGGAGCCTCTGGAGACTCAAACCTCGGCTCTGGTCAGAGAGGATGTTCGGAGAGTTGACGAACGGGAGACCCCGAGAATCCTGCTTGAAACCCTGGCGGAGCAATCTCCTGAGGGTGGATGGGGAAACAACATCGAGACTGCTTTGCTGATTCTGAGTGTCGCGGAATTTGTCAAAGCCAATCCCGATCAGGCGGATCGTTGGGCCGGATTTGTAAACACAATTGCTCCCGCAGATGATGATATCGCCGAGCTGAATGACATTCTTCTCGGTTACCCAATGATCGAGCTTGGTCG
>CBDUXL010000301.1:0-4245 GCA_965371155.1 uncultured bacterium | reverse complement strand
CCACCTGGCGAATGGCGCGCATCATGACGCTGCTCGCCCTCATCCTCATCACCTTCTTCCTCGTCTGCCGGGTAGCCGGATGGTGAGAGAAGAGAGCACAGCATTTCGACGATCTCCGGATCAAACTGAGTTCCTGCGTGCTTTCGGAGTTCCTCGAAGGCATCCTCCGAAGAGAGGGCCTGGCGGAACGGACGATCGCTGGTCATTGCCTCGTAGGCGTCCGCAACGAACGTGATTCGCGCCTCGAGCGGAATCTCCTCCCCCTTGAGGCCGTCCGGATATCCATCGCCGTCGATCCTCTCATGGTGCCATCGCACGATCTGGCGAGGGACCTTGAACAACGGGTGCTGCATGGGTTTGAGAATCTCCTCGCCGATTACGGGATGGCGCTTTACTATTTCGAACTCCTCCGGGGTCAGCTCCCCCGGTTTGTTGAGAATCTCATCCGGGACGCCGATCTTTCCGATGTCGTGCATCATCGAGCCGATCTCGACCGATCGGAGGCGATCCGGCTCGAAGTTCATCTTGCGCGCGACTGTGGTCGCATAGGCGCAAACCATGTTGGAGTGGCCGCGGGTGTATTTGTCCTTGGCCTCAAGCGCCACGGCAAGCGTCTCGATAGCTTCCAGGTAGTTGGACAGCAGAATCTCCTGCAGAACGGCGCTCTCGAACATCGGCAGGAGATACGGCACGAAAGCCAGCAGTTTCTGGAACTGGCTTTCGCGGATGCCCTCCCCTTCGGTTCCTGCAAGCACCAGCCCTCCGAGGTAGTCCTTGTTCTTCACGAACGGTATGCCGACAATTGAGTACATCATCTCGCCCGCGAGGTAATCGGCGTACTCGGAGGGTACTGCGATCGGCTTCGGATCCTCGGCCATCTGCTCGAACACACCTTCGACCACCGAATTGGCCTTTCCGCCGCGCGAGGCGATGGGGTCGATATAGTGGTTCGAAATGTATTGATATAGGGCCACGAAGCCGCATCCCGCCGCAAGCCTTGTGTTGAGGTAATCGAGCAGGTCGCCGAAACCATCACGCCAGTCGCTAAGGGTGGAGATTCTCTCGGCGATGAAGTCGATCAATTCACTAGAATTCAATTCAACGGATTTCACCATAATCGCGCCTGCGGAAGGCCGATAGCCTTCACGCCGATATACTATCCAGATAGCGCGAGGGTGCTTGATTTAAGAGGGTAAATGCGGTTGATAGCTATCCAGTCAAATGCGCAGGGCAGGCTTAGCCTTTCTTAATTTCCACGCCCGAAACCGTGAACGACATGCTCGGCGTGCCGGTGACCATGGCGTTAACGATGTAAGTTCCCTCGGGAAGTTCGTAGGCTCCGCTTCCTATCGGCACCGTCAGTTCGTGCGACCAGCTCTTATCCGCATCGAGAGTGATCGAGCCGAGCACCTGCAGAAATCGCCGGTTTTCCGACCACCGGTATATCGTGTTGCCGGCAGTGTCGGAGAAAAGAATATCCACCTTCTGGGATGTGGGGAAAACGATCTCGATAGTCTCATCGGTGTTGTTGACAATTGAGAACTGCACGAGAAGCCCATCCGACGTATGGATTGTGATACCTTCCGCCAACGCCTTGGGACCCGTATGCACATCCAGCATGCTCACCGCAAGTCCCACTTCGCCCGGGGGAAGGTTGTCCACTCCTTCGGCAGGATGTGCGGGTGGAGCAAGCGGATCTTCCTGCGTCGGAGTAAAGGGTTCTCTCAACAAGAGTTCTTCAGACTCGCCGTTTTCTCCATTCTCCCCTTCTGCTTCGCGTTCTCCTTCATCCATCGATGTTTCCTCCGTCACATCAGTGTCGGGACCTGTGGCCTCAGTATCCGTATCTGTGTCGGTATCGGTGTCGGCACTCTGTCCGAGGCATCCAAAAAGTAACAGTACGCTGCACGCCATGAGAATGACAAGTCCGCACCTGATCAAGTTTCTTGCTGTCGAGTGAGTCATCGTTGGGCCTCCCTAGTGACCGTCTTTTGTCCTACTGTATGATGTATCATAGCAAATCGGAGTTCACTCGTCTTGACCAGGATCGCTCTGATAGCCCCCCCAAGTCCCGACAGGTTCACCCCCGATCCCGGAGGGCTTCCGCTGGGGCTTGCCATGCTTGCTGCAATGGTGCGCGAAATGGCCGAGGTTGCCGTTATCGATGCGCGCTCCCGGGCCTTGAGCACAGGACAAGCTGCCAAAGAGACATCGGCATTCCGGCCCGACATTATCGGCATCAGCCTTCCGTTCTCAATCAGCGAGCGATCGGGATGCGAACTTGCAGAATCCCTCAGAAAGGTACTTCCCGACATCCCGATCATCATGGGCGGAATTCAGGCCACACTGAGAGCCGATGATCTTCTCAATCGAGGTTTTGCCGATGCAGTGGCGCTGGGTGAGGCAGAGGAAACATTTCGGGAGATCGTTGAAAAGGTCAACGTGGGCGGAATGGATGCCGTCAGATCAAATCCGCCAGCCGGGCTTCGAATACTGAGCCGGGCAGGCGAGCCGATTGGCGTACCGAGGCCATTGATTACGGACCTGGACAGCCTGCCGCTTCCGGCGCTGGACCTAGTTCCGGGTTTTCCACAGGATTATGAAGCCAGAGTGATAGGCGCTCGGGGCTGCATGTTCAGATGCCCGTACTGTGCATCGTGCGCATATTGGGGCTACACGTATCGAAAACGCGCGCCGGAGAAGGTCGTTGATGAAATCCGCACGATGCGCGACAGATGGCGGATTCGCCGCGTGAGTTTCGTAAATGACACCTTCAATCAGGACCCCGCATGGACACGGGACATGACCGACAAACTGATCGAGGCCAATCTCGGCGTCGAGTGGGGCGCAAACTGCCGAGCGGATTTGCTTTCGGAGGATGACCTGGAGCTTTTTCATCGGGCGGGTATGACAAGTATGTTCATGGGGTTGGAATCCGGCTCGGCAAGGGTTCTCAAGTCGATCGGACGCCCACACGATCCGGAAGAAACGCGCGACCTGGTTGAATACGCGGAAAATCTGGGAATCCCGGTGCATGCATCGTTCATGATCGGACTTCCGGATGAAACTGCGGAGGATATCGAGACGACACTCGCATACGCCCGAATGCTGCAGGCGTCGTCACTTGGGTTCCATATCTTTCATCCGTTGCCTGGAAGCGAATTCGGAGAGAACCCGGGAAAGTACGGCTACGAGTGGGACACATCGGCAGTGGAGCATGGAGGACTGGGCGCAATCGATGCTGTCGCGCCCATAAGAACGAAACATCTGGCTCCAATGGTAATTCTGGATTACTACTATCGAGCGAGGGGGATCGCAGAGGAAAGACGGAGGGCGAGGAACCCGTGACTATTGCAGGTTCGGGTTTTTTGATATCCAGTATATTGCATTGCCCACCATCGTGAGAATTATCAGGCCGAAGAACAGGGCTTGCGGCCCCAGGCCCCATAAGAACCTGAGAGCAACAAGCACTACAAGAACAAGAAGCGCGTAGCCCATCCAGTAGAGGTAAGGGCTTACGGCTTTCCAGAACGGGGATTCGAACGGATCGCCGCTTATCTGGTGGGCTTTCCTGCCGTGAGGGTCCGGTCTCCAGAGACGGGGAAATCTCCAGAAGGTGTACCTGTGCGATGGGTCACCGCCGGTTGGCGACCCTTCCGAGCTCTCCTCGAACAAGGATCGGAGCTCAGCCTCGGCGTCTTCCAGTTCCTTCGACTTCATGCGAGACTTGTCAGAAGGTCTGATCGGCATTGGCGCACCTCTTCACATATGACGAGGTTGCTGTTTCAGTGTTGCATGTTTTTGAGAAGGTATCCTGTAGTAGATAGAATATTGGGCTTGGCAACAAGATACACCAAGGAGATATGCACCCTACCCACCCAGCAGTTCAGGGTGCAGAGTGTACGGATTCGACTGCTTCTCCTGACAGATGGCGGTATCCGGTCCGTGCCCGCAGTGCACGATGGTATCGTCGGGAAGAGCGTATAACTGTTCAATGATGGACTTCAAGAGCGCGGAACCGTTCGATCGAGGGAAATCAACCCGTCCCACCGATCCATAGAACAGGCAGTCTCCGCCGAACACCCGTTCTTTTCCATCGTAGAATGAAATCCCGCCCGGGCTGTGGCCCGGACACGCAAGCGATGCGAGCGTAAGCGACCCGGCGGTGAATTTGTCGCCGTGACCGATCGAGCCGTCGAACTCAAAAGCCTCGACTCCACCCATTCCGAACATAGGGGCGGTTGC
>CBDUXL010000300.1:0-4247 GCA_965371155.1 uncultured bacterium | reverse complement strand
CAGGGTCCTGTTTGTGGTGTTTTCCCCGCCAAATGCAAGCCCCCCTAAAGTCCCCCCAAGGGGGGGACGGTTGAGGATGGAAACCCTCCAGTTGCTCCCCCAAAGCAGAGACAGTTATGAAGCAAGCTTTGCGACAGTTGTCATGTAAACCTCCCCCCCTTGGGGGGGATTTAGGGGGGGCATTATCATCTGCTCTTTTCAACAGCCTCACTTAACTTGATTTCCATCCTCTACGGGTTCACAATCCGATGCCGTTCATAAAGCGAGGTGATCGAATGACCTCCCAGGACCTTCTTGTCCCCAAAAGAGCACTGATTTCGGTTTACGACAAAACCGGAATAGCCGAGTTCGCCGGGGTTCTGCGCGATCACGGCGTGGAGATCCTTTCTTCGGGCGGAACCGCCAGGGAATTAATCAATGCAGGAATCCCGGCGCTAGAAGTATCCGAATACACTGGAGCGGGGGAGATGTTTTCCGGACGGGTAAAGACGCTCCATCCACGAATCCATGGCGGAATTCTGGGCCGTCGACCGGCGGGGGCAGATTCGGAGATGGCAGATGGAATTGATGACTCGCAGGAGATGGAGCGTCATGGCATATCGCCCATCGACCTTGTCTGCGTCAACCTGTACCCGTTCGAAAGGACTGTCGCGAAACCCGATATCACGCTGCACGAGGCTCTTGAGAATATCGACATCGGCGGACCGACGCTCATACGCTCCGCCGCGAAGAATTTTCCCGCAGTCTGCGTGGTCACCGATCCTTCCCAGTATCAAATCGTTATCACGGAGATTACTAACCACGGCGGGATTTCGCGGGAAACCAGGGAGGCTTTCGCGCGCGCGGCATTTCACCATACGGCAATCTACGATGCTGCAATCGCTCGATACTTCCGGGGGCTTCATTTCCCTGAAGACAACGAAGAGGCAATCAGAGAGCGAATTCTTCCCGAGCGACTGCCCCTTCCGCTCATCAGGGTCTCGAACCTTCGCTACGGCGAGAACCCGCACCAGCTCGGCGCTTACTACCGTCTGGGCGACGACCAGGGCGACTACCTTTCCGACTCCGAAGTGCTCCAGGGCAGGGAGATAAGCTACAACAACCTGCTGGATATCGATACCGTCGTGCGTCTGGTCAGGGAGTTCCCGGGCAAAATCGCCGCGGCGGTGGTCAAGCATCAGAATCCGACCGGCGTGGCGCTCGGGTCCACCGCCGAAGAAGCGTACCGGCACGCGCGGGCGGTTGATGAACTCGCGGCATTCGGAAACGTCACCGCTATCAGCTCAATCGTTGATGAATCCTGCGCGAAAGCGATTGCAGAGACTTTCGTTGAGGTCGTCGTTGCTCTCGATTTCACCGAAGAGGCGCGCGCGATCCTCGGAAAGAAGAAAAGTCTCAGGCTGGTCAAGACCGACCTTGTTCTCCCTCGCGATTCGACCGGCTCCCTGGTTGGAGTTGCCCTGGCGCACGGGGTGCTGGTCCAGCAGATTGATTCAGCGCTGTGGGATGAATTCAGGATAGTGTCGAAACGCGAGCCGACGCCCGAGGAAAGAGAAGCTCTCGTACTTGCATGGCGTGTTGTGAAGCATGTTCGCTCAAATGCTACAGTCCTTGCATCACCGACTCGCACCGTCGGCACGGGACCGGGTCAAACATCCAGAGTCGACACATTCCGAATCGCGGTAGAAAAAGCCCGGGGAAACGCCAGGGGCGCGGTCGCCGCGACCGACGGCTTCTGCTTCCCGGATTCCGTTGAGGTCGCAAACTTCGCCGGTATCACTGCGATCATCGAACCCGGCGGTGGAAGACAGGACGAAGCGGTAATTGAAAAAGCGGATGAACTGGAAATGGCTCTTGTCATGACCGGGATGCGGCATTTCAAGCACTGATTTTCAATAGAATGGGCGCACAGCCGTGCAGGGACGGGCGCACGCCTTGCGGGGACGGGCGCACGCCTTGCGCCCCTACGCGGGCAGACAATCCGCCAGAATTTGCGCGATATCCTTCACCGGTACGTTCTCTTTGCCCTTATCGGTCAAACCGTCGCGAAGCATCATCTGGCAGAACGGACACGCAACCGCGACAGACTCCATCCCGGTCTTTATCAATTCCTCAACGCGGTCATGGTTGATTCTCGTGCCCTCGGTCTCCTCGGTGAACAACATCCCTCCGCCTGCACCACAACAGAAACCCGTGCGCCTGGATCGCTCGGGTTCCGTGAGTGATCCTCCCGCCAGCTCGATCAACGCCCGTGGATTCCGGTAGTCCTTGTCGTCACCGTATCGGCTCAGATAGCAGGCATCATGGCATGCGACCTTGCCGTTACTCTTGCCGGTAAGTTTCAGTTTCCCTTCGGCGATCAAGTCGGTCAGAAACTGCGTGTGATGGACGATCTCGATTCCTTCCTTGAGCCCCAAATCCTTGTACTCCCTCAGGGTCCTCATGCAATGCGGGCAGGTAGTGACGATCAGCTCCGGATCGGCCTCATTGAGATTCTCGATGTTCACGACGGCGAGAGACTGGAACAACAGTTCATTGCCGGCGCGACGGGCGGCATCGCCTGAGCAGGTTTCCTCCATGAGAACCCCCCAGTTGACCCCGGAAGCATCCAGCAATTTCTTGAACGCAAGCGCGACCTTCCTGTACTCGGCATCGAATCTCGCCATGCAGCCCATCCAGTACAGGACCTTCCCCTTTTCGTACTCGGGGAATTCGTTCTCGCTCAGGAACTCGGCAGCGTCCATCGGCTGGTAAAGCCATGGATTTCCGACCGATTCGAGGTTATCGAACAGCGGTCTCATGGCGTCGGGGAAAACGCTGTTCGCGACACTCCCGCGCCGCATCTCGATGATAGGAATTATCTGGTCGATTCCCACCGGGCACTGGAACGTGCACGCGCCGCAGGTAGTGCAATGCCAGATCATCTCGTTGAACCGCTCATCCTCGATAAACGGCTTCTCGCTGCCTTCCAGGTATGCTTCGCGCAGATTGAGCATCAGTTGTTTCGGGTCCAACTGCTTGCCGGTGTTCCTCGCGGGACATTGATCGTAGCATCGACCGCACTCAACACATGTAAACGCTCCCAGCGCGGTATGTTTTCCAAGGTCGGGAAGGGTCTCTGCGCCGAGCTCCCATTCCTCTTCGTCGGCTTCCAGATCGAGATTCAGCGGCTTGATTCGCGCAAGCTCGAAATCCTTGAAGAATGTAGTAAAGAAACCAAAGAGAAGGTGCAGATGTTTCGATCGCGGAATCAGCGCGAGGAAAGCGAGTATGACCAGGACATGGAGCCACGCGTTAATTTTGAAAGCGATACCGGTTTCATCAAACACATAGGCTCCAAGCAGATACGTAATCATCAGGGCAGCGATGAAAACCGTCACGACGCCGCTCGACCAGGACATACGCTCGCCGAGCGCCTCGGGACGCTCCACAAAACGTCTGTAGGCAAGATAGAGGATTCCGATTGCTCCCAGCACCGCGAAAACCGCCACCAGAACCTGATATCCGTGATGAAACGCGCCGTTTCCGAGTATGCCGACGGACGAGCCGAACATTCGCGCGAACAGGTCGGTGGTCTCCAGCAAAAAAACCAGAAACGCCCAGAACACAAACGCGTGCGTCCATCCCGCGAGGGGACGCCCGCCGATCACGGTTCCCTGGAAGACCACCTCCCGAAACCATCGTGTTATGCGTTCACCGATCCGGTCGGTTGGAAGTTCTCCCTTTCCTTTGAAGATGATTTTCAGCCGTAAAAGAACCGGCTGAAGGAACAGGACAATCGCGGCGATGACTGCAATCGCAAGCAAAATTTTCTCAACAACTGATGTCTGCATTTGGAGGTAACCTTATCTTCGAACGGGCAATCGGGCGCTTACATACGGTACCCGGTAAGAGTCAGCATTGGTAAGAATCAGCATTATAGTAATGGAGCGCCTCTTGCTCAACTGCCTACATCGAAGACAAGGGTTCGGGTGTGAGCGGGGATTGATTTTACGGGGCTCATCTTAGTCAGGGCCACGGCTGTCGCTGGCCGCATGAGTGTGATGGCGATGACAAAGATGCGAGTGGGACATTCTGTTGAAAAAGCAAAATCCCTTGAATCCGTTGTAGGGGCAGGGCACCGCATCTTTGATGAAAGACCCCTTCTCGCGCTACACTGTATGGGAGTTCAACCGCAGTTGGCAGCCATGTTCCACAAGCGTCGAAAAGGTGACCTGATCCTCCTGCAGAGCGACCTCCTCCCGAAT
>CBDUXL010000299.1:0-4251 GCA_965371155.1 uncultured bacterium | reverse complement strand
TGGCCTGATCTGGGGGTCCCAGTCCAATGGTCTGGTAAGACTTGAACTCGCCAAAACCCAAGGCGTAACGTAAAAAGTGGAGTCCTCTCCAGCTTCGGAGTCCATTAACCCGCAAGTATCACCTTTCGATAACTGATACTCGGACCCGCAATAGGCAATTGTGTAGGCGCCTGCGCCGACATCCCCCGGTGGATTAGGTACGTCAAGCACAATCCATGAGCCCGGCGATTCAATCTCGGTTGCAGTAGCCTCCAGACGCCCGCGTCCCTTGATCTCAGGGACCATCATATTCGGCAACACAGGGCTGTGATGAATTTCATGGCCGGTCTGGTCAATCCCGAATCCTGCGAGAAGAATCCCCGTTGAGGTGAAATCAACATAGAGAGAAGACCAGGCCTGGAGCTCCTCTTCGAGTTGGCCGTATGTCAGGGGATCTCTTGAAGGGTCGGGAGGAACAGGGGGGATGGGGGAGGCGCCGCGGCCGACGACCGTGGGGTCACCAGCCGGGCGCACTGGGTCGATGGGATCGGGCTCGGGGCCGATCGGGAATGGGATGTCATCGGGTAGGTCGTCGCTGCCGAAAAGGCCGCCGAGGACCGTCAAGCCGGGAATCTGAGAAGTGTTCCAATCCACAGTGGGTACAACATCCGGACCCCCGTCGTATTCCTGAGGGGCTAGATCTCTCAGGTTGATCTCGACATTCTCATCAGTCAGTTTCAGACCGGTTGAGTATGACTGCTCGACAGGATCGAACAGAAACCATCCCGATTCCTGCAATTCCGCCAGGTTTTCGGGCATTCGTCCGTTTTCCGTGTAGAAAGCCTGGCAGTAGGATTCGAGTGCCGACAGAATTGAAAACACCTGTTGACCAAGTTCATCCAGGTCCGCAGGCTGGATCTTGATTTCGGTTGACTCCAGAGAATTACAGTCATATGTGATAACACCAAAGATCCCGCCTGATGTGTACTCCGGCTCAATTCGTTCTCTGGTGATCTGCAGATCCTGAACTTGACTGGCTGCAGGGATAGAGAGCCAAACCAGTGTTAACAGGGCACAAAGGATGAGTATTGGTTTCCTGTACATGAGGGGCCTCCCAGCCGATCGTGATGGCCATGATATTAGGCCTATGCTTATGGGTTGTCAATAGGGGGAAACTATGAAAAACCAAAAAGGGCAACCACGAGGGTTGCCCCTACACCCGATGAATAGCGGAACCCGTACGGGTAACCCTCGTGGTTGCCCTGGTTCCTACTCAGGCACCAACATGAAATCCATCATCGCCAGGTCATCCGTAGGGATGTTTGCATACTCGTTGGATGGTGCATACCCCTCGGCGAGTGCCCATCCGGCGGTTGTGCCGGCGGCGATGTTCGGAAACAGAAACTCGCCCTGCTCGTTTGAGAAAGTCATGTGCGAGAGCTTATGCGGATCGGTCA
The DNA here is from genome assembly GCA_965371155.1 of uncultured bacterium. Classification (GTDB taxonomy): domain Bacteria; phylum JAJVIF01; class JAJVIF01; order JAPKYR01; family JAPKYR01; genus CBDUXL01. Next base: position 2,815 of record CBDUXL010000299.1, on the reverse strand, counting down.
CATTGAATACCCAGACAAGCGACCAGGGAAGCGGCGTGCCCTCATTGTCGGTGACAGTGCCCGCAAGCTGGCCGGTGGGGACATCCAGAGCCGGGAAGCACATGGTGATAGTCTCGCCGGGATCGTTGGGGTAGATATCGCACCAGCTTGGTCCGGGCAGGAACGCAGCCGACTGGGCCTGCACCATGCACGCGCCGTAGGGGATATCATCAAGCTCCCAGTAGCCGTTCTGGCCGGTCACCGCGATGAGTTTCACATCGCTGCCGATATAGAATAGCTGTACGATTGCGCCGATGATCGGCTCGCCCATCCAATCGACAACCCAGCCCTTGGCGTTTCCGCCGGTACCGGGGTAGAGGACGAGCGTTTCCTCGATGAGGGTGCCGGGAAGGATTGTGCCGAGCTCGGTCGCGGGAATGGCTCCGGGGGTGAATGCCTGCAGAACGTAGGGTCCGGGGAGGAGATCCTCAAAATGGAAGTAACCCTTAGGCCCGGACAGTTGCCCGTAGACGGCCGGATACTGTCCGCCGCCCTGAATGATCTGGAGTCTGACAAATGCGCCGTCGACAGTTTCGCCCTCGGCGTTGACCACGACGCCATGGACGGTGGATTGCTCGATCACCTGAAGGATGACGGGAACCAAGTTAAGGCCCGGGTGGACTTCGAGTGGGAAATCGACCGGGTAGAAACCGTCGCGAACGCACATCAGGTGCCCATCGCCGGGCGGAATTGCCTGGAGGTCGAATATGCCGAATATGTTGCTGAGGTCCTCGCGGAAGAGGCCGGGGCGCTCATAGAGAACGTACGCGCCGGGGACCGGGCCGATTCCCTTGGAAACAACGCGTCCGGCGATGCGTCCGATGTTTCCGTTCAGGGGGAGGAAGAAATCCTGAACGAACGGAGTGCCGTCGGCGGGGATTTCGACCGCAGTGAATGCGTTGTCGTGAAACTCGGCCATGGCGATCGCGAGGCAGTTTCCTGCAGGCGCTCCGGTGAGATGATATTGCCCGTATTGGCCGGAGAAGGTAAACGCATATGAGTCGCCCTTGACAACAATAATGAGCGCTCCGGCGACAGGGCCGTTTTCATCGGTTACGGTGCCTGTCATAACACCGGGACCGGGCTGCGGGCTGTCCTGGGCGAACCTGGCGACAGGGCTATATGGTTGGGAATGATAAACCTGGCCCAGGACCGCGAATGAGATGGTATGGCTGCCTTCATGGATAGCTGGGACCTCGAATTCGCCGTTTTCGTCGGTGAGATCCGCAAGTTCGCCGTTGATTCTGACCTCGATCCCGGCCATCGGAGTGTCGCCAAAAGTGAAAACGCCGATTGTAGGCTCACCCACGGGATCGAGTTCGATTGTTGTGTTGAATTCGGCGGGGGCCTGGGGGCCGTCGGTGGGTGCACGCGGAGGTGTGATGTCGGGTGGCGACAGGTCCATTCCGGGGATATCGCCGGATGGCATGACAGGGTCGCTCCCCTTCGAGCAGGCAATGAAGGGGATCGTGAAGATCAGAACCAGGATGAGAAGAGAAATTCTTGTGCGCATTTTGGGTGACTCCTTGATTTACCTTTGCGGTTCTCGTGATGGGACTTATGGTTGAGGTCCGTCAACTTGAATACAGGATGGAATGGGCAAAGGTTTCAGGTTTTCGGGGAGTGTTGAGGCAAAGCTGATGAAAGGGAGTATCCATATGAGTGCGCGGAGAGTGTGGATATCGTCTCCTAAATGGTATAGTATGCGATGACTTGAAAAGGTTTGATGAGTGCCCGGCATGGATCAGAGACCGCCGGAAGGATTCGTCAAGTCGCTTGAAAAGGAGAAAAATGATGAACCGAAGAGGTATTTTATCGGCTGTAGGTCTTCTTCTATTACTCGTCCTGTCCTGCTCCGGGTCTTCTGGAGGGCCTGTCGGTGGTGAGCTTGACGAACCCATCGAGCCCGGGTTGACTGACGGTCAAGTGGCTCAAAATACGCAGGGCGGCGCCTATCTGTGGGGTATCTGGGACGTTTACGTCGATCCCGAGAAGGAAACGATCGAAGCCGTCCCGCTGAGAGGAGTGGCGTTTGCTCTGAATGCCGTCACGCTTGTGGACGGTCCGCCATCGAACCTGCACCTTAATCTGGCGAGTGTTGATCATCAGACTGGCTACGTGGACATCGAGGTGGAGGTGGGCCTTGTGCATCCGTATCCTGGTCTGAACACGTGCCCTGGATTCGATGTGATGGGCGTATTCATGGGGGATGGCACCGAAGCGTATCTCGGGCCGGATGGTTTCCCGATTGCCGGGGGGAACGATCAGCAGATGTTCAACCCGGATGGGTATACTCGCTGGTTCAATGCTCCGGAATTTGCCGGCGCGGGAGCAATCGGACCATTGTTGGGCTATGTACCAGGCGCGCGAGGTACTCCGGGTTATACCCCTTCCGCCGAGCTGAACCCTTACAGATACTTTGCGGACGGCCTGGGAGCCTATGATGACGCATTCGATTTCCTTGTCGCCAATGCTGCGGATCGCGGGAGTTTCGCACCCGGCACCATCAACTGGCGGTACTACGAAATCCGGTTCCCGGACACCCCCGGGATAAAGTTCCAGTATGCGGTGGTCGCTCACTGGAAGAGCTCCGGACTGCCTGATCCCATCATTGATGATTTCCCACCGGAGGCCAATTCGGATGAGGCGCTGGTGATCGATGTGGATGATTCGGCAAGCACTGCCTACTACGAAGCCGGGCAGTTCGGCGGGTACGTGGTATTGGATATCAGCGTATGGGACTGGTCGGTCGACTGCAGCGGTGTGTTGGAGTACG
>CBDUXL010000298.1:0-4252 GCA_965371155.1 uncultured bacterium | reverse complement strand
GTGGTACTGTCGACTTCGACCCGGGAGATGGAACGGACATACATGAGGCAGTTGGTTGGTGGGATGTTTTCCTGAGCAAGTTCGATCCATCCGGCGACTACCAGTGGGCTCAGGTATGGGGGGGGACGTGGGACGACTATGGCAGAGGAGTTGCAGTCGACGGATCCGGGAATGTCTATGTCACGGGCTACCAGTGGGAGCAGGCCATCCTGATGTGGGTCTTCCTCCGCGCGTATGATCCTTCTGGAGGGCTGTTGTGGGAGCGTGAGTGGGGTGTTACTGACGCGACCGGCGACCCTCTCATTTTCAGTTCAGGCGAGGCGGTCGCTGTCGATAGTGCAGGCAATGTCTATGTCACGGGCTATTTTATGGAGGAAGTGGATTTCGATCCCGGTGTGGGAATCGACTTTCATAGCTCGTACGATGATACTCAGGACGTCTTTCTCAGCAAATTTGATGCATCAGGTACTTTCCTCTGGGCACAAACCTGGGGCGGGCCATCGATGCTCGATTATGGCAATGATGTAACCATCAACGAGTCGGGCCAGGTCTTTGTCACTGGCGAATTTTATGACACAGTGGACTTCGATCCTGGAGCTGGCACCGATAGCCACGTTAGTGAAGGTTATTGTGACGTTTTCCTGAGCCAGTTCGATTCATCAGGCAACTTCGGATGGGCTCGCACGTGGGGCGGCTCAAGTGTCGACCAAGGATATGGAGTAGCAGCCAGCGTGTCGGGAAACGTGTATGTCACAGGGAAGTTTATGGACACAGTGGATTTCGATCCGGGCGCGGGAACAGATTACCATACTTCAACCGGTCATTCAGGAATCTTCCTCAGTGCTTTCGATACATCAGGCATGCTCCAATGGGTTCGCATCTGGGGAGGGTCGAATGTTGGAAGCTCCATGGATTATGGGAGAACTGTCGCTGCCGACGGCTCGGGGAACGCCTACGTAGGGGGCACATTCGGTGGACCCTTTGCGGATTTCGACCCAGGCTCAGGTACCGATTACCATTTCCCGACTGGTGATCCAGGCTCCTCTGATGGGTTCCTGAGCAAGGTCCCACCCGACGGCAACTGGTGAGCGTGCCGGGCTAGTCAGTACAGTGCCCCAAAAAGCAAAAGACCCTCAAGCAGACTATAAGTGGGTTTTATGACACTCTCTTCCGGCTGTTCATCGGAGAGGTCCGCTTGCTGACGCGCGCGGTTCTGATACGAATTCTGATACGGGCTCTGATCCGAACCGCGCGCGTCAGCAAGCGGACCTCTGATACGGGTAATGATACCGACTCTGAGATCCGTACCGCGCGCGTCTGCAAGCGGACCTTTTCCGAAGCGGACCTTTCACTGCTTTTCGTAGTACTCCATAGCTTCTCCCTGCTCTCTCACAACATAATCAACCGCTTCCTCAACTTCATCAGGTTTCCACTTGTACTTCGTACTACCATGACGTGCCCACCGTTTTCGTCCTCTGCAATCATATCCTGCGTTATTCAGGTTCCTGCTTGTGTAGGATTTGAGATCATTCATAACCTTTTCTGGTTGAGCCAATGCACTAACCACAACGTGGAAATGATTAGTACGGACGTGCGCTGCAAGCAGGTCCCAATCCCTATATTGACATACCTCTATGATTGTATCAAGGACGATTCTACGCCTTGGCGCATCAAGCTCGTATGGCGGCTGATCCATTATTTCCTTTTCATGTCTCACTAAATCGGGTTTATGAGGAATGATTGGGGTTCCTGGAATGTTATTACTATGATGAACCGATCCAGCTTCATCGCCGAGAAGCCTGGTGCCATAACATCTAACTGTAATGTGATATGCAAGGGGTATAGCATCAGGCGTGTGCTCTGGGTTGTCCGCTTGCTTACGCGCGCGGTTCGGATCATTTTCGGACATCAGAACAGTCTCATTTCATCCCGAGATGACTTCGCGGGGCCTTTTCAGGGAGCATCCAGCCGTCGCCAGGTCCGCTTGCTGACGCGCGCGGTTCTGATACGGACTCTGATATAGGCTCCGACACGGACCGGAACCGTGGCGGAGCTTTCCGAACCGCGCGCGTCAGCAAGCGGACCTTTGAGTGCCCTCACTTTAGACTTTCAATTCTCTCCTTTGGTGAGATGATCGAGGAGACCCTTACTCCGAAGTTTTCATCGATTACCACTACCTCGCCTTTTGCGAACAATTTCCCATTGACCAGTAAGTCCACAGGCTCGCCTGCGAGCTTTTCAAGCTCAACAAGGCTTCCCGGCACAAGTCCCAGGACCTCCTTGACCGATAGGGTCTTCCTCCCTAACTCCACCGTAACGCCGAGCGGCACATCAAGAATGAGGTCAACCCCCCTGGGGGCTTCGGTGGTCTGGTGCGGAGCAAGCTGCTCGAATTTTGCAGCCGGGACCTCGGGGGCAGAAGCGGGTTCAGCGGCAGGCGGCGGGACCTCGGCAGTCGGTGCGGCGGGTTCATCCTGTGCTTCAGCGGGTGCGGGAACCTCGTCAGGTTCTTCGGGCTGTTGTGCCGATGGGTGCTTCTCGAAAATTTGCTGGACAGCGGTCAGGCTGAGAAGCAGCCCCATCTTGCCAGACAAATCATCTATCTTCAGCGCGAGAGTCACGAAGGAAGCTGGTGTATCAGGTGTCAGTCCCGCCTCGCTCTCGATCACTTCCTGGATGTCGCCCTCCAGGAATTTAAGATCGGAATGAGCCACCTCGATGCCGAATTCCTCACTGAGCGCAGTATCAAAGGCCCCGAGCACGTTGCTGAACGCCTCGTTGAGTGCCGAAAGCAGAGCCTCGGAAAGAGCTTCCTCGCCCTCCTGGCCCATCATTTTCTGTGAGATATGCAGCGCCAACGGGAGATCGAGCAGTGCAACAAAGGTTGAGTCCGCAAGACTCGGGATCTTGAAAACGAAGTACGCCGCGTCCTCCGGATGCGACTCTAAAAGACCGCCGACCCGCCCTTGTTCAGGGCTTCCGGGCTCCCCCTGGACCTCTTCCGCGTCAACAAGGATCGGGAAGATGTTTTGGAGCGACTCGGAATAGAGAGTGACTACGCGCTCCAGTACAGACGTTAGATCGGCGGCGGGAGTGCCCGCCGCTTCCTCTCCGGGAGCCTGCCCTTCAGCGGTTTGCCCTTCAGCAGACTCCTTGCCTTCGTCCACCGACATGAGGCGATCTATTTCATCCTGTGACATGCTCATGGGCTACTCCTTGTAAAAGTCCATGATCTCGATTCCCTTGAAACGCCCGATCAGGCCGGGTCTTGCAAGAAAACGAGGCATGGGATCTTCTCCGATGAAAACACTGAAGTGATCATTGAGCCTGGTCGGCAATGTAATGATGTCGCCCTCTGAGAGATTGAGGACCTCACCGACAGTCAAATTCACCTTGCCGATCTCCGCCCTTAAGTCGAGATCGGTCGTGCTGAGGTTATGCAGAATAATCTCGGCGGTGTTCTGAGCTTCGGCCTCATCCTCTGTTGCGCGCCTGAAGAACCTCTCCGTGGATAAGCTCTGGAGGACCGGTTCCAGCACCAGGTACGGCAGGCACAGGCCGACCATCCCCCGATTCTCCTCTATCCGCATCTCAAACGAGACGAAAAGGATAATCTCAGATGGAGGCACGATCTGCAGGAACTGCGGGTTGTACTCGATATTCTCCAGTCTGGGGTTAGCCGGAATAATCTCTGCAGTCGCGTTCTTGAAAATCCTCAGCGCGTCGGTAACGACATTCTCAATCAGAGCCTCCTCGATTTCGGTAAGCTCCCTGACCTTAATGGTTTCCCCACCCACACCGCCGACAAGGCGCTCGATCAAGCTGAACGCAACCGGAGGCGAGATGTCCATGATGCAAGAGCCCTTGAGTGGGTTCATCGAGAAGATCGCGATTACCGACGGGGTGAAGGTCGAGCGGATGAACTCTTCGTACGGAAGCTGATCGACGGAAACTATCTCCAGGTACACGAGGCTCCTCAGTTTTCCTGCGAGGAGGGTGGCCCAGCTCCGGGCAAAAGACTCCATGACCATGAAAAGAGTTCTTATCTGATCCTTGGAGAACTTGTCCGGACGCTTGAAATCATACTCTTTGACCTTGCGGGTATCTGTGACCGAAGTTTCCTCGACAGGAAGCTCGCTGACGTCCAGGGCGCTTAGTCGAGCATCAATTTCATCCTGTGAAAGAATGTCCGACATAGCCGGACCCAAGTAGAGCGCGAACGCGCCGGTCTAACCCCGGGTACCGGTCAGTC
>CBDUXL010000297.1:0-4314 GCA_965371155.1 uncultured bacterium | reverse complement strand
CCGTCATTCCGCTTGAGGGTGGCACACAGATTTTTCCCAATTATGTTCCTTTTTCGACAGCCCCGAGGACGCTCGCGGTCCGGCCTTCGGGACGAAGGCGCTCGCGGTTGCACATGAATTGCGAAGGCAAGGACCAGCATAATGTGAGCCCCATAGAATCAATCCGCGGATGCACCCTGCATGGCTATCTCCTGGTGCTCATGGCGGCCCCGTGGTATTATTCTATCGGGACAGCGAGGCACAGGGAGCAGGAACGAGTATTCAAGACAAATTCCGGCGTTTTCGGCATCTAAGCAGATACCCACAGGCCGTGAGTGGAGGATTTCTGTGGGGCTATGGCGTTGATCGGCCGCAATCGGGCTTGGCTCTCAGGAAGAAACCCGGTCTGTCACATTGCCGATCGGCTTGTGCTATGGTAGCATATTATCATTCCCAGCCTGAAAAGACCCTAATTTATATAGGTCACCACACAGGAAGAAACGGAAGGTGTTCTCATGAACCGACTTCATCGCTTCACAGTCGTTGCCCTCACTTACCTTGTAGCTCTGGTGCTGACAAGTTGTGGAGGAAACTCAGGTCCGGTAACCCCGCCTGATAACTCCACGCAGGGCACCGATTCCGGCCCGACACTGGCGGAAGGAAATCCCCTGCCTGTCCATCCGGGGACGGTGCTTCCGCTCCCGGCGATCCCCGAGTTGACCGCGGAATACATCCAGCCGACAGACCCACGCGACGATCGCATTCTGTTTGGCATATGGGACATTCGCCTGGATCCGGAGACTCGAGAGATCTCGATTATCCCAAATCGTTCTCTGCAATCCCATTGGAACGTAACAGCTCTTGTTCTCCCACCCAACTGTCCTGAATGCGTGAAGATCCAGGTACTCAATATCGATCCGATCACATTCATTTACTCGTTCGATATCACCTTGAAGAACCCGACCTTGGTGCTGACGGGATACGATGTTCGGGGTACGCTGCTTTTTCCTCCGGGTGACAATCGGGAGCTTGTAAACGCGGACGACTACACCAAACTCTTCGACGACAGCGACCCCAAAGACATCAACCCGTTTATAGCATTTGCCAAGACAGCTCCCCTGAGGGCTTTCGGGCCGGAGGAGGAATGGACCGAGCAGTTCGATATCCGATTCCCCCCGCCCCCGAACCTGGTTGTGACGTTTGTGGTCGATGCATCCCATCCCGACAACCAGGAAGAGGTGTACATGATCGACAATCAGTACCTCTTCGGCGGATTCAACGACTGCAACAGTGAAGAGGGCTGGCTCTTTGCGGATATTTTCGACTGGCAGGACAACGCGACCGGTCTGACGCTTGACCTTACCCTCATCGGTGGGACGGTCGTCGACATGGAGTTTGTGTCCGGCAACACCTATCGGTATTTCATGAACAACAGCGAATACGGAACGGCGGCGGGATTCTACGATCTCCTGCTGACCGCGACCAGCGAAAACGCTGAATATGCCTTGTACGACTATTTCCGGCTGGATGTCGTAGCTTGCGCCAATACTCCCCCGGCATGGGATACCACGGTAGGGGTGGTGGAGGTTAACAGCATCACGGGCGGGCTTGAGGTCGTCTACGGGACCGCAACGGATGTCGACACGCCGGTTATATATAATATTTATCATTCCGAAAATTACCCGATCGAGTGGACCACCGCTGATTTTGTCAACGATGCTGACGGCTCACCTGCAATCCTCGATGGCCTTACCGACGCATCTACTTACTGGGTCGGAGTGCGAGCGATCGATGCTCTCGGAAACGAGGAAAAGAACACGATTCAAATGTCGGGAATACCCTCCAATCCGCCGGTATGGGACAGCACGATCGGGGTCACCGGAGTGACGTCGATGTATAATGCTGTGGAGGTTCAGTACGGGACCGCATCCGACCCGCAGGAACCCGTTACGTACAACGTATACTGGTACCATGATACGCCGATTGATTTCGACGTTGCCGATTTCAAGAATGACACTGGATCGCCGACGATGATCGACGGGCTGGCCAACTTCGTGCCGATGTACTTCGCGGTGAGAGCGATCGATGCAGTCGGAGCCGAAGATGAAAACACCAACGAGCTTGAGTGTACACCCAACGGTCCACCGGAATGGGAAGGACCTTTGGGAATTCAGTCCACGATACCCGGCGACGGTAAAGTGACAGTGACTTACGGGACCGCGATTGATATTGACCTCCCAATCGTCTACAACATTTATTACTCCGACACATGGCCTCTTGACTTCGCCGGTTTGACGCCCGAGGTCGATGCCGACGGCTCGCCATACACCGTCGAGGGCCTCACCAATGGCCTTACATACCATTTCGCGGTTCGAGCTGAGGACTCGATCGGCACCGAGGAGGACAATACTGTAGAACTTCCCGGCACGCCTGACTCGGCTCCGACGTGGCTCGATGATATAGTCGGTGTGCAGGACCTTATTCCGTTCGACCACCAGGTCACTGTCTTCTACGGTCAGGCGTTAGATGACGATCCCCCGATTACTTACTACATATACTGGGACGTTGATCCTGTTATCGATTTTGATGACGCGGACTTTGTTACCACCACGGAGGAAAGCCCCCATGTGGTGGACAGTCTGCCCAACTACGTTCCGTTGCAGTTCGCGGTGAGGGCCGAGGATGGCCTCGGGATCATGGAGCAGAATACGGTCCAATTGACCGCGATCCCGAATCCCGCGCCTGAATGGGACACGACGATCGGCATCCAATCCCTTGAGCCGCAAAATGAGGCACTTATCGCCTTTTACGGCACTGCAAGTGATATCGATGATCCTGTGATCTACCGAGTCTACCACTCCGAAAACCCAACCATCGACTTCGATCTTGATCCATACATCGAAGATCCCGACGGCAGTCCTACTAACATTCCGGGTCTGACCAACGGAGATACCCATTACGCGGCCGTACGTGCGGTGGACTCTTACGACCATGAAGATCAGAATACAGTCACACTGCCCGGCGTGCCGTTCAACCTGCCCACCAACCAGTGGACTGTGCACACCGGCGGCGTGGTGCAAGGCAGTCCCAGTGTAGCGGACTTGAACCACGACACCATACTGGACGTCATCATCGGCGATCAATCCGGCAAGATGGTGGCGTACTCGGGTGATACCGGAGCCCAGATATGGCAGTTCCCCGCTGGTCCGCCGCCCTGGCTGGATGGATGGGTGGATTCATCTCCCGCGCTTGCCGATCTCGGCGGCGATTCCACCCTGGATGTGGTATTCGGCGTCGGCGCCGTCGAAAACAGGGTCTATTGCCTCGATGGGGCCACCGGCGAGGAGCTTTGGCACGCTGATGTCGGAGGAGGTATTATCTCCTCTCCCGCGCTGGCCAATATCGTCGGCGACTTCCATCCCGACGTGATCATCGGGTGCATGGACGGCAAAATCTATGCATTGGACGGCACCGACGGCAGTCAGCACTGGGCTTTCCCAACCGGCGCAGGTGTGTTCTCCTCTCCCGCCGTGGCTGACATCACCCTTGACTTGGTTCCCGATGTTGTCGTCGGCAGCCGCGACGGCTATGTTTATGCTATCGACGGTAATGCAGGCACTAAAATCTGGGACTTCCCAACATACGAGTGGATAAACTCCTCGCCCGCACTTGTTGATCTCAATCTCGATCTGGTCCCGGATGCGATAGTCGCAAGCATGGACGGCAATGTGTATGCGCTCGATGGGACCGATGGCTCGGAAATCTGGTCGTTCCCGACGGGCTCGTATATATGGACCAGCCCGGCGATTGCGAGAATCAACAATGACCCTGTCCCGGACGTGGTTCTGGGCGCGGACAGCTCCAATGTGTACGCAATTGACGGCGCGCTCGGCACCCAGATCTGGAGTTTCCCGTCCAATGACCGAATCTGGTCGTCCGCCGCGCTTGTCGAGCTCAATGGCGATATCTACCCCGATGCAGTTGTCGGATCGGACGATGGGTACCTGTACGCCATAGACGGCGAAGATGGCTCGTTGTTATGGGCTTACCCCACCGGCGACTGGGTGGACAGCTCCCCCGCGGTGTGTGATATCGAAAGCAATGGAATTATCGACATTGTGTTCGGACGCTACGACGGCTACCTGACGCTTCTGAGCAGTAATGACTCGGTCGTCGGCTCCATGCCCTGGCAGAAATTCAGGCGTGACCTGATGAATACGGGAGCGTATTAAGAGGATTTCGCAATCGGGCGCATAATCGGGCGCACAATCGGGCGCACAATCGGGCGCACAGCTGTGCGCCCCAACGGTGGTTCGGAACCCCTTTGTCAATAAT
>CBDUXL010000296.1:0-4351 GCA_965371155.1 uncultured bacterium | reverse complement strand
CACAGACTATTTGTGGGTTTGGATCGGCGCCCGCAATGGCTACCGGATCGAAGTACTCCAGGGATACAGTGATTTCAATAGGCTCATCGAGGACATCAGTACCGCCTTCATCGTCGGTGACCCTCAACTGGACTTCATAAACTCCTGGAGCGTCATATGCGTGGCTGGCGAACTCGCCAGTCTCGTCGTAAGTGCCGTCGTTCTCCCAGTCCCACTCCCATTGGACGATCTCCTGGTTCTGGCAGTCGTTATCGTAGGAATCGGAACCGTCGAATTCTATGGGCTGGCCAACGTGAGCGTTGTTTGTACTTGCATGAGCGACAGCAGTCGGTAGAGCGTTCTCGATCACGATTTCAAGAGGTTCGTCGAGTTCATCTGTTGCGCCCTCATCATCGGTAACCCTGAACTGGACGTAGTAGGTGCCGGGCGTATCCCAACTGTGGTGAACCTCGGTGCCGGTTGCATCATAGGTCCCATCGTTGTTCCAATCCCACTCGTAGAGCACGATATCTCCGCCGTCCGGGTCGTAGGATCCATCATCGGAGAAGACCAGATCCTCGCACACCGTTTGGGGATTCGGCTCGACGACAGCAATGGCGACAGGATCCTGAGGCTGCTCGGTGACGTGAATAGTCAGCAGCTCATCGAGCAGGTCCGTTCCACCCTCATCGTCGGTAACTGTGAGCTGAACTTCATAAACGCCCGGGGCATCGAATGCGTGCATCGCGATGCACGTTGTGTACTCCTCGATCAGGCCGTCGTGGCCCCAATCCCATGTCCACAGGACGATTACTTCTCCGTCGCAGTCATTGTCGTGAGAGTCGCATCCGTTGAATTCAACCTCCTCCTCAACAAAGGTCTCATATTTGTTGGCGGACGCCAGGGCAGTGGGAAGAGCGTTCTCAACGACGATGTGCAGCGGTTCATCAAGCTCATCCGTAAGACCGTCATCGTCGGTGACCCGAAGCTGGACCTCGTAGGCGCCCGGCTCCAGGTAGGCGTGCTCGGCAGTGAAATCCTCGCTCGAGTAGTCCCAGATTCCGTCATTTTCGAAGTCCCACTCGAAAAGTACGATTTCGCCGTCCTCATCTGTCGAACAGGTGCCATCGAAAAGAATCGTATCGCAGGGGACCGGTCCCTGGGGGTTGCCCGGGACCTCCCACTCTGCGCAGGCAATGGGAGGGATCAGTAACACCTCAATGAGAATCTCCAGTGGTTTATCGAGCGTGTCGGTCTGCAGCTCATCATCGGTGACCTGCAACTGGACCAGGTAGGTGCCGGGCTCGGTGAAAGTGTGATCGGGTGTTGCCCCAAAACTGTCGTACGTGCCATCACCGTTCCAGTCCCACTCGTAGAGGACGATGTCTCCTCCGTCGGGATCGTAGGAATCTTCGCCGTGGAAAGTTATAGGATCGCCGGTATAACCCTGGTATGTAGATGCCCAGGCGACCGCAACAGGAGGCACGGGAGGGGGTGTGACGATTATTTCAATCAGTTCATCGTCGGGATCGTCGGTCAGATCATCGGTCGCGCCCTCATCGTCGGTAACGCGGAGGTTGACGTAGTATATTCCCGGCGAGCCGTAGGTGGTATCGGCCATCGGGCCGACGGCGTCGAACACTCCGTCATTCTGGAAGTCCCATTCGTACAGCACGATCGGACCACCGTCAGGATCGTACGAACCATTGTCCTGGAGGTGGACATTCTCGCCGACAGCGACCACCGGGGTGGTGGTAACGCCCTTGGCGACTGGATCGAAGTACTCCAGGCCGCCGCCGACCTTATATGCGCCGGCCTTGGCATCGAAGATAATAATGGTGAGCCAGCCGAAGAAGTACTTGAATCCTACACGAACACGGGTGAAGTAGATCCCGTCTTCGAGATCGGGCTCGACCACCCAGTCGCCGTGCAGTTTTTTACCGGGTTTCGGTATGGTAACGTTCGTCCAGGTGTCGCTGGCATCGGGTCCAAGGGGCATGTCGAACATATTCACCTGAGTTGCCACTACGATCTGTTTCTTGAAGATGAAATCGATGTTGTTCTCGATATCAACTCTGTATTTCATTAGCTCGCCTTGATCGTAGTTGACGAGATCGGGAGGTATCGGGTCAGGTTTGTTCTTGTAGACGACTTCAACACTGATCAACTTCAACCAGGTCAGATCGATGACGGCCTGTGCCTCGCGAGTCACGTCGCTTCTTCCAAGTGCTCGAAGCTTGGGAGCGACATAATCCAGCCGGTAGTCCCAGCCTTCACTGGTGGCAATAACGGTGCCCCATGCGAGAGTTTCCTCGGCTTCTGATAAGTAGTGGAAATTCCCGACAATGCGGTCTTCGACCTCTTCAGCTCGCGGCGGGGGTGAGGGGCTGTCGGTCAGCTCACCGGGTGGTGAGCTGCCGAGATCATCGGGTTCGCCGTCGGGAACTGTAGGGCCAGACCCTCCCGAACAGCCGATTAACAGGAACAATAAGGCAAGAATATAGAAACGCGCCAGATGCCGATACATTTCTAACCTCCGATTTAGGCGGGGTGATGGTTGCTCTCAGAATTGTGGGCCGGGGCCTCCCCGGCGGCTGCTTTGCTGACAGAATATCAGTGGAGATATAGGGTGTCAAGTCTGTTCAATCCGGGCGGGTCCTTACTTCAGCAAGCTTAGGAACCTGACCAGGGATTCGAGATCCTCTCCCGATACGTCCTGAGGAGGCATTTCAGTATCCGGTTTGACAGCCGCCGGATTCGGTATCCAGGCTCGGAATTCATCGGCGGTCATCCGGTCACCGATCCCCGTCAGGTCCGGGCCGATGTCTCCACCCTCATCGCCGATTCGATGGCATCTTGAGCATTCATGGCTGGTGTAGACCCGAAGGCCCCTTGCAGCGTCGGCAATGCTGACCGCGTTTTCCTCTTCGCTGTTCGGGATTGATGTGGAGTTTCCAGGGTCACCGGTTTCGGTTGCCGGACCGGAGCTGTTCACTGCGTCGCGACTTGTGTCCGAGCCGGCTCCGGAGTCATTGCCTATGCAGCCGCACAGAATGATGACAAGGACGAGCGCAGGGAGCATATGCGGCGGGATTCTCATTGGTATGACTTCCCTCAATTGATGTGCTGGTGATGCAGTATAACCCCTTGCAGCATGAGGCGCCACATCCCGAGAAGACGAAACAGTAGTTAATGTGCCGGCCTGGGGGCGATAATATAATGTAGCCTCGATCCGCGTTGGAATGCGCGAAAGGTTTGCTTATGCCGGAAGACAGATTCAGCCAAATTGACACGGTTCATGATCTCGTATGTAAAGCCCTGGGCCTGCTCGGCCGACCTTTTGAATCACCTCACCTGCTCAGGTCGATGCTCGAGGGCTTGAGAAGTACCACGGGCAGCGCGCGAGCGGACCTGATGCTCTATCAGTCGGATATGAACGTCCTGTTTTTCTCGGAGACCGCGGCAAGTGATTCGGAGACGGGAGAATCCAGCCAGATCAGCCTTGCAGACACCAAGAATTCCGCGCCTGTGGAGGCCCTGGTTGGAGGGCATACGGTTCTGGTGGAGGACGTGCGCGAGAGCGGGCTTTTGAGTTTGTCGTCCGGAACCAGGACACTGTTGGCAATCCCGGTCGTCTATGGTGACCGCGTTCACGGGATTTTGAACCTGGAACATTTACTTCCTGATGCATACGATTCAGATACTGTCAGATGGTGCGAGGCAGCAGCGTCGGTGGCGGCGGTTCTGCTGGAACAAAGCTACCTTCACGAGCAGCTATTCACCCTGAATCAACGTCTTATCGACCGTATGACAGATGAGGCCACGGAGGCGGACCCATCGTATCGAGCACACGCTGAGAAGGTAAGCGCGATCGCCGGGGCGATCGCGGAGGCAATGAGTCTCGAACCGGAAATGATCAACGCCGTGGGGGACTCGGGTTATCTGCACGATGTGGGTAAGTCCGGCGTGAGCCAGGAAATCCTGGTCAAGCCGGGGAGCCTTACTGAGGAAGAGAAGCACGAAGTCAAGCGGCACCCGGTGCTGGGACGGTTCCTCTTGAAGCCGATGGGTTTCCGGCCCTCGGTAATTGAGGGTGTCGCGAGCCACCACGAGCGATGGGACGGATCAGGCTACCCTCGCGGCTTGACGGGAGAGCAGATTCCGATCACAGGCAGAATTCTTGCGCTTGCCGAAGCGTATGATGTCATGACCAGCGACCAGCCCTATCGGAAGAAGATGAGCGAGGAAGAGGCAATTGGTGAGATCAAACGTGGAGCGGGTTCGCAGTTTGATCCGGATGTGGTGGAGGCGTTGTTGAACCTGGACAGATCGGCTTTCTAAGCAAAATGCAGGACAGATGTAAGGGCGCGCG
>CBDUXL010000295.1:0-4363 GCA_965371155.1 uncultured bacterium | reverse complement strand
CTACGTGCAGTGGCACGGCGCATACGAGCTTCTGAGAGAAATGGCCGAGCTTCGCGTTCTTGCCGAAGAGAAGCTTGAAACGTCCGGCCATTATTCTGAATGAGCCGAGACGGAAGCGATAGAATGAGCGTGTATCACCTCGCGACCGTCTTCCCGTTTGTCAGACGTGTAAGGATCCCCGTTACACGGGACCAGGCCATGCTCCTGATGGTCGCGGTCAATGAGATCTTCCTCGCGATTGATATCTACCTTGCCCACTCTATCAGCGGCACGATCGTTCCCTACGAGTGGATTCCCATAATCTTCGGAATTTCGGCAGGAAGCCTCCTCATTATTGCGGGTCTTATCTCCCTGAGATCCAGACCTATTGCGTCATTCATTGCTGCTGTTACGCTGACTGCAAGCATTGTGGTTGGGATCCTTGGATGGTATTTCCATCTTATGCGGGCCATTGTTCCAGCCGGGCTCCCGGGCGATGTGGTTTCAATTCCTTTATTGGTCTGGGCTCCGCCGATTGTTGCTCCTCTTACGTTTTCTCTGGTCGGGCTTTTGGGGATAGCAGCAATATGGACGGAGGACCCGCCCGAATCCGGTATCCAGCGGCTTCTGAAAGGAGCGCGCGTGCAGCTTCCGCTCAACAAGACCCAAGCCTATTTCCTGATGGTCGGACTCGGAATACTGGCCTGTGTCATTTCAAGTGTGCTCGATCACGCTCGTGCGGGTTTCGATAATATCTGGCTCTGGGTTCCCAGCGCAACAGGTGTTTTTGGGGCAATTACAGCCGCAGCGTTGGGCTTCATAAGGAAACCCTCACGAGCGGACCTGGTGACCTTTGTAGTAGCGATGATTCTGCTGATCGCCACCGGTGTGACCGGAGCCTACCTGCATGTCATCTCGGACCTCACTGCACAGGGCACAGTTGTTATCGAGCGGTTCATCCGGGGAGCGCCGTTTCTGGCGCCGCTACTGTTTGCCGATATGGGCGGGTTGGGATTCATCGTGCTGCTTAGTTCTGACGAATCCGGCTCGACCTGAACCACGGGGCTTCCATTAGAGGTTAATCCGGGGAAAATCCAGCACTGAAAGCCGGATCTCCGGTTTTTCCTGGCGATGAACCTGCTCTGCGGTGACATTTTGCCGCATCCTTTTGATATCATAGTAGCCGCCCCGCGGAAGCGTTGGCTGGGGTTTGTGTAGAAGTAATTCGGTGCGACAGGATTTTTTCGGTAAGTGGTGTCCAGACGACTGTTTGTCAATGCATGTCAGGCTCATGTCCACTACTTCGGAGAGAATCTACCTCAACAATGCAGCGACCGGCTGGCCCAAGGCCCCTGGCGTGAGCGAAGCAGTTTATGAAGCCCTTCAGAATGCGCCGGTTCATCCTGGACGCGGAGCTGTGGAGAACGACGAAATACTTACCGAGTGCCGGGAGCGTCTTGCTGCACTTCTGAGTGTCGATGATCCCAGTCGGATCGCGCTCACCATGCATGCCACGCAGGCACTGAATCTGGCCATTTTCGGGATAAGCTTGTCCGAGGGCGCCCGGGTCATTACGACCGTTACCGAGCATAATTCTGTCCTGCGTCCCCTAAACCATGTCAAGAAGCAGCGCGACATCCAAATCACCGCGATCGGCCTGAATCAAAACGGGTCGCTGGACGTTGACGCGTTTGACGAGGCGCTGGACTCTTCGACCTTCCTGGTTGTAATGAACCACGCATCCAACGTGACCGGCAGGATCAACGATGTGGGACCCTTTTTCAGGAAAGCAAAGGAAGCCGGCGCAGTTACGATTCTGGATGCGGCGCAGTCGCTGGGGCATATTCCCGTTTGCCCCAACGAGCTCAGCGCCGATATCGTAGCGTTAACCGGTCACAAGGGGCTGCGTGGACCGTCGGGGACAGGTGGACTCTGGGTTGCCCCTCACATCGAGCTCGAACAGACATTTGTCGGCGGCAGCGGTATAAAAGGCGAGTTGGAGCTTCATCCGGCTGAGATGCCCACTCGGCTCGAGGCAGGCACTCCCAATGTGCCCGCGATTGCCGGTCTGATCGTTGCGCTGCGATGGCTGGAATCGGAGGGCAGGGAGTTTCACCGCAAGGAGCGGGAGCTGACCCGTCTGCTCTATCACGAGCTGCGCAGAATTCCCGGAGCCAGGCTCTTTGATGATTTCCAAGATGCGGACGGACTCGGGATAGCCTCATTTGCGATCGAAGGATGCGATGTCGGGGAGACCGGGTTGGTTCTTGCCGAAAGATTCAACGTCATGTGCCGGACCGGGTGTCATTGCGCGCCGTTGATTCACAAGGTTATCGGCAGCGAGAAGGACGGCACGATTCGATTCAGCCTCTCGGGCTTTAATACTGAAGAGGAGATACTCAAAGCCGTAGATGCGGTGAGGCAGGTAGCAACGGAAACACGTTCAATCCCTCTCGGTGCCGAACTTGAAGCACCTTCTTGAATCACCCACAAACACATTGCTTTTGCCCAGACGCCCTGATATAAAAGGGGACGCTCGCAACAAAAAACTCCGACCGATCGGATAAGAAAGGAACATCCCGACATGACAGACATCATCAAGCGATTCACTGTTCTTTTTGTTTACCTTGTTATCGTGACACTTCTGGTTTCATGCCCCAAGCCGGCGGAGGGCGACACCGATATCGATTCGGTTGCTGTGGCAGATCAGGTCGACGATCTATACTCCCTGACAGTACTCCACACCAACGATGTGCACGGGCGGGTTATGCAATTCAACAGTCATGGATCGACCTGCAAAGAGGAAGAAGCGGCTGAAGGCGAATGCTTCGGCGGCGTTGCTCGAAGAGCGACAATGATACTGCGCAATAAAGAGGGGCAAACCAATCTGCTCCTTCTGGATGCGGGAGATCAGTTCCAGGGAACATTGTTCTACACGCAGTATAAGGGCAAAGCGGCTCAAACCTTTATGAATAAACTTCGCTATGACGCAATGACTCTCGGCAACCACGAGTTCGACGACGGCGATGCGGTCCTTGCGGAATTCATCAGTGGGCTTCGGTTTCCTGTTGTGTCGGCAAACATTGATGTCGAGAACGAACCGTTGCTCCAGGATCTTATAACACCTTACGAGATCATCGAAATAGACGGACGGAGAATCGGCATTACCGGGTACACGACTGAAGAAACCGACTTTATCTCAAAACCAGGGCCGAATATCGTCTTCAACGATATCGAATCGTCGGTGCAGGATATAGTGAGCGAGCTTCAGGATCAGGGTGTGGACATAATCATTGCATTGAGCCACGCGGGGCTTGGAAGGGACCAGGAGATTGCGTCCGCAATCGAGGGCATAGACATTATCGTCGGCGCACACACGCACTCGCTGCTGTCCAACACCGATGAGGAAGCGGAAGGCCCGTATCCTGTTCTGGTCGATTCCCCGGCAGGCGAACCTGTGCTTGTGGTCACCACGAAAGGGTGGGGTCAGTACCTGGGAAAACTCGAGGTCGGCTTCGACGCTGACGGAGTCGCCTTGGAATGGTCCGGCGAGCCGATCCTGCTGGATTCATCGGTGCCCGAGGACGAGGAGATTCTTGCCGAGGTCCTGGAAATGAACATGACGGTGGAGCCGCTGACCTGGCTCGTGATCGGTGAAACCGAAGTCGAGCTGATCGGTGTCGAGGAGATCGCCCGTCACGAGGAATGCAACCTGGCCAATCTCATTAACGATGCATTGCTTTGGGAGACGAGAGAAAGCGGCGTTCAGGTTGCATTGTTCAACGGAGGAGGCATCAGGTCGGGTATCGCTGCCGGAGAGATCACCTTCGCGAACGTGCTGGAAGTCATGCCGTTCGGCGACACACTGGCAACACTGAAACTCACCGGCGAGCATCTGAGGGAGGTGCTCGAGTTCGGTGTGAGCCGCGCCGAAGATCCTTTGAATGAAGGAACGGGCAGGTTCCTGCACGCCGGGGGGCTATCGTATACATGGAACCCGAACGAGCCTGTCGGGAGTCGAATTACATGGGTGGAGATCCACAATCCGGACGGCAGCGTCACCCCTCTGGTCGACAGCGATACATACAAGATCGCCGTATCGGACTACCTGCGACATGGTCATGACGGCTTTGACATACTAAGAGACGAGGCTATCGACCCATATGACTTCGGTCGAGTAATGTCGGACATTGTTGTTGATTACATTCGGGAGTTCTCGCCGGTCAATCCGCAAGTAGGCGGTCGCATAAACAGGACGCAGTAGACGCACCGCGGGTATTGTGTCATGGAACCAGGGGTCGATTGGCATGGAGGGGATTGCGGCATTTGTGCATACGCCTGACACTGTCATCAAGGGGAGAATACCGATGCGGATAAGCATTCT
>CBDUXL010000294.1:0-4397 GCA_965371155.1 uncultured bacterium | reverse complement strand
GAAACCGCACCAGGAGCGATCTGGTGCGTAATCACAATTGAAGTGTGACCAAATGCCTAGGTCGGGAACCCAAAAGACGTCAACCTTTCCCATTCTTTCGCCCCGCCAGCCAAGATCTCGATTCAACTTCTGACCGGAGCTGTACATGCGTTGCTTGAACGTCTCGTACGCCTTGCGAATCTCGTCGCGGTCGGTTAGCGGTGTGAGTGTCATAACGCTACCCTAACTGGGACCTTCACGCATCCCGAAAGGGGACAGTAACTACTTCTAATACATTACTCATCCGCCCCCCCATTCCGTCTATTATCCATCCTGTGGTGCCTGACCTTATGGTGACTCCTCCCCGGACTCTGATCTATCCTCCTCAAGGCGGGCAAGCGGTTCGAGGATTGAAATAAGCGCAGGAACATCCGTGCTCACAGTCTCCCAGACCTCACTTAGGTCGACATCATTGTACACATGTATAACCTTGTCTCGCATGCCGGCGATTTCTTTCCAGGGAATCTCCGGTCGCCGCTCTCGGAAATCTCCAGAAAGCCTCTTCACAGCCTCACCGATCACCAGCAACTGGTGCAGGACTGCCGACTGGGTCTTTGAATCAGTCATGAATGCAGGCTTGTCCAGACTGCCTTTGAAATCAAGAATCCGTCTTGCAGCCTTGACGATATCCAATATGGTTGCATCATCCCGCGACAATGACAGGCTCCAATGACTCTAAGATCGAATTCCGGCGAATCCAGTTTTCACTCGCCTCAATAGCTCGCCTGCTGACAAGATCGACCTTTCTGCGAAGAATCTCTGAAAGCTCATCCTCCATCTTCACGTGGTCCCAGAGACTCCATCGAGCATCAGGCGTGTAGGACACGAGAATGTCCACATCACTGTCCGGGCCGAAATCATCGCGAAGGACAGACCCGAAGAATGAAAGCTCGACAATCTTCCATCGCTTGCAGAAATCTGCAAGATTCTTTTTGTCTATCTTGATCTTTGCTCTCATCACCACAGATTGCACTTGCCCGCGATTGCGCTCAGGAAGTATATCACCGATTTGACGACTCAGGGCACCAACCACTGATCTTTCAAACGGGGCCTACTTCCTCTCCGGCAGCGTCCAGACTGAACTCTTGCCTTTTATGCGGTTAACCTCTTGCTGCAGGATCGGGCTCGGGCGGCGGAACGCCTCCATGCGATCGATGAAGTTCTCAAAGAATTGCATCTGCTTCCCAAGCTCCCTTTCGACCGCCTTAAACGCTTTCTCGGTGAGCGGATGGAAACCCTCGCATGCTTCATCCACAACAGCGAAGCCCTGGTCGACCTGGAAACCCTCATCCAATACCTGCGCGAGCACGTTGGCCGATGCCGTGACCGCAGAAAAATCAGCGAAGTCACCCGCGTTCTCGGGGTTGTGATGGTGGCCGATCGCTGCGGCTATGTTGGCCGGGAATCCCCAACGTTCGGAAATCGCATACCCGACCTCGGCATGGTCGAGACTGTGCAGGCTCTGTTCAGCCTGTATGAAAGTTAATCCCTTCTGCTCCACAGCCTGTTGAACTGCAGCGTACTCCTTGACGAAGCTCTGGAACAGGACGATCTTGCCCATGTCATGGAGAAGACCGGCAAGCGACTGGCTCTCCGCGTCGGGAAGCCCGTCGGTCATGGCAATCGCTCGTGCCGCGACACTGGTCGCGAACGAGTGGCGCCAAAACTGCTTCATGTCGAACTCGCTGATCGAGATCATGTCGAAAATCGAGAGCGACAGCACCAGATTTCGGACAGTTGAGAAGCCGAGAAGAGGGATCGCGCGGGTGAGAGTGTCCACGCGTCCGGGCAAGCCGTAGAATGCGCTGTTGACAAGGCGGAGGATTTTGGCGGCGATCGCCTGGTCGCGCGCAATGACCTCCTCGAGGTCGGTGGCCGAGGTGTTTGGGTTGTTGACCACCTCGTTCACCTTGAAGACGATGTCCGGGAGCGTAGGAAGCTCCTTGACCTTCGCCAGGACTTTCTCAATTTTCAGGACACGCTGAGCCAATTCCTTATCGCCCTCCGAATGACGGTACATTATACTATCAGCCGATCAGCATCGTGTGTAACCTTCAACATTTTAGATTCCTTTTGCTCTCTTTAGGAGGTCTTTGATGGAGCCTTTGTTCAAGTATACCGACAGCCAGGTAAGCCTTAAGGTGCTAATCATTATCACGGGGATTGGACTCACCGCATTGGGATTCGCCCCTTTGCCGGGTGATCCGCCCCAGCCGATCGTGTGGTTCACAAGAAGCATGATTCTACTCGGTCCGATGATTGCACTACTCACCCCCCAGGTCAGACTGATGGCGTTTTCGGATCATCTCGAAATCACATATGGGCTGACAAGATTGACGAGCTTCCGGCTTTCGAACGAGAAGATAACCGACATCCGCGCGGTGACCTACAACCCCATTAAAGATTTCGGGGGATGGGGAATAAAGGGCGGTGGCGGCGAATGGCGCGGATGGTTGGCGTTTACTGCAACCACGACCAATGTGGGCCTCGCGATTGAAACCACCGAGAAGAATTACCTACTGGGCTGCCCGAATCCGGAAGACGCTGTCATGGCGCTGAGGCCCATTGTGGGCCTGAAATAGGCCGTGGGGCGCACAGCCGTGCGCCCCTACGATTCCCCGCCTCTCGGCATCGCATGCGTCGATAAGCGCCCCTACGATTTCGCCCACTCGCAGTTGCGTGCGCCCCTACGATTTCGGCCATTCGGCGTCGCGAGCGTCGATTAGCGCTTCGACAGCTTTCTTTTCGGCTTTCTTCGCCGCCTTGAGAGCCTTGATCGCTTCTTTCCGGTTCTTCTCGTCCTTCAACTCATC
Source organism: uncultured bacterium (assembly GCA_965371155.1). Classification (GTDB taxonomy): domain Bacteria; phylum JAJVIF01; class JAJVIF01; order JAPKYR01; family JAPKYR01; genus CBDUXL01. The sequence continues at coordinate 1,545 of CBDUXL010000294.1, read as the reverse complement.
ACTGGGCGGGAATGGGAATATCTCAGCGACCTGCGCCATTGCCTCGCTGACTTCTTTGTACTGTTCGTAAGCGCGAGTCAACGGCTCGCGAAGGAAATCGTGCTCGCTCGCAGTTCGTTCCAGGAAATCTCGAGCAAGCCTCCGACTGTTGGCATAACACTGCGCGTTGTAGGCATTACCGAAGGGAATGGCAATATCCTCCTTAAGCGCCTTGATCCACATGTCGTATCCCTTTAGCCCGAACCGCCAAAGGCTGTGAGCGGTGGGACAGAGCAGCAACTGCACGGCATGGCCGATCGCGTGACGTATCCCCCATAAGCGAGGCAGTTCCGTTTTGCCCGGGAACGCCAGAACATACACCCCACCCGGCGCCTCAAGCGCGTCATAAGGGATGGGCGGTTGCTCCTCACCGATTACCTCCTTGAAGCTCTTCACAATGTACTTGCCGTCGTCAACGCCGATGGCCACCGCAAACTCCGGGACATAGGCACCGAACATGACACATGGTCTTCCCTCGGAAATCTCCTGAGACACGAATTCATAAGCCTGCTTGCAGTGCTCGCGGGATAGATCGGTTGTGAAATCACCTCCGTGGCACTGGCTGGTCCGGAACACATGTGTGGTGCGCCCGAGGATATGCACGCCGTGCAGCAGACTGCCCCAATCGAACATTGTCGGTCCGGATGGGCACACCACTTCGTGCACCGAGAGCATGAATGCATAACCACTCAAGCCGGCGACATCCACAAGGTCGCAATCCACGTCAAGAGCCCTGAGGCAGCCGGTGGTGGAGGCCAACCAGGTCAGCCAGCACGGAACGTACTCGACATCCATAGGCACCATTGTTGCTTTGGTTTCAACTGGATTCATTGTTCTCCTCCCGAATTCAAAACTCATCTCCTCTCGAAAATGCTTGGCGGGGACACCTGCTTTTCGAGGACGAAAAGAGGTGTCCCCTGGTTTTGCTCTGGTTTTGCTGGTTATGTCTTGTTCTGTAGCCTTGGAATGCACTTCCCAGGGCTTCTTCTATTTATCCCCGGATTCCGGCAAATGCATTGCCCGGCTATTCCTCGCTGAACCACGGCAGGGCGCAGTAGGTGTCCCAGCCCCAACCGCAGGAGTCGATCCGCACCCACTTGATCTCGATCGGAGGCGGGTCAATCGTCATCAGGTCTATGCCGGTCTTTCTCTCGTGCCAGGTATCTTCCGCGACCTGTTCCTGCTCATGGTACGTAACGTACCAGGGCAGCCAGGAGGTGTTCCATTGCCAGGTTCCATCAAACTGCCCATCCCAGCCGATCCATGCTTGTCTCCAGTACGGTGCTGATGCGGCCCCGTCGTCGTAGACTATCCGAATGGCCAGGTCCATCTCACCACCCATCCAGCCATCGCCGTACAGAGAGCTCTGATCGATCATGAAGAAGAGGTTGCAGTAGAGGGAGTCATAGCTGGAGACATCCAAGTCAAGAGTCTGCCTGATCCAGGTTATTCCTCCGTCGGATGTGCCGCTGCGATGGAAGTGGACGCAGTGTCTGAATGTGTCTT
>CBDUXL010000293.1:0-4412 GCA_965371155.1 uncultured bacterium | reverse complement strand
CAACGCGATATGGCCGGGGTCAAGGCCACCTGGGCCGTCGGGGTCGACATCGAGTGTGCCCCTGAATTTGCCCGTAACTTATACATTCCCGGAGCTGTCATCAGCAACTCTACGGCCATAGTCCGATGATGGCCCACCCCAGGTCCGCGCCCAGCCGGAATCGACTCCTGCCTCCGCGGAGCTCTCGCCGCCGCCGGAGAAGCCTGTCGCGGCGAATGCAGCAAAAGCAACCGTCGCGAGTAACACTATCCGTCGATACATGCCATGGCCTCCTGAGTTTCATTTATTCTACTTCCCTGAAAGGATTTGGCTTGCAGTCGAATTGCCAATGCACAGTACATTATCAACAGAAACGAGAATGCGCAAGGTGATCCATTCGAACCGGGCGGTGTCTGACCACTGTGGATTCCTCTTACACTTGCCCATCGTGGTGGAGAGTGTATTATTAGCTAACATGCGTGAATTGATTCGACATAAGCGGCTCGACAGGAATCTGGCCCTCCCTCGGCGTGCGGCATCGGGGAGGGCGAAGCTTCCGCTGAGCCGTCAAAATACCGATGCAATGCGGCTCGACAGGAGTGTCGCCCTCCCTGCGATGCTGCTGATGATGGTGGCTGCATTGTTTCTCCTGGTTGGCGTTGCTTGGGCTCAGGATGATGATTCCACTGAAGAGCCCGGGTACATTCGGGAAATCGAAGAACAATTCCCCGTGGTCGATGATCCGGAAATCAACGAGAGGGTAGGGCGGATCAGCGAGCGGCTAATCGCAGTGATTCCAGAAGAAGAGAAAGATGACAGGGAGATAACTGTAAAAGTTCTCAGGGATGATTCCGTAAACGCATTTGCTCTTCCTAACGGCTACGTATACTTGTTCGAGGGATTGGTGGACGCATGCGAGACGGATGACATGCTCGCGGCTGTCATGGCGCATGAGTTCACCCACGTAATTCATCGGCACCACTCCCGTATCGCCGATCGGCAGATCAGGGGTATGTTGGTCGGCCTGGTTGCGATGGTTGCAAGCGGCGAAGCTGAAGCCCTGATGCTGGGACAGATGATGTCTGCAAGCATGACCGAGACCTACGGGCGTGCGGCGGAGAACGATGCGGACCGCAACGGCGTCACCCTCATGGTGCAGGCCGGTTTCGATCCGCTCGGCTACCTGGAGCTTCTGCAGGTTCTGGAGCAGGACGCTATCCATCGTCCCGAGCCCGGCGGTAACTATTTCACTATACATCCTCACCCGGATCAGCGGATTGAGCAAATCCGCGAGACCCTCGCAGGTTTCGGTATTGAGTTGCCTGATGACGTTTATCGCGTGCATCTGCCCCTGGTCTTTTTTCTTCCGCTCTCGGATGCTGAGTCTAAGCGTCTCGAGGAGTGGCAGCAGGCTCTACTGCGACGGGCGGAAAGCTCCGGGGATGAAGAGTCCGATAGGGAAGGGGAGGACGAGAGCGCGCAGGTGGAGGAGATTCCCCCATCGCTCCTCAGAGAGTACCAGCTAAGGGAACAGTTATTCGAAGAGGTTATCCCACCCGAGGACGGCGTATATGGAGTGGTGACTGCCGGCGAAAATGGGATCTTCTACATTTCCTCGGAAACAGATGAGGAACTCATGAGCGCGGCTGACAGCATAATCAGCAGATTGGGAGCGCTTTTCCTCGAGGGCCTTCGCGACTACGAGATACAGGCAAGAACGCTCTCAAATGGGCCGTCGCTGGTTGCAAGGCGTCGGAGGATCGCAACGGTATCAGATACCGATGCGGCGCTTTTGGGGCTTAGCAGGGAACAGGCAAACGAGGAACGCGTTTCCGTGCTCAAGGATGTCCTCTACCATTACTATGTAAACAGAAGGATTTGATCCTGCAAGTCGGTCTCACTCAAAACCTAAAGGGAAATCAGGCTTCTTACGATCGAGAAATGCGTCGATTCCAAGCTTCCTGTGCTTCGATGCCCACGCCAGCGCGAAAAGCTCGGTTTCAAACTCTTCACCGTAGCGGAGTGGCAATTCGGCCGCCATACGCACCGCTTTCTTGCACAGAGCCAAAGCCACTCGCGATCGCTTTGTGAATTTCTCCGACCATTTCTTCGAAGCTTCCACCACATCCTCACCCTTTGGAACAACCTCCTGGATAATCCCCAACGCCAAAGCGTCGTTAGCCTTGATAATCTCACCGGTGAGTATGAGTTCCATCGCCTTGGCGTATCCGACGTGCCTGACCAGTCGCTGAGTGCCGCCCCAGCCGGGGATGATGCCGAGATTGCTTTCGGGAAGTCCGAACAAGGCCCGCTCGGAGGCGATCCGGAAATCACAAGATAGGGCCAGTTCCAGCCCGCCCCCAAGCGCGGTGCCGTTGATAGCCGCAATCGTGGGGATTTCCAGGGCATCCAGACGCCCGAACATCTGCTTGCCAAGTCGGCTCAGGAACCTGGCCTCCAACGCATCCATTCCCTCAACGGACGAGTCCGATACGTCCACGCCCGTCGAAAATGTCTTATCGTTTCCCGTTACGATAAGGACCCGTATTTTTGGGTCGTGCTCAACCGTCCTGAGCGCGTTAGCCATCTCTTCCACAATCGCCGGGGCGAGCGTGTTGTACTTGTTGTCCCGGCGGTCGATGCGCAGGACGGCGTACGGATAATCGATTTCAAGCCGTATTTCTTTTGTCTCTGTCAGATCGGTTCACCCCAATGCCGGTGCAGCAATCATACTACCCCAACAGCCTCAATGTGTGCAAGCGAGGTTGCTGATGACGACCGCAACCGTGTCATGCCCGACTCGCTTTCTCGCCGTCCACTCCTCGATATGAACCCACAAGCTCGTCGAGGGTCATTCCGTGCTCGTTCAGGTAGGATGCCAAACCCTTGCAGATTTCCGATGCTCTATCGGGGTCCATGAAATTGACAGTCCCTACACTAATTGCGCAGGCGCCTGCAATGAAGAACTCCAGCGCATCGCTTGTTTCATACACTCCACCTGTTCCAATTATGGGGACCTCGATCGCCGATGCCACCTGATGGACGATCCTCACCGCCAGGGGACGTATCGCTCGACCCGATAATCCGGCATAGTCTCTCGACAAACGGGACTGCTTCGTCTCTGTATCAATTGCCATCCCAAGGAATGTATTTGCGAGGTTCAGTATGTCCGCGCCCGACTCAACGGCGGCGGCGGCGATGGGAACGATATCCGCGACGTTCGGACTCAGCTTGGCGATAAGCGGCTTTGTGGTAGCTTTCCGAACGGCCTCCACAAGATTTCCGAGGCTGATTGCATCCGCGGCAAAGGCCATGAAGCCATGATCGACATTCGGGCAGCTTGCGTTTATTTCAAGAGCAACCAGAGCTTCCACATCGTCCAGCGCCTGAGCCAGCTCGACATAATCCTCAACACGGTCTCCCACAAGATTCGCGATAAGAGGAACTCCCAGCTTGTCGGCCTCGGGAAGTTTCACCTTCAGGAAAACGTCCAGACCCGGGTTCTCCAGACCGATACAGTTGAGCATTCCCGAGGGTGTCTCGACGATTCGAGGGTATGGGTTTCCGGTTCTGGGTTCGAGACTCACCGCCTTGAGCGTGATGGCGCCCAGGGAATTGAAATCGGTTAGCCCTGTAAATTCCGTACCGTATCCGAATGTGCCGCTCGCGGCGATAATGGGTCTGCGCAGAATCAGCGGTCCGAGCCTGGCGGTAAGATTCGGGGAGTCCTGTGCCATGCTGACGATTATACGGCCCGAAAACCCAGGTTTCTACTACTCCGGGACATGCAGGTGTGTAGCCCCAATGTGAGAATGTCTGCCTGAGGGAAATCCACGAGACTAAAGAAGCATTACCAGCACCCGTCCGGGAGGTGCTTGGTCAGGAATGCGTCACAGCCTGTGTTTGAAGTATGTTCATCCGGATCATCATTGCAGGGAGGGTCGGTTGGTGCGAAGTCGACTGTGCCCCAGAACTTGCCCGTGACATAAATATTCGCAGAGACGTCAGCGGTAACTCCCCAGCCACAATCATCCATTGACCCACCCCAGGTCCGCGCCCATTTGAAGTTACCCGATGAATCGAACTTGCTCAGGAAGACATCCCACCAACCATTCGAGGTGTGCGGATCGCTGCCCCCGGGGTCGAAATCGACTGTGTTCCCGAATGCGCCCGTAACGTAGACATTCCCGGAATCGTCAGCGACGACTCCATAGCTTTCTTCAGGAGCTAACCCGCCCCAGGTCTGGGCCCACTCGAAGTTGCCCGATGAATCGAATTTGCTCAGGAAGACATCCCAATCACCATTCGAGGTGTGCGGATCGCCGCCCCCGGGGTCGAAATCGACTGTGTCAGTGAAAATGCCCGTAACGTAGACATTCCCAGAGCTGTCAGCGGCAATCCCAAAGCCAACATCATCGTCCGATCCACCCCAG
>CBDUXL010000292.1:0-4449 GCA_965371155.1 uncultured bacterium | reverse complement strand
ATCCAGCAGCATGACCGCCATGGTCAACTGTTCCCTGGCATTTTCCCAATTACCCTCCTGCGAGGCAATCCAGCCTAGAGCGTAGTACCCGACCCCAAGCCCGGGATCGTAACTGAGCGCTCGATGGATTTCGCGACGCCCGGAGGCTCTATCGCCCTCCAGATACAGCCTGAGACCCTCCTTGAGGATGTCCAGCGGAAGCTCCGGTTCGCCTGCAAGCGGCGATACAGGCATGTTGCTCGCCCACCTTCGGGCAAGCTCGGGATCGCCGATAAGGCTGGATGAGGAGGCTATGTCGTGAAGCCAGCTCTGCTGGATTTCATCGGCCGGAGCGTCCAGAATGAGTTCGACATTCGGCTGAGTCAATATCTCCTGCAGTTGAAGGGTGCTGTAACTTCGACGGACCCAGCGGAGGAAGCTTCCAAGTTCGGCGAGGGCAATCGGTTCGGCCACGTACTGCATGAATTCCTCGGACCACAAGTAGACCAACTCAACCAGTCCGTCTGTCTCAACAAGCGCCCGAACCGCCTCATCACAGCCCAAACCCGCAATTGCCTCCTCGGACCCCTCTTCCAGATCGAGCTTCTCAAGGCGGCCCGTCACCGCTGTCGGGAGAGCCGCTACGACCCACGGAGCTCCGCCGTGACGGTTCAGGGAGTTCTGGAGATCAACGATAATCTGGGTCGACAGCGGCGGGAGGAAGTCCATTTGCGGCGCATACACAAAATGGAACTCGCGATGGTCCGGGTCCCACTCATAGCCCTCAGGAATGTCAACTCTTAAGTCGTGATCGGTTGTGTACAGGAAGAAGTGTACGGGTTCCTCGGTATCGAAACAGCAGAACGACTCAAGAAGGTAGAGCGTTGCCTCGGCGTCCTGTGCGACCGTGCTGCCCGTTTCCTGATCGAAGAGCGATGGCGAATAGTGGAGAACTATGGGTCCGCTTTCCGCCCGCTCGTACATGGTTATCAGCAGGTGGCAGAAGCGGATTTGCTGAGCTATCTCGAACTGCAGAGTCCGGGTGCCTCCCAGATGGTGAGCTCTTTCGAGGTGCAATATCGCAGTTACGGCATCCTCCTCCCGCATGGTGATTGCATAAAGATAGTGAGCGCGTGCTGCAAGTTCGGATGAGTCGTCCAGGTCCAGGCTGCGCAGGAGTTCATTCCGCCCGCGCTCGGGGTGCCCGAGTTCGAGGTATATCTCCCCCAGCGCGAGATGAGCTTCCGCACAGAACGGGAAGTGATCGACGGTCTCCAGAAAAACGTTGAAGGCCTCATCAATTTTACCTGAGTTGTAGTAGTGCCAACCGAGATTCAGCCATTCATCGATTGTGAGAGGCTCGGCAAAGAGCTGAGATGTCGGCGTGAAGAGAAGAGCAAGCACAAGCCCAAGACGGAAAGCCGCCCAGGTCGGGCGGGGTGAGTGCGGTAATGATGGGCTCAACCAACTAAACATCATGGATCAGGCGATCGTGTCATCGGACGCCGATAGTGAGCTCGTAGATTCCAGCTTCGCGATCCACGGTGAGGGAGCCCGCCATGTCGCCCGTGTTCATCATCAAGGCTCCCTGTGGATTGGTCCAGAGAACCACCTTCATCTTGTTCACCTGCGGGTACTTGACCTCATCAAACCACTTGAGCAGCGCTTCAATTTCCTCAGGGGTCCAACCTTTCCCGATAGAGGCGTAGAGGTAAACATCATATCCTTCGGCTTCCTCAGTATGCTGTATCTGGAGCTGCCGATAGGGAATAGGCGGACTCGGCCCGCATCCGGACAGGGCCAGACCGACCAGGCCCATGAAAAGGATAGCGGTGAAGATCAGTGAGTATCTTCGAGCCATGGCTGTCCTTCAAGCTCCGATAGAGTCAGACCTCTCCGCCCTCAATACGTACGTAGGCGATGGCGTTCTTGGGGACGTGGTACTCTACATCAGTGCCGTGGACCTCATCCGGTTTGGGAATGCCGAACCATAGGAAGTCCTCGCTGAGTCCCGACTTGCCCCAGAACAGCACGCCATCAGGCAGTTCCTCGCCCGTTATGAGTTTGACGGCGACCTGTCGGTTCAGATAGGCGTTGTCCATTTCTTCTGTTTCGTGTGAGCCCCTGAGCCGGTACGACTGAATGGCTCGCGTGGGCGTTTCTTCTCATCTGCTCGGAATTCGACCATTGAAGTATATCAAACGAGAAAATTTTCTGTCAACGAAATCGCGAATCGGGGGGAGCTTTGCCTTCCCAGTGCCTGTCGCAGGAAACGCAGAATGGGAGGGCGAGCCTCCCGGCGAGCCGTTCTCGCATTTCATGCGAAGTCATCGACGACGAGATGTCGGGAGAAGATGAGACTGAAATGGTTGAGGAGGCGGTCGGAATCGACGACTGACGGCTAGTGGATATTCACCCTTAGGGTAAAGAAAGGCCTTGACATTTGGCAAAATGGATGTTATAATCTTCACCTGAAGGGTGAAGAAGAGGTTATGAAGCGGACGAAGGAAGTAAGGAATAATGGAAGTCCGGTTTCGAACGCGTACACTGAAGAAGCAGTATGAAAACCACCGCGAAGCGCAGAAGGCGTATGGAAAGCAGGTTGCACGTCGGTATATCGAACGCATCAATATCATCAAACAAGCGAAAGACATAAAGGAATTGAAGAGCCTTCCTGTTTTGCATTGCCACGAACTCACCGGAGATCGCCTCGGGGAGTGGGCGATTGCTCTGACCGGTCGTTATAGGCTTATCTTCACTATCACTGGTGACGAACTGGAAGTAATTATGATCGAGGAGGTCAGCAAACATTATGGTCAATAAAAACAACATTCACTCAGACCTTGCCATACCTCCCGGTGAGTATCTCGAAGAGGTCCTTGACGAGCTGGGGATGACCAAGGACGAGCTGGCACGGCGCATGGGCCGTCCGGCAACGAAGCTGAGCCCGATCTTCAAAGGTAAGAAAACGATTACACCCAAAACCGCTTTACAGCTTGAGCAGGTGGTTGGAGTACCCGCACATATCTGGCTGGGACTCGAAACCGAGTATCGTCTGACCCTAGCGCGACTGGAGAATCATATCGGTGGAGAGGATCAGGAAGCCGAAGGAGAACTGGTTAAGAAGTTCCGATACTCTGAACTTGTGAAGACCGGATTGGTTGAGAGGTACACGAAGGATACCGACAAGATTTGGGCATTGCGCAGGTTCTTTGGAGTCATGTCGCTTCTTAATGTCACGGAATCACCTCGATACCAGGCGGCTTTCCGTTATGGGAGATCGACTGTAGGCGAGAGGACTCCCGAAGCCGTAGCAGCTTGGGTGAGAATGGGGGAACTGCTGGCACAAAGAATATCCTGCAGACCGTTTGATGATGATAGGCTCCGGGGAGTTCTCCGGGATTTACGGGCTATGACACTTCAGGGACCTGATGAATTCCAGGACAGGCTGCAGGTGAAACTTGCGGAGTGTGGAGTGGCTCTGGTTGTCTGCCCGCATTTACCCAGGACAAAAGCGCATGGTGCTGTCTTCTGGATGGGTCGCGATAAAGCAGTCCTGATGCTCACATTGCGGTTCAAATGGGCGGACATCTTCTGGTTCAGCCTCTTCCATGAAATCGGACATATCCTTCTGCATGGCCGACAGGCGGTTATCTTGGAGGATGATGGGAAAAACGAGCGAGAGAAGGAAGCCGATGATTTTGCCGCCGAATTGCTGATTCCTCCGAGTAAGTACCAGCGTTTCATTGAGCGGGGATCTTTCTTCGAGAGGGACATCATAGCGTTCGCTCAGAAGGTTGGTATCCATCCCGGAATTGTCGTCGGGCGTCTTCAACACGATGGGGAATTGGAGCCATCATGGTTGAATGACCTACGTTCCCGGTATGTATGGAGTGAAACGGATTAAGGAAAACCAAAGTAAGCTTATGCCGACAACAGATACAACTTGAATCCCGTGTAGGGGTAGGGCACCGCCCCTGCCCATCGAACACCGCCCCTGCCCATCGAGGAGGCACTGAATATATGTCGGCCAGGGCAGGGGCGGTGCCCTGCCCCTACAAGTCGAGCCGCTCTCTCATCTCATAAATCTCCTGAAACGGCTTCCTCATTCACCACGATGACTGCGGCACCCGTGAACCGGCCTTCCCGTAAGTCATCCAATGCCTCATTGACTTTCTCAAGAGGATACGGACTCACTTCGGTTTCAACCGGCACTTTCGGCGCGAGCGCAAGAAACTCTTCCCCGTCCTGACGGGTCAGATTGGCAACCGACCGAATCACTCGCTCCTCCCAAAGTATGGAGTAGGGGAAGGAAGGTATGTCGCTCATATATATGCCCGCGCAGACCACGGTCCCTCCTTTCCGGACAGCCCTCAACGCGACTGGAACAAGCTCCCCCACCGGCGCGAAGATAATCGCCGCGTCCAGCGGTTCCGGCGGTGATTCATCCGATCCACCGGCCCACACTGC
>CBDUXL010000291.1:0-4459 GCA_965371155.1 uncultured bacterium | reverse complement strand
CCCCTGATTAAGGATAATAAATATGTATTCAATGGAGCACTCCCCACCCATGGTGGGGCAATTGCAGCACGTAGACGCCATGACTGAACTGGAGCGCATAAAGTCCACGGCACTCGGCGCCTTCCCAGGGCTCGAGATCCCCTCCCCGACCAAGGCGCCTGAAGGTGCGCCCGAGACGTTCAGCGATCTTCTTGCCGAGGCAGTCAGCAAGATCGAAGAACTAAAGGGAGAGAGCGATCTGGCCACCATCGAACTTGCGCTCGGTCGTCCGGTGGAGCTTCACCAGGTCATGTTGTCGTCTGCGAAAGCGCAAATTGCCCTGGAGCTGTTCATTGAGCTTAGAAACAAGTTGATCGAAGCCTACCAGGAAATCAACCGGATGCCGATGTAATCGACGCTTGCACCAGACGCAGGCGTATTCGTGGTAGGAATCAGGGGCAAGCATGGAAACCGAACCAACCTCCTTCCTGACGCAACTCAACTCGCTCTGGAATCGAATGACAAGCAGCGAACGGCTGGTGGTTATCAGCTCGGGGCTGATACTCGTGATCGCCATGGTGATTTGGCTCAGCTTCTCCGGTACGAAGGACCTGGCCCTCCTGTACGGCAACCTGGAGCCAACCGACGCCGGGGAGGTCATCACTGAGCTTCAGGGCAGAGGCGTGACTTACAAGGTCAGGGACGGGGGCAAGGCCATTATGGTGCCTGCCGATCAGGTTGACGAACTCAGAATATCGTTGGCCTCAGATGGATTCACACCCACCGGGATCACCGGATACGAACTGTTCGATCGCTCCACTATGGGGATGAGCGATTTCCTGCAACGCCAGAACCGCACAAGGGCGGTCGAGGGTGAGCTTGCGCGCACATTGATGAGCCTGGACGAGGTCTCGGCGGCAAGAGTTCACCTTACCCTTCCCGAGCCCACACCGTTTATTGCCGAGCAAATAGAGCCGATGGCGAGCGTGGTTCTCCAGATCTCCCCGCCCGGGGCCGCAATGTCGGGCGACAAGATCGCGGCTGTGCGCACATTCGTTGCCGGCGCGATCGGGAGCCTCGATCCGGACAATGTGACAATCATCGACCAGAACATGAACCTCCTCACCGGCCCGTCCATGATGCGACCCTCAGGACTCCTCCCCTCGCAGGAGGAAGCCCGTAGGCTCTATGAATTGCAGCGGGCTGCAGGTATCCGGTCCCTGCTGGAGCGCGCCTATGGTGTCGGCAACGTGGCAGTGAGCTTTACCTGTGAGATGGATTTCGACCAGGTTCAGTCTGAGAGCCTCACTTATGAGCCGGTGCCCGGCACGGCCAAAGGGGTTGTCGTCAGCGAGGAGCGAACTGAGACATCGCAGTCGGGTGGTGCCACGGCCGCGGTCGGTATCCCCGGCACCGAAAGCAACATCCCGTCATATCCGTCAGCCGTAGGTCAGCCGTCCGAATCGGACAGCTCAACCGAGACAAAAAACTACGAAGTATCAACCACCCACGAAATGCGGACCCAGGCTCCCGGCACTCTGCTCAGTTGCTCGGTGGGCGTGCTGATCGACAGCACTGACCGCTCTGATATCGGCGCGAATGAGATCGCGGAGGTCCAGAGCCTGATTAAGGACTCCGCAGGATTGGATACCGAGAGTGGCGACTCGATAACCATAGCCTTCAGGCCGTTCGATACCACCCTGCAAGAGGAACTGGCGGCAGAGAAAGCGATAATTGCATCCAAGGAGATGAGGGACTTCATTTTTCGTGTTGGAGTTGTGCTGCTCGTGCTTGGCGTCTTCATGATGGTCCTGAAGCACTTCCTCAAGCCGATCGAAAAGGCATTCCTTTTGCCGGGATTCAAAGCTGAAAAAGAGGAAGAGGCGGCGGAACTTCCGTCAGCCGATCCGGAAACCAGGGAAAAGATCAGGATGCGCGATGAGATAGAGCGCTTGATCAGGGAAGATCCCAGCGCAGCCGCGAAAGTGATCAAGACATGGTTGAGGGAGTAGAGGCGAATGGCTGTGCGCCATTAATCCATTGCCAATTCCACTTCGAACCCGTTCTCATTATCCGAAATCGTTACCGGAGTCAAAGTATATAGTCTCCTCGAATGTAGTCGTACCGGGCCTCCATCGGATATGTGTCGATCGCCTCCAGGCTCTTCTCGATAAGCATGTTCAGTTCGTGCTCAGGATCAACTACCCCAGCGTCCCGGAGGACGGGTAGCTGATCGTAGAAGAACTGCAAGGTATATCGGATTTCCTCTACAGCCGGAAGCCAATCCTCCTCAGTTAACGGTCGAGTCGGATCACCGCCAATCTTTGAGATCTCACAGGTTTGTGTCTCCGGATCAACACTGATTACCCATCTGTCCCGGTAGTCAGAGCTGTGGATTTCAATGTTGAGTTCCGGATCAGGATCACCGGTCAACGAGGTGGTGGATACCGACACTAACGACGGTCCTTCCAGAGAGTATGACCTGGCAACGCGGTTGTCTTCAAAGAATCTTCCGACAAGGTTGAATCGGATACTGAGCAACGATGAATAAACGCTGGGAACATAGTAGCCGTCCCGGATCTCCTCCAGTTGCCGAATCACGTGTTCGTTCTTGGCGCTCTCGCCAAGGAACTCCCAGAAATCATCTCTCTCGATCAGTTCACCAACCAAAGCAAGCCCTTTATACCAGACTTCGGAATACTCAGGCTGCATCGCGCTTGTGTCCACAACACCGTTGCTCCTGGTATATGAGCTCAGGTTGATCTTATTCTCGTCCCATCCGAAAGGGCTCTCACTATTGGACATACTTAGAAAGCCATCGAATCCTTCATGCATTGCAAAGCTGATTGAAAGACTGATTCCTTCTCCATTAATCATCATCGAGTTCCCGATGGTGCGCTGTTGCGAACCTACGTTCAGATAGATTATTACATCGCCTGCAGTCCGACTGGCTATTTCAATCGATGGGGGCGGCTCGCAAACACCCCCGTAGCATTGCGCCATCGCGGGCACGCTGAGATGTTGGACGGCCAGAGCAACTACTGACAATAGGGCAAGTTGAGCAACTGTGAATTTCATTGGATGCCTCCTTCTTGTTTTCATCCCGAACCTGAAACATTGAGCTTTCAGACGGAACCAAAAGGTACCAGTCTTCGGTCGATTCAGCAACTCAGCAACAAATGACCACACTCACCGGGCTTCGGTGGAGTATAATTAAGGGGTTATTCTTGACTCATGACCGATGGGAACGGAAAACGCGACGGCGAGTGGAACCCGAGCATGCTCGGTGACCACTACGACCTTTTCGAGGACATCGTAAAGGCACTCAGCCTGACGATGGACCTGGTCGAGCAGGCGAAACATCAGCACGCCCAGAGGGTCGCAGGGATCGCAGTCAATCTCGGTCGGCGGCTTGATTTATCGCCGAGTTACCTTCGAGACCTCTACTATGCGGGCCTTCTCCATGATATCGGGCAGATCGGCACGCCCGACGAAATCCTCCGCAAGAAAGGCAAACTCACCATCGGCGAGAAAGCGCTGAGGAACGCGCATCCTCACATAGGCTACGAGATTGTCCGGGAGATACCCACGCTCGACAACGCGGCGTATCTCATCAGGTGGCACCACGAGCGATGGGACGGCACGGGTTATCCCGACGCTCTCAGATGGGAGGGAATTCCGGAAGGCGCCCAGCTTCTTGCTGTCGCGGACACAATGGACGCGCTTCTTTCGCCCCGACCCTGGCGCCCGGCTTTGGAGCCGGATGTCGCGATCGCTGAAATGCGCAAGTTCGCGGGAATCCAATTCCATCCGGGGCATGTCGGTATTCTCATGACCCTCGTAAACGAGCATGGAATCGAGAAACTGGGCGAGGTCGACAAGGAAGCTCATGCCGCCATCAAGGAAGAAACCGTGTCCCATCGCGAGTTCTCCCGGATCACGGGCGGGAAAATCCTGGGAATTTTCGATCTTTTCAGCCGCATTATCGATGCCAGGCACAAGTACTCTCGCGGGCATTCGAGAAGGGTCGCGAACCTGGTTATTGCAATCGGCAACGAACTCGGCTTCGACAGGGAGGGTCTTTTCAAGCTGGAGATCGCGGGCCTTCTTCACGAGGCGGGGAAGGTCGCGGTTTCTTCGGCGATTGTCGACAAGGCCGGGAAGTTGACCAGGAGCGAAACAGAGATCATGCGCGAGTACCCCATCGCGAGCGAGAGGATAATATCGAGCATCTCAAGCCTCTCCAATCTCGGACCGGTTGTCCGTCACCAGCACGAGCGATTCGACGGCTCGGGTTACCCTGACGAGCTGGCCGGAGAGAATATCCCGATATTCAGCAGGATACTTGCGGTTGCGGACACGTACGACGCCATGGCCAGCGAGCGCGCTTATCGTCGGGCACTCCCGCTGGAGCGAATCCTGAAGGAGATGCAGCAGGATTTCGGCGAATGGATAACACCTCATCTGGCGGGTGAATATG
>CBDUXL010000290.1:0-4506 GCA_965371155.1 uncultured bacterium | reverse complement strand
AAGAGGCGGGCAGGGATGCCCGCGGTCCTGGCAGGAAAGAACTCATCAAAATCAAACCACGGATGCTCCCAAGGAACGCGTCCCCTGGACTAGTACAGATCAACTATATCGAGCGTATTATAGCTTGCGGCGACATACACCTCTCCACAGTACTCATTGACGCCCTGACCGCCGCCGGGAAGTGACAGTGTTGTAAACACCGTGGGCAACTCGGGATTGGAAATATCCAGTATAGTCAGTGTTCCCGAACCCCAGATTCCCTTGACGAGGTACGCATACGATCCGGAAACCGCAATATCGTACTGCCTGCCGCCGAGACCCGTTCCCATGAAGACGAAGTCCATTGTCTCAGGATCGCTGATATCGAAGACCGAGAAGTAATTGTCCTCGTGGAGATAGAGGTAGTCACCCTGGATAGCCATGTCGGAGTAGAAGTGATAGTGCACCAAGACTTCGTGCACCACCGTGGGACTTGACGGATCGGACAGGTCAACCACTTTCACATAATCATCATAGTCGGGGTTGACCTCGTACCCGTCCGTATAGAATCCCCACTGGTTGTCGGGCGTAACCGCAACGGCGCTCGAATTGATAACCGTCCCGAATCCGCCCGGTGTCTGTCCCACGAACTGCGGAGTTGATGGATCGGTGATGTCGAAAAC
Source organism: uncultured bacterium (assembly GCA_965371155.1). Taxonomy (GTDB): domain Bacteria; phylum JAJVIF01; class JAJVIF01; order JAPKYR01; family JAPKYR01; genus CBDUXL01. Next base: position 3,844 of record CBDUXL010000290.1, on the reverse strand, counting down.
CAGTATTCCGCCCCATTGCGCGGCGGCGTAGAGGTAGTCGTTCACGACTTCCATGTCGTTGATCATCGCGTTGCTCAGACCCTGCTGGTAGTTGTGGACCTCGACCGGATTATCGGGGTCACTGCAATCAACCGTCGAGATGCCGTTTATATAGACCCCGCCGATATAGGCGTAGGAGCCCTTGCACGCGATCGCGCATTGCAGGTAGGAGAAATCCACGTCGCCCTTCGCTTCAGCCGTCGCCGTGGGATCGACATCAACAACGACCAGCTTCCCCGAGCTTCCGGTGCTCACGGCACAATAGGCGTAACCGTCGTCCGGATTGTGAGCCACATCGTAGCTGATATGCTGGTACGGTACCGTCGGTGCCGGAACCCAGCTCACCACCTCCGGCTCATCGGGAATGCAGTCCATCACATTAATCATAAGCGGACCCACATCCGTGTGCAGCGTTCCGTCATCAACCCGACAGTACGCATCGTACGTTCCGGGAGTGTCATACACATACTCCCCGCTCAGGTTGGTGTCATCGCCGTCCATGTCGTCCGCGAAATCCATGTTGCCGTCGAAATCCCACGTGATGGTCACCGGCTCGCCTTCCGGATCGTACGCCTCGGAGATTTCCACCGTAAACAGTTGGCCCGAGCACGGATCGCCGGGGCACTCCCAATACAGGCTCAATTCACCCGCGACCGGAGGCATGCTTGGGGCTGTGTCATCCACTTGTACATGTCCGACCCAGTATGAAGCCAGCGCCGCACCTTCCGGGTAAGGATGATTGAAACCGGAGTCATAATCGGTCGGATCGGCGGAGAGAACGGTTATCAGGATCGGCAGTTCTCCTGCGTAGCCGGGTTCGCAGTTCGGGATGTCAATCGAGTAAACGGAGCTTGAAGGACCACCCGGCGCAGAAACGCTATCCAGCATATCCTGCCCGATCACCTGGTTACCGCCAGGGATAAGCTCCGACCCGGCCTCCACGACAATCCCGGCAAGCTCACCGGTCACTCCCGATGGATTCGCCGCCGCCTGGTGATCGAGAATTTCTATCTCAAGTGACAGGATGTCACCCTTGTTGCTTTCATCGACATAATAAAGGACCGACTCTGATGCATCGACCGCAAGCACGATCGGTTCAGCCGAATTCGCGGTCAATGGGAAATCCTCGATCGCATACTCCGGAGCAGCCTCGGGCGGCGGCGCCGCCCAGCTTGCGATAATGCCGTACTGGAAATGAAGCACCGGCGAGCCGCCGTCCATCGGGAATTGGAGCACATAGTGCCGTTTGTTGGTCGAGCCTGCTCTGAAACACCCTCTCCTCTCTGCATTTGCCGGATCACTGTAGAAATCAGCGGTGTCGGCCTCCACGTCGAGACCATCAGCAAAATACTTGAAAGCATTCAGAGTGGCGTCGGGCTCGAATCCCACAGAGCCGATCGCACCAGGGACATAGCCGAAGAGGGTCGGGGATGGGAACTCCAACCTGTTGAACCAACGGGTGTGACCGTCTGCATTCAGGAGCACACCATCCACGCCCTTCTCGCCCCATGTCGCGGCGGCATCATAGCCCGATGCGTACGATCCATTATGTCGAAAAACGCCCAGCACGTCGAAGCCTGTGTACATGTCCAGACCGGGGAACGGGTGAGTCAGTCCGACATCCAGCTCTATGATTCCAAGGTCGGGCCAGTCCGTAAGGTCAAGATCGGTGAACTTCAGGTAGGTCAAACTTCCCATTGGAGGTTGAAGGAATATGGTCACATTGGCGGTGAACTCTGCTCCCCTCAAAGGAACGGCCTCGACCGAGCCGGTCCCAGTATCGATAGCAATATCCCAAAGCCCCCAGAGCGCCTTGCCGTTCGCCGCCTGGGATTGAGCGATGGGAGTGCTGTCGGTCAGTACCGGCTGTACCGGGCCGTTTGATGATTTCCCGCAGGACAGCATGAGAAGCGCCACCGTGCCTATGACGATGCACCTCTGAAAAGAAAAGCCGCGGATCATGGGGTCACCTCTTAAAGACTCGATGCCAATATAGAGTACTATATCGGAAGCCCATACTGCAAGTAAAAGAGTTTTGAATGTGGCAGCAATGCGAGAATGTCCGCCTAAATGGGTGGAAAGAAGAAAGGACGATTTTGTTTAGCAGGAAAGAACAGGATCGTCCGAGAGTGATCCGCAAGAGCAGGATGGCTCTACCAGCAGCCGTCTGAGAGGTACTTAGTGAGAAATGGATCGGCTTCCCAGTCTCCGGTTGCGGTATGCTCGTCCGGATCATCGCTACAGGGCGAGTCGGTTGGAGCAAAATCCACTGTGACTAGAAAGTCGCCTGTAGCGTAGACGTTCCCGGAGACATCTGCAGCAACTCCATTACCGAAATCATCCCATGTTCCACCCCAGGTCCGCGCCCACAAGAAATCACCCGATCCATCGAATTTGCTCAGGAAGACATCTGCCTCACCATTCGAAATCTGCAGATCACCGCCGGCGGGATCGAAATCAACCGTGTCGTAGAAGTTGCCCGTAACGTATACATTCCCGGAACCATCAGCGACAACTCCACGGCCCCAATCCCACTCTGACGCACCCCAGGTCCGCGCCCACTTGTAGTTACCCGATGAATCGAATTTGCTGAGGTAGGCATCATCATAGCCATTCGACGTGTGCGGATCTCCACCGTCGGGATCGAAATCGACTGTGCCCCCGAAAAAGCCCGTGACATAGACATTCCCAGAGCCGTCTGCGGCAACCCCATAGCCCCAATCCCACTCTGAGGCACCCCAGGTCCGCGCCCACTTGTAGTTACCCGATGAATCGAATTTACTCAGGAAAACATCATCACCACCGTTCGACGTGTGCGGATCACCGCCGCCGGGGTTGAAATCGACTGTGCCGTCGAACCAGCCTGTAGCGTAGACATTCCCAGAGCTGTCAACGGCAACTCCATAGCCACTTTCGAGGGATAACCCACCCCAGGTCCGTGCCCACTTGAAGTTTCCCGATGAATCGAACTTGCTCAGAAAGGCATCCCAACCACCATTCGAGGTATGCGGATCACCGCTACTCGGATTGAAATCGACTGTGTCATCGAAATGGCCCGTAACGTAGACATTTCCGGAACCGTCAGCGGCAACTCCATTACCGTGCTCCCAGCCTGTACCACCCCAGGTTCGCGCCCACTTGAAGTTACCCAATGAATCGAACTTGCTCAGGAAAACATCAAAATCACCATTTGAGGTGTGTGGATCGCCTCCGCCTGGGTCGAAATCGACCGAGGCGCGGAAATAGCCCGTGACGTAGACATTCCCAGAGCTGTCAACGGCAACTTCTGAGCCATAATCAACGGACCACCCACCCCAGGTCCGCGCCCACTCGTAGTTACCGGATGAATCGAATTTGCTCAGGAAGACATCTGTCTCACCATTCGAGGTGTGCGGATCACCGCCGCCGGGATCGAAATCGACTGTGCCGTTGAATTGGCCAGTAACGTAGACATTCCCTGAGCTGTCAGTCGCGACTCCCCAGCTTAGGTCTTCACCTGACCCTCCCCAGGTCCGCGCCCAGCCTCCTGCATAATCAACCGTCAGATCATAGCGGAAGGAAGCCGCCAGAGGATCACTTCCGGCCGAGTTGGGAACACCCGCATCGTTCGTGTAGTCAAATCCTTCGTACTCCGCTATCACCCAGTACTCCTGATCCATGTACCCCTTCACATCGTCGGCGGGAATCTCGACGTGGTAGGTCGAGTATTTATCACCGCCGCTGACCGGGATCATGTCGCTGGATGTGAACTCGTACACGGAGCCTAGCACAGTCGATTCGATGAATATCGTCGTGGGCTGATACT
>CBDUXL010000289.1:0-4551 GCA_965371155.1 uncultured bacterium | reverse complement strand
TCGTTCCCACGTTCAGATGCGGCTTTGTCCGTTTGAATTTTTCCTTTGCCATTGCGATTGACCTCCGGGGCCCCCTGGGCCGTCGCAGTTGGTAATGGCTCTCCTTGTGATGCTTTGCGCCTACTGCGGCGCTCAAACACCCCGTACCGCGTGAGCGGAGCACGGGATGGAATTCTCTTTATTCATAAGCCCATGAGCGGACTCGAACCGCTGACCTCTTCCTTACCAAGGAAGTGCTCTAACCGCCTGAGCTACATGGGCGAGCGATCGCGGGCGATGCGACGCTGTCCTGGAGCGGGAGACGGGATTCGAACCCGCAACAACCAGCTTGGAAGGCTGGTACTCTACCAATTGAGTTACTCCCGCGCGGTGGTGGGGAGAGGTGGATTCGAACCACCGTAGGCGTCCGCCGGCAGATTTACAGTCTGCTCCCTTTAACCACTCGGGCATCTCCCCGAACAAGCCGACGATCCGATTCGAACGGACGACCTGCTGATTACAAATCAGCTGCTCTACCAACTGAGCTACGTCGGCAGGCATTTCCGACCGGATTCAAAGGCCTCGCGCGCGCCCCCTTCAAGCTATCAATGTGCATTAGTGTCGCTTTCTTCGTCATCCAAGCACACAAAAACTACAGGGTATCGAACCCCTTACAGGGAAAAGCGACAAACAAGTATAATAACCTGCCTGCTTTGAGCTGTCAATGCCAATGCGTGCTTTTTTGGGCCGCAGGGTGAGAATTCCCGCCTTGTCCAAAGTGGTCAGGAACGCATCATAGTCTCTATTTGAGTTGTGAATATCCGGATCATCGTTGCAGGGCGGGTTGGGCCTGTTGAAAAACCATGGTTCCATTATATCGAAAAGCCCCCGGTGAGTTCCGGGGGCTTTTTTCTTGGTATCAGAGGACATTTCTCCGATGCGCTAGCGTCGTGCCTTCGGCCTCGGCAGCAGCTTGTCCATCTGAGGCTGCATCTCCTGGCGGAAGATGCGCCGGACCGATTCGATATTGGTGAAACAATTCAGAAGATGCTTCACCATATCCGGCTGCTTCTTAACAATAAAGTAATAGTTCCACTTGCCTCTGCGATGGTTGTCGACAAGGCCCATGCGCTTCAGAAGGCCGAGGTGTCGACTCACGGTGGGCTGTGGAACTCTGAGGACCTGCTGGATGTCGCGCACACAGGCTTCACCCAGGTCGGCCAGCAGGAACATGATCTTGAGGCGGCTCTCGTCTGCCAGTCCCTTGTAGAGCCTCTCAACATCCTTGATAGTGGAGTAAATGACTTGCATTTTCGCCTCCGTCATTTGATGGGTCTTGATTCATTTGTAGGTGAGAATATAGCGGAATCGTCAGAGAACGGCAAGTAGCTCGTGAAGACCCTCGTAGGATTTTCACTGATGAATCTAGAATGTGAACAATTGTTCAAGCTGTTGTCACCGATCATGATTACTCAGACCAAGGTATCCGTAGATGCGCCAATGAAGTCCGCATTATGCATATATTGCCCCCCGTTTGCAAGCCCGGAACGCTGTTTTCCTGCAAATTATTTTTTACGCCGAGTTTCAGGGGCTTCGGTTGCCATTAAACCTGCATTGGACCCCTGCTGGTTTTCCCCGGATATTATTAGGTAGAAAGCTGCAAGGGTTAGGCTTGTCAGTCATGTTGCTTGTCTGGATAACAGCAATTGTCGCGCTTGCGCTGGTCTTTATCGTCTATGCGGGCTACATTGTAAAGCCCAAGGAAGATGACGAACTCGGGTCACCTGACGAAGACCTCTTGCTCAACGAAGCGCTCCCTCCTTCAGTCGCCCCGTCGGCCAGCGTTACTGATTCCGAGAAACAGGAAGCCGAATCAGAGGACGAAATCATGGTTGGGGGAGAGGCTGAGGAAGAGGAAGGATATCCCAGGCACGAGATACCAATCGCGATCAATCTTGAGATTCCAACGTTTGAGGACAAGACTGAGGAAACCCGCGAGAACCTGAAGACCATTACCGACGCCCTTCCTCGGCTTCCTCGCCAGGAGATGAAGCTTCTGCCGATGTTCGCGCAACCGGGGATCGGAGCCAAGGAAATTGCCACGGTCATCCAACGCGATCAAACCACCGCAGCGAAACTCCTTCGATGGGTCAACTCGAGCTTTTACGGTCTGGAGAAGAAAATCGACAGCCTTCACAGGGCCGTCACCCTACTCGGAGTGGATACTGTCCGATCGGCCGTTCTCCAGGAGGTCTTCGATACCCAGTTGGTGCCGAGAGCCGTGGATGGGCTTCGTCCCCAGACCATTTGGCAGCACGCTTCTGCCGTGGGTATTATCGCCAAACACCTGGCCAGATCTGTAAGGGGAGTTGAACCCGATGTTGCGGCGACGGCAGGCCTGTTGCACGACATTGGGCTTCTCCTGCTCTTGGTGCTGGAAAGGAAAACCCTTCAGGAAGCACTGTTGCTGGCGAAGCAGCAGGACAAAGCCCTGATCGTGCTGGAGGACGAGTGCATAGGGTTCAGCCACCAGGCCATGAGCGAGTGCTTTTTGCTGTCCTGGAGTCTTCCGGAGGTTATCGCAAAAGCTGCTGGGAAACACCACTCACCGATGAAGGAACCGTTCGACGCCGTCGCCGGAGTGCTTTGGCTGGCTGACTACCTTGCATCACGGCTTGATTTCCCCTGCCCCGCAGATCAGGTACTGGTCGCCGAAGAGGAGGACCTGAACGTGCTGCTCGGGCGCCTTGGCTTGAAGCCGCCTCTGGACCGCCATGTCACGGACGGGATGCTGAAGGAGGTCCTCGCCAACACTCGTTTCTGGGCCGCCGATCAGGCGATGAGCCAGAGTGAGAGCCTGCTCATTACGTAATTCCATTAGTCCGTTGTGGCACCCGGGGTCCTTGCATTCTACTCAGTCTGAGAAAGAAATCTCCGTTCTGCGCGTTGATCGTCCTCCTGTCAGTCTCTTGAGCTATTGATCTATACCTCCGAACGGCTCCTCAGAACTTCCTGACAGGATACTATGCATCCCGCATTTTCCCTTGTACAATGAAAGGGATTTGGCAGAATGCTGGTAGCGTAAGTCATCCTGTCGGTGCCAACACACGGTGTTGTGCGATGCCGAAGGTGGACAACTGAATGGAGACAAACATGAACCGCTTAATGACGCCCTTGTCGGCATTGTTCGTTCTTATCCTTCTGGGCCTGGGATGCGCGAGTGGCGGCGGGAATCCCGCGACTCCCGACCTTGGCCCAATCCCGGCTGTCCAAACCCAGGAGCAGTTAGAGGCCGGGTCGCGGACCCATCTCTGGGGCTACTACAATGTCTTTCTCGACACCGAGGCCCAGGAGGCAACGATTGTTCCCAATCGCGGTGTGATGTTCGCAGTGAACGTCGTCTTCTTCCTCAACGGCACGCCGTCTAATTTATCCTTCAGCTTCAACGAGACAAATTTCGGGCCGGGTTATATCGATGTTGACCTCGATGTCAGCATCACCCACCCGATTGCCGACAAACCGCAGTTCAACGGCTACGATGTTCGCGGGATTTTCATCGGGGACGGCTCCGGAGTGATGGCGTACGATTCGGATCTGACCCATGCAGTGCCCGGGGTTGACCAACTCATGCTGGATGATCCGATCAACGCGGACGGGGGAGGTCCGGACGGATACACACGCTGGTACAACCTGGACGAATTCCCCATTGCAGGGCTGTTCGGCTACATACACGGCGTTTACGCCACCAGCATCCTGAATCCGGCAACGCTCAATCCGTACAAGTATTTCGCGGACGGGTTGACGTCGCACGGAAATCTCTGGGATTTCCTGAACACCAATCCCAACGACTTTGGAGTCTTCTCGTCCGGCTCCGAAAACACGCGTAACTACTACATCCGATTCCCTGTCCCTAATCCGGGAACCCATTTCGGCTATGCGATAGTAGCCAGTTGGTGGGATGCTACAACCCATCCGGCGAATGCCATTGAATCGTCCGCTGTAAACATCGCTGTCACCGACGACATCTACTACGTGGACCCCACAGATTGGGGCGGCGACCTGATTCTGGATGTCGACGTATGGGGTTGGCTCGGCCAGCCTTCGACCATCGTCATTGAATCGAACGTGCTCAGTACTCCCTATACCTACAAAGCATTCGCCGGCGCGATCGGCGGCACCGCAAACTACTCGACCTACCATGTCGAGATCTCCGCAGACAATGTCACGACTGCTGAAGGCAACGAGTTCTGGCTAATCTGCGAGTATCCTTGGTGGGACTACACCTGCATCCACACTCCACCCGGGGGGGCGCCCACCGACACGCTTGCAGCGTTTTTCCGCAACGACCTGTTCGTGGCTCCCACTCCCGGCAATGAGGACCCTGTCTGCGATCTGCAGGTTGTGACGCCCATGCCGCATATCGGCGACGGCGAGATAGAGTTCGATGCCACCGGATCCTATGATCCGGAGGGTGCTCAACTCACCTATTGGTGGGACTTCGATGGTGACGGTCTTTTCGACGAATTTTCGGACGATGCATACGTCGGTGATCCCGACAACCCGACCCACACT
>CBDUXL010000288.1:0-4565 GCA_965371155.1 uncultured bacterium | reverse complement strand
GAACTTCGGGGACAAGGCATTTTTCCCTTGATATGCAATGGTAAAGTCAGGTTTACCACTGGCGAAAAATGGCATGTCCCCGTGCAGGATTAGGGGACACCTGCATTTCGGGGACGAAATGAGGTGTCCCCGAGAGGAACCTGATAGGAAAACGCTTCTTGATTTCTGGGATTGGTCTCAGATTTTGATAACCGCTAGTCCGAGCTCGCGCTTGCGGTGGCAACGGGGGCATCCGCTTCCGCCATTTTCCTGTACTTCTCGTAGCGCTCGCGACACTCCTCGACCAGCCTCGCGTGCAGCTTCTCCGCTTCCTTGGGAAAAGTCTTGGTGAGACTCGAGTAGCGGACCTCGCCCATCAGGAATTCGTGCAAGTCACCCTTGGGCTCCCTGGAATCAAGCTGGAACGGGTTCTTGCCTTCGGCGACCCTGAGCGGATTGTACCTGTAAAGCGGCCAATAGCCGGCCTTGACGGCAAGCTCCTGCTCCTCCTGACTCTTGCCCATGCCTTTTCGAATTCCGTGGTTGATGCAGGGCGAGTAGGCGATAATCAGCGACGGCCCGGGATACGCTTCCGCCTCCAGGAACGCTTTCAGGCACTGATTCTTGTTGGCGCCCATGGCGACGGATGCTACGTAGACATAACCATAGATCATCGCCATCGCGCCGAGGTCCTTCTTCATCGTTTTCTTACCCGACGCGGCGAATTTCGCGACCGATCCGGTCGGTGTCGCTTTCGAGGCCTGCCCGCCGGTATTGGAGTACACCTCGGTATCCAGAACGAGAATGTTCACATCCTGGTTACTTGCCAGGACGTGATCCAACCCGCCGTAACCGATATCGTACGCCCAGCCGTCCCCTCCGACAGCCCAGACCGACTTCTTGGTGAATAGATCGCGCATTCCGAGGATTTCAGTGAGAAGATCGTTACCCGCGGACTCATGATCCAGGATTTCGGCCATCTCATTACCGAACTCCTTGCTCTTGTCGCCGTCATGCACATTCTCAAGCCAGCCTTCCATGGCGTCCTTCAGTTGCGGCGAAACGCCCTTCGCAAGAGCTTCACGGACCTTGTCGGCAACTCGCTCGCGACGCTGCTGCATGGCGAGCATCATTCCGAAACCGAACTCCGCGTTATCCTCGAACAAACTGTTCGCCCATACCGGTCCGTGTCCGTCCTTATTGACCGCGAACGGGCAGCTCGGAGCGCTTCCGCCGTAGATGGAGGAGCATCCGGTGGCGTTGCCTATAAGCATCCGATCGCCGAAGAGCTGGGTGACGAGCTTGTAGTAGGGAGTCTCACCGCATCCCGCGCACGCGCCGGAGAACTCGAAAAGAACCTCCTGGTACTGGCTTCCGGTTACGGAGTTCTTGTCCATGAGGTCGGGTTTCGGCGTTACGGTCTCAGCGAACTTTGCGTTCGGGATTTCAGTCTCCGTCTGCGTGTGGAGCGGCTTCATGACCAGGGCGGGATCGACTTTGCCGCCCGTGTTAACCGGGCAGATATCGGCGCAATTACCGCATCCGGTACAGTCCATGACACTAACCTGCATGCGATACTTCAAGCCTTTCAGCGCCTTGGCCTTCGCATCCTTCATCTTGAAGGTTTCAGGCGCTCGGTCGGCCTCTTCCTCGGTGAGCAGAATGGGTCTCAGCACACTGTGCGGGCAGACATACGCACACTGGTTGCACATGGTGCAGGTCTCTCCGTTCCATTCGGGAACATTTATGGCGATACCGCGCTTTTCGTACTGGGTGGTGTCGACAGGGAACGTCCCGTCCGGACCCGTCCACTCGTAGGAGCCGTCCAGCTTGCCCGCGAACTGGCTCACCGGAAGGTCATCGCCCTTCTGGACAAGTATCTGCCGCATGACTTTCTGCACCCATTCAGGCTCGTCTCGGAGTTCGGGCTTGTCGAGCTTTGCGTTCTTCCACGATTCAGGCACCTCGACCTTCACCAGCGCACCCAAAGTGTGGTCTACCGCGTCCCAGTTCATCCTGACCACATCGTCGCCCTTTGAGCCGTACGTTTTCTTGATCGCGCCCTTCAGATATTTGATCGCCTCGTCGACATCCAGAACCTTGGACAACGCGAAAAATACCGTCTGCATAATCATGTTGATCCTGCCGCCCAGACCGACCTCCTCCGCGATCCTGACCGCGTCGATTGTGTAGAGACTGATGCCGTTTTCGGCAATGTATCGCCTGTCCGAGCCGGGCAGATGCTTCTCGAGTTCCTCCCCGGTCCATCGGCAGTTGATTACATAGGTTCCATCCGGCTTGATATCGGTTACCATATCGTAAACACCGACATAGGCCGGGCTATGGCAAGCCACGTAGTTCGCGCGTTTCACGAAATAGTGCCCGCGGATGGGATTATCACTGAACCTGAGGTGGCTGATTGTCATTCCGCCCGACTTCTTCGCGTCATACTGGAAATAGCCCTGCGTGTATTTGCCGGTGTGATCCCCGATAATCTTGATTGCATCCTTGTTGGCGCCTACAGTTCCGTCGCCTCCCAGACCCCACAACTTGCAGCTAACCGTGCTCTTGGGCGCGGTATCGATTTTCTCCGCAGCAGGCAATGATGTATTGGTGACATCATCCACGATCCCCACCGTGTAGTGGTTTTTTGGGTCGGACAGGGCCAGATTGATGAAAATCTCTTTCACGTTGGTGGGCGTGAAGTCCTTGGATGAAAGTCCGTATCGACCGCCGTAGACCTTAATGCCGGCCCGGTCGCCCTCGGTCAGCGCTGAGATGGTATCGATGTAGAGCGGCTCGCCCAGCGCGCCGGGTTCCTTGGTGCGATCAAGCACCGCGATTTTTTCAGTCGATTCCGGAAGCGCTCTCAGGAAATGTTCGGTCGACCACGGACGATACAATCTGACCTTGATTAAACCGACTTTCTCGCCGTGTTCGTTGAGATATTCGACCGCCTCGTGAGCGACATCCGCGCCCGTTCCCATGATCATGAGCACTCTGTCGGCCTGGGGATCGCCCACGTAGTCGAACAGGTTGTACTCCCTGCCGAGTCTTTTACTGACCTCGGCCATTGTCTCGGCGATAATACCGACAGCCGCGTTGTAGTATGGATTCGCAGCCTCCCGAGCCTGGAAGAAGATGTCGGGATTTTGAGCGGTGCCCCTGAGATGCGGATGCTCGGGGTTCATTCCTCGCTTGCGGAAAACTTCGATCGCGTCCCACGGGACCATTTCCGCAATCTCGTCGTAGGACACGATTTCGACCTTCTGGATCTCATGCGACGTTCGGAAGCCATCGAAGAAGTTGAGCATCGGCACGTTGGTCTTGAGCGTGGCGATATGGCTGATAATCCCGAGATCATGGACCTCCTGAGCAGAAGCTGCCGCCATGAGACCGAAACCCGTCGACCTGACCGCCATGACATCGCTGTGATCGCCGAATATGCTCAGCGCATGAGTTGCGACCGATCGAGCGGACACATGAAAAACCGTCGGGAGCAGCTCGCCGGATATCTTGAACATATTTGGGATCATCAATAGCAGGCCCTGCGACGCGGTGAAGGTCGTGGCGAGTGCGCCTGCGGCCAGCACACCGTGAACCGCTCCGGCAGCGCCCGCCTCTGACTGCATCTCCACCACCCTCAGCCTCTGGCCGAACATATTCAGCGTCCCCTTGGCAGACATCTCGTCGGCGACCTCACCCATCACGGACGAGGGCGTAATCGGGTAAATGGCAGCAACATCGCTGAATGCGTACCCGGTGTACGCTGCCGTGGTGTTGCCATCCATCGATCGGAACTCCCTAGCCATTAAAACACCTCATGTCATCCCGCATCGCGGGTGAATTTCAAAGCTTGTGACAAATGCCACAAAAAAAATGAGTATAGAACCTTGAAAAAAGCACTTCAAGCCGAATCGCTCTTTTGGCCACATACACAGCCCAAATTCCATCACATTTCATGCTGTCCCCACCCAAAATCAGTGTAGAGTCGGCAGCTTCTCCAGCAGAGCATCCATCAGGGCTTTTGTCCCTGCCTTCAGCCCCTCGAAGAACTCCCCTTCCTTGAAATGTGGAACAAACGCTGTTTGGACGATCTCGTCCCCGACTTCCTCAGGCAGATATTCTTCCAGCCCCAGCCCGATTTCGCTCTCTATGTGCTTGTCCGACAGGCTAAGCAAAAGCATCAGCCCTCGGTTTACCCCTTTCTGCCCGATCCCCCAATGGTTGTAGAGAATGAAGGCATACTCCGAAGGTGAAAGCGGTTTCGTGCTGTGGACTACTGCAATGACCACCGGAACATCGGTCTGCTTGAAGAACGCGCTGACCATGCTCGAAAGCTCACCGGACTCGGCTTCGTTGAGGAGACGAGGGAAATCGTTGACCGCACCTCGCGGGGGCGGAAGCTGGACATTTTCCTGTAGAACATTCGCCTCAACGCCGCAGCCGGGGCACGCATCGGCCCCATCCTCGAATTCAGCCCCACAAAGATTGCAATGCATACGCGTTCACTCCTTCTACCATCCGCCCGAAGCGCCTCCTCCGCCGGAACATCCTCCGCCGAATCCGCCGAAGCTCCCGCCGCT
>CBDUXL010000287.1:0-4589 GCA_965371155.1 uncultured bacterium | reverse complement strand
GATGGGGCCCGCTCGGAGCCGGTCCGCATTCACCTCCTCCCGCCAATGGGTCCTATTCATGGGATGAGTCCGCGATTGAGAACTTTCCGACATACCCGGGCGACTTCTGGACCGGATTCTGGATGCTCCTTTGTTCGCCGGTGCTGCCGATTGAAGCGGACACCTCAACGGCTTATGTCGAGTTCATGAGCCGGATTCAGACATACGACTGGTCGCCCCCCGAGAGCAGCGGTTATCCCGGCGGGAAGACCGGGGTCTGCACGGCTGTAGATCACACTGCATTTCACCCGACCGATGATTATCGCGAGGGTTTCCAGTATCCGGTGAACGATATCCCGGGACTGTACTTGTGGGGACAGTTCCCCAACTGCTCGCAGCCGGAAGCCGGCTACGCGGGTAGCTACAGCTATTGGCAACTCACCAGTTACAATGTGACCGATGTGTTTACAATGTCCGATCCGCGCGTTGGTTTTGCATTCGGTGCGGTCAACAACGCAGGCGGTTACGGCTGGAACGTGGATGACATTGCGATTATTATCTATTGAGAATCTCGCCTGCCGGTCGTCCGATCGCAGTTAGCCCCTTTTGTAGGGGCGAGCGGCGCTCGCCCGTGCGGTACGGCGCATTGAGTAATAGACCGGAGGTTCAGCAAGTGAACAAATCTATCTACAGCCTGATGACGATTCTTATTGCTCTCGGGTTGATCCTGGGGTGCGGCAAGGGCGACTACGTGACTGCACCTTCAGCCGACGGTGGTATTATGCTGACGTCGCAAGGGTCCATCACCGGCTCCAACCGTCAGCTTTGGGGTTTGTGGCATTGTTACATGCAGCCGGGGAGCGGACGCATCGATGTCGTGCCGCTTCGCTCAGCGACCTTCACTGCCAATGTGAACAACCTCCTGGAGGATCATCCGGGCAATCTCCAAATTTCCGACATGGACCTGACGGATTTCGAAACGGAAGGTCTTTTAGCCTGCACGGTCACTCTCAGACATCCTCTACCCGGTTTGGATCAGTTTCACGGTTTCGATGTCTGGGGGGTTTTCATCCACAATGGGGCAACCGACATGGGGTACGATGGCCTGACTTACTCGGGCGGTCCTGCTGCAGGCACAAACGAGGCGGTACTGTTGAATCCCGACGGGCTCACTCGATGGTTCAATTACCCCGAGTTCGATGGGGACGGCCTCCCGATTCTCGAATATTGGCCGGGCAAACTATCGAATCTCCCCGCCCCGACCGCAACATTGAATCCATACAAAGTGTTCGCCGACGGGTTGGGTACTGAGGACAATTTCTACGAGTGGGCAACGACGCCGGGGAATCTTGATGATCGAGGAATCTACCGAGCGGGCGAGGTGCACTCACGACGCTACGAGCTGGACTTCCCTATAATCGATGATGATCCGGTCGTTGATTTCCAGTACGCGGTAATAGCAACCTGGGAGCCGGGCGATCCGACGCTCACCGGACAGCCCGCCGCGTACGATCCGTTCGATTTCCCCACATCAGCGAACTGCGAGGAAGCATTCCTTTTGAATGTTTCAACTGTCGCGAGTGATCTGTACTACGTTGATGCCACCGATTTAGGCGGAACATTCCGGGCTGATATCGAGGTTTTCGACTGGCAGGGAGGCTCAGTCGGAGGAAATGGCATTCCGAATGAAGTTCAGAGCATCATTGTTGAGGGTGATTTCCTTCCCGGGGGAGTCTACCAGTGGTCGCAGTCCGAATTGGCGACCGTGGCGGTCGCTGCCACCGAGAACTCATCGGTGTTCCAGATCGAGCTTATCGACTGCACGCCAGTGTCGAGCGTCGAGAGTGAAATCTGGGTCATTGTCGAAGCTGCGGGACAGTCGGGCGAGACGTACGACCAGGATTTCGGCACCGAGTATCCGGAAGGCGCATGCCGCGCTGCGCTTATTCCAAGCATGGTGATTATGGACGATGAATCGCCGGAACCGCCAATAACCGTTCATTTCGAACTGGACGAAGGTGGCTTATTGTCCGACTATGTCGGTTACGACGATATCTCGCCCGCCCTGGCCTGGGAGACCGACGACAAGCTGCGATGCATATGGGCGTCCGATCATCTCTATGAGCCGCACCCTTATTCGATCCCTCGAGGTATGCGTTCCGACGATGGCGGACAAAACTGGCTGGAGAATCAAACCTATGGCAGTCATGGGAACGTACGGATGCGCGACCATACAAAGCTAACGCCGGCGGATAACGGGAACTCGTTCCTACTGTATACCTTCAGTTGGAAGACAACAGATGATCCTTACTATCAAGCCGGGAGAACGGGTGACAAGTCCATAAGCTGGAATTATGCCAACATGTTTATCGGGTTCGATGACTGCGGAGAGGTTATATGCGCATCGGATGGCTGTGTACACGCGTTCGGTGACGAACTCACAGGCAGCCCCGGGATTCACCAAAAGATCGGAAACCAGCAATGGACCTGGTTCTACGACTGGACGGGACATCCGACTCCGCCTCCTAACTGGTGGTGGCCCGAGGTTCCTTCACACCAGGTTACTCCCGGACCCGCGCATGTGTCGGATACCCGCTCGATTGGCGACGACTCAACCGGCACCATATATCTTGCCTATTGGGCCGGGCTGTCGGACGAGTTCATCAAACTCACCAGGTCAACCGACGGAGCGACCGGCCTTGACTGGGAACAATTCACGGCGTACCAGGAAACCGGATACAGCAGCGTCCGCGATCCGGGTCTCAAGGTTGACGAGAACGACGTGTTGCACATTGCATTCCTGCGCAACAATGACACAACCGGTGAAGACGAGGTTTGCTATATATATTCCACTGACGGCGGCGTGAACTGGTCCGACGTGAGCGTCGTTCATACTTCGCCAAATGAGATGACCGACACTCCCATTGAAGCCTATGAGGCTTATGACCACTCGATTCTTGCCATTGCGTTCGAGGACGGCGAATCGGTCTGGTTCACCTATTCTTTCGACGGGGGAGACACCTGGGCTGATCCTGAGCTGATTTCGTACGAAGGGTCGAGTGTCGATCAGATGCCCGACATGGTGGTCGGAACCGACAACAACCTCCATTTCGCGTGGGCCCACGAGGGCACGGTCGATTGGGAGATTCACTTCCGCAACGCGGTTCTCATTGAGGATTAGCAGGGGCGCACACCCGTGCGCCCGTGTTGATGAAAAAGCGCTTTCTTTCAACTAACCACATCCGCAAGCGGACAGCACGGGAGGTCGAGGGATGTGCCGACCGGTTCGCAGGTCACGTGGCCCTTGTACACGTTCACTCCGAGCGCTAGTGCGGGATCTTTTCGTATGGCTTCCTCGACCCCGAGATCGGCGAGCATCACGGCGTAGCCGATCGTGGTGTTGGTCAGAGCGAAAGTGGACGTCTGGGCCACCGCGCCGGGAATGTTTGTCACGCCATAGTGCACAACCCCATGCTTCACGAAGGTTGGATCGTCATGGGTTGTCGGGCGTATGGTCTCAATGCACCCACCCTGGTCAACTGATACGTCCACAACCACCGACCCGTCCTCCATCTCGGCCACCAATTCCTCGGTCACGAGATTCGGCGCCTTGGCCCCGGTGATAAGCACCGCGCCGACCAGGAGGTCGGCCTGACTCACGGATTTGCGGATGGTCTCAGGGTCTGAGTAAAGCGTTTGCACTCTTGCGCGGAAGATGTCGTCGATGTAGTCCAGGACTTTGAGATCTATATCCAGAATATCCACCTGGGCGCCCAGCCCGACCGCCATCTTGGCGGCGTTCCGCCCGACCACCCCGGCCCCGATTATCGTCACCCGTCCGCATCGGACGCCGGGAACCCCGCCGAGCAGCAGACCCTTCCCCCCGTTTTCCTTCTCAAGCGTGGCCGCTCCAACCTGGATCGACATCCTCCCGGCAACCTCGCTCATCGGCTTCAGAAGCGGTAGAGAACCATCCGGCAGTTCGATCGTCTCGTATCCGATCGCGATGCACTTACGCTCCATCAGCTTTTCAGTCAACCTCTTATCGGCAGCCAGGTGAAGATAGGTATAGACAATCTGGTCCTCGCGTAACAGGTCGTACTCGAGCTCGATCGGCTCCTTGACTTTAACCACCATGTCCGCGCGTTCGTAGACAATCTGGATGTCTTTTACAATCTCCGCCCCTGCATCTTTGTAGAGTTCGTCCGGAAGACCGCTGCCCAGCCCGGCTCCTGTCTCCACGATAACCGTGTGCCCTCTCTCGACCAGTTTCCTTACCCCTCCGGGAACCATACCCACACGATACTCTCTTACTTTCACTTCCTTGGGAATGCCGACTATCATTGTCTGCTCCTTTCGATCTTTGGAGAGCCTGCCGGTTCAGACTATAGCCCACCGCTTAGCGGACCGATTTCCGAAGCCCGCATGGCAGGCAGAAATCTAAATGAGATCCCCTCCGATAACTTGGTCCCAGGTGATAGAGAGCCTCCAATTTTACTAACTGCAGGTGGAAAATCAACAGATAGAGCCTGAATGGGCGCATCCGCGATTTGATTTTTCACATGCGGGACCGCGGGCATCCCTGCCCGCAGGAGTGTAATGTTGGCGGG
>CBDUXL010000286.1:0-4591 GCA_965371155.1 uncultured bacterium | reverse complement strand
ACTGTATCGCAGACGCTGGATGGCCGAACTGTTCCTACGCGACATCAAGACGACCATGGGCATGGACATCCTCAGTTGCAAGACGCCCCACATGGTCCACAGAGAACTGCTCATGTACCTGATCGCCCACAACCTGGTGGTACCGGGGCGGGTGGCCCCTGTCGGGGTGCGCGGCGCCCCCCGCGAACGAGTCGATAGTGGGTGCAACATAGTTGCCCGCCCGGTTTCTGAGGAGGGCGTAGGTCATATCGTTCTGGTGGGCATAGGCGTACTCGACATACCCAACGGCTCCATGGACCTCTCCGACAAAACTAGCGACACCCTCGTTGCCGCGTCCGCCGATGCCCGTAGGCCAGGCGAGCGACTTGCCGACTCCGACCCGGTCCATCCACTCAGACGAGACTTCCGAAAGGAAGCTGGAGAATATCCACGTGGTTCCGGAGCCATCCGCTCTGTGCACCACGACAATCGGCTTGTCGGGGATGTCTACGCCGGGATTGATCGAGGCAATTCGCTCATCGTTCCACATTGTGATGTTGCCAAGGAAGATATCGGCAAAGACATCCTCACTCAGGCGGAGTTCTCCGGGACCGATTCCCGCCACGTTGATGACCGGCACAACCCCTCCGATAATCATGGGGAATTGAATTAATCCGTACGCATCCAGCTCATCTGCACGAAGAGGCGCGTCGGAAGCGCCGAAGTCGACGGTATTTTGCCGAATAGACGAAATGCCTGCTCCCGAGCCAACCGACTGGTAATTGATCATCATCCCGGAAAGCTCCTCGAACTCGTAGGCCCACATGGAATAGACGGGATATGGGAACGATGCCCCGGCGCCATCGAGCGTCACGCCCCTCAAACCGCTGAACGCACCTTGATCGCTATCCCCATCGGGCTGCCGTCCGGCACAACTCATGGTTGAGAGAGCGAGAACGAGTCCGACAGCAAGCAGAATGGATGTCAACTTTGTGGTCATTATGGATCTCCTCAGAGGATCGAGACTCAGCCGAAGTATGGAGATATTAGTAAATCACAAACTGGTCCACTCGCCGAGAGAGCTTAACCTGATCTTAACATTAGTGTAACATTGCCGCGTTGCGCTTCCACGTATTGGGAATCTCATGAATGAGTCCCGCGGCAAAGCTCGAACCAACATCCCCGACCTGATCTTCAGGATTCTGACTGCAATCTGCGCCATAACGGTTATCGTTGTCATGCTGGCCATAGCGGGCGAGCTTTTCAGGAGATCAATTCCCTCCATGCAGGAATTCGGCTGGAGATTCCTGGTCGACAAGAGCTGGAACCCCGTAACCCGCGAATTCGGGGCAGCAAGCAGTATCTTCGGCACCATTGTCTCAACGATCCTGGCAATGCTACTGGCGGCGCCGATGGGCGTGATCATCGCCCTGTTTCTCGTGGAGCTATCGCATCCGATTCTCGCCCGGATTGTGGGCGGTGCAATCGAGCTTCTCGCGGCCATCCCAAGCATTATCTACGGCATGTGGGGACTCTTCGTGCTGGTTCCGATCATGCAGGGCACGGTTCAACCGTGGCTACAGAACTGCTTTGGCAATTGGCCGATCTTCAACATTCTGTTTGCAGGCCACCCGATGGGCATCGGCATGCTCACCGCCGGGATAATCCTCGCCCTGATGATTCTGCCGTTCATAACCGCGGTCAGCAGGGATGTGCTCACCATGGTGCCCCCTGTCCTAAAAGAGGCAGGCCATGGAATGGGAGCAACGATGTGGGAGGTCACGAGAAACGTCAGCATTCCATACGGTATTCGCGGGATTGTCGGTGCGATGTTCCTCGGACTTGGAAGGGCTATCGGGGAGACAATGGCTGTCACTTTCGTGATCGGGAACAGCCATGATCTGTCGGCGTCAATGTTCGATGGCGGCAACTCGATCGCTTCGGCGATTGCTCTCGAATTCGGTGAGGCGCTCGGCGATCCGATGTTTACGAGCGTCCTTGTTGAGCTTGGCCTGATTCTCCTCTTCATAACGTTCATATTCCAGGTTATCGCGCAGCTCTGGATTTTGAAACTCAAAAAACACGAGCGCGGCTGAGTAATGAAAACGAAACCGCTAATAGTCAGGAGAAGCCTCGATACCTTCATCAGAGGGTTATCGATGCTTGCCGCTTTCGTCGGTATCGCTTTCCTGGTCTGGATACTCTGGGATGTCGCGCTCAGGGGAATCACCGCCCTGGACTGGAATTTCTTCACGAAGCGAACCGGCCCTCACCTGATTGAGCAAGCCGGAATGGCGAACGCGATTGTCGGCACTTTCTACATAACGCTCATTGCAACTGCGCTTGGCGTCCCAATAGGGCTTCTTGGTGGAGTGTTCCTTTCGGAATTCGGGAGAAACCATCCCTTGTCCACTGCAGTCAGGTTCTTCTCGAATATCCTGATGGGCACACCGTCGATTCTGATCGGGGTTTTCGTTTACGCGGTGATTGTCCTCAACACCGGTGGTTTCTCCTTGATGGCCGGCGCCATCGCACTTGCAATAATAATGCTCCCGGTAGTGGTCCGAACCACCGAGGATATGTTTTCACTTGTACCGAATGAGCTTCGCGAATCGGCGCTGGCCCTGGGCGCGCCGTCCTGGAAGATGATCCTTCAGATTGTCTTCCGTGCCGCGAGGTCCGGGATGATCACCGGGATCCTTCTCGCGATCGCCAGAGTCAGCGGCGAAACCGCTCCGCTGTTGTTTACGGCTTTCAACAATAGTCATTTCACGTACTACAACGTTGATGGCCCCCTTGGATATGTCTACAACCTTCAGGAACCGACCGCGAATCTCACCGTAACCATATTTAGTTACGCGATGTCGCCGTACGAGGAATGGAAAGAGCTCGCCTGGGGAGCTTCATTGCTGATTACCGGGGCTGTCCTGGTGCTGTCGGTTATCGCAAGGGCTTTTCTCCAGGGAGGACAGACCAGCCGAAGGTGATTCCATGACACAGGATGCAGTGTTAAAACATAGAATCGCGGTCACCGACAGGGGCAAGGAAAAGCTTGAGGATTTCGACAGCCTCCCGACCAGGATTCTCGTTCGAAACCTGAATTTCTTCTACGGCAAACATCAGGCGCTGTTCGACAACAACATCGAGATCAAGGAGAACAGGGTCACCGCGATCATCGGCCCGTCGGGATGCGGCAAGTCGTCGCATATCCGCGTTTACAACCGGATTTATGAGCTTTATCGCGACCATCGGGCAGAGGGGGAGATCATTCTCGACGGTCGTAACATACTCTCACCCGGTGAGGACCTGATAAAGCTCCGGAAAAATATCGGGATGATTTTCCAGAAACCCACTCCTTTCCCGATGTCGATCTATGACAACGTCGCTTATGGGTTGAGACTGCATTACAATATCCCCAGGAGCGAGATGGCGGACCGTGTGGAACAGGCTCTCAGGGATGCGGCGCTTTGGGATGAGGTCAAGAACGATCTGAACAAGTCGGGCATCGCGCTTTCGGGCGGGCAGCAGCAGAGGTTGTGTATCGCAAGGGCGATCGCGGTGGAAGCGGATGTCATCCTGATGGACGAGCCCGCATCGGCTCTCGACCCGGTGGCGACATCGAAAATCGAAGACCTGATGGCGGAGCTTCGAGCAAAATACACCATCGTTCTGGTGACCCACAACATGCAGCAGGCGGCGCGAGTCTCCGACTATACCGCCTTCTTTTATCAAGGTCGTATCGTGGAATTCGGGCACACCAGGCGATTGTTTACAAAACCTGAGCAGAAGCAAACCGAGGATTATATCACCGGACGATTCGGTTGAGAGGAAGGTGTCTTATGCGAGCTCATCTTGCAAGGGATCTGGAAAAATTGAGCAAGGAAATCCTGGACATGGGCGCCATGGTCGAGAGCGCGGCGACCAGGGCTATCGACGCGCTCGAAAACAGGGATGTGGACCTTGCCGAGGAGGTTGTGAAAGGCGACGACAAAATTGACATGAAGGAGCTGCAGGTTGAGGATCAATGCCTGAAAGCCCTGGCCCTTCATCAGCCGGTTGCGGGGGATCTCAGGTATATTGTCGCTGTTTTGAAAGTAAACAACGATCTCGAGCGCATGGGCGATCTTGCCAATCATATCGCCGAGCGCGCCGTGTATCTTGCCGGCAATCCGCCGATCGGGATGCCTGCAAGGTTCGGAGAAATGGTGCGACTGGTCAGAGAAATGGTCAGGGAGAGCCTCGAGTCGCTGATCACACAGGACGCGGAACTGGCCAAGAAGGTTATCCTGACGGACGACACGGTGGACGAGATCCATTGGGAAAGCTATCGGGAGCTTCTCGGACGAATGCGAACAGAGGAAGGCATTATCGATCGGGCCTTCCACACGATCACCGCGTGCCGCCATCTCGAACGAATCGGCGACCTCGCGACAAACATCGCGGAGGACGTGTACTACATGGTGAAAGGCGAGATAATCAGACACCGCTACGAGACCGAGGGGATAGAGGATAATTGAGTGCCTGGGGAGATGCCCCTTAAGGCTGTAGTCGATAAACTTCTACGGCACAAAACCGCTTCAATAGAAAAAAGCTCCTCTTTCGAGGAGCTTGT
>CBDUXL010000285.1:0-4615 GCA_965371155.1 uncultured bacterium | reverse complement strand
GCGCGCACCCACTCTATGTTACCCTATGAATCGAACTTGCTGAGGAAGACATCGCACCCACCATTGGTGGGGTGCTGATCACCGCCGTGGGGATCGAAATCGACTGTGTCCTGGAAAAAGCCCGTTACGTAGACATTCCCTGAGCCGTCCGCGGCAACTCCTCTGGCATGATCAGTATATAACCCGCCCCAGGTCCGCGCCCACTCGAAGTTTCCCGATGTATCGAATTTGCTCAAGAAGGCATCCCATAGCCCATTCGATGTATGTGGATCGCCGCCGTCGGGATCGAAATCGGCTGTGCCGTAGAAACAGCCCGCAACGCAGACATTCCCGGAACCGTCAGCGGCAATCGCATAGCCCCAATTAGCTCCTGGTCCACCCCAGGTCCGTGCCCACTCGAAGTTACCCGATGAATCGAATTTACTAAGGAAGATATCGACACCACCGTTCGAGGTGTGCGGATCCCCGCCGTCGGGGTCGAAATCCACTGTGCCGTAGAAACTACCCGCAACGTAGACACTCCCGGAGCCGTCAGTGGCAACTGCGTAGCCACTATCATGCGCCGATGCACCCCAGGTCAGCGCCCAGCCGAAATTGCCGGTGTCATCCACCATCAGGTCATATCGGAAGAAAGCCGACAGCGGATCGCTTTCGGCCTCGTTGGGAACACCGAAATCGTTGGTGTAGTCGAATCCTTCGTACTCCGCGATCACCCAGAACTCCTGGTCCTCGATGCCTGTTACATTATCGGCGGGAATCTCGATGTGGTAGGTCGAGTAGTGATCGCCTCCGCCGGTCACGATCGCACCGGGATCGAAAGTCGCCACTGCCGACAGAACCGTCGACTCGATGTAGATCGTCGATGGCTGGTACTCCCACCCGAACAGGCTGATATCCAGAATCAGGTTCCCGCCGTTGGTCGTGGGGTCGATGTAATAAACCTCGCTGTTGTCGATCACGCTGCACGCGACCGCCTCCGTCGCATTCGATGGGTGCACGTCCGGCGCTTTCCAGTCGGCGACAATTGCATAGCCAAACTCCATTTCCTTTGTATAAGGGAAGCGCAGGTAGTAGTTTCGAGTATTCGTTTCACTTGCGGAGAACACGCCGTTATCGCCAGTGGTCGTCAGGAACTCCCACAAATCCTGCTTAGCGGTGAGACCATCGGCGAAGTATCTGTACGGGCAAAGCGTGGCATCGCCATCGAAATCCGGCGACTCGAACACACCAGGCGTGTAGCCGAACAGACCGGGAGTGGTGAACTCGGCGTAATTGAACCAGCGCGTGTAACCGTCCGGTCCGCCGCCGTCGCCGTTGATTGGGTCGTCCAGCATGTACTGATCCGTGCCCAATACCGGATAAGCAAGACTACTGTTGTAAGCGAGTGTATCAGAAGCATCGCCCATGAAAACACCGCGCACATCGTAACCGTCGTACTGATGCATCCCAGGGAACGGATGTCTGAGAGTCACGTCGATATCGATGTCGACATAGCCGGAACCGGGCACAATATCCACAATCTGGAGAGTCATATTCGCTGGCGGGTCATTGACAAACCGCACGACATTTACAGCGAACATCACCCGGCGGTTGGGAACCACTTCAGCAGTCCGATTCTCGATGTCGATGTAGACATCAAAGTAGCCCCAAAGGTTTGTGTGGGTCGGTCCTGTAGGAGTTGATTCGGATGTTAGCTCGTGATTGGCGCTGAGCGTTACAGGATCTTTGCCGCCTCCGGAGCAGCCTATCGCGACAAATGCAGCAACGGCAAGCATCACGAGCAGTATTGTCCATCGATCCATGTCATGACCTCCTGAGGACCCAGGTTGAAACCTGGGCTACCGACCTGGGCCACCGAGGTGCCTTGTCCTCAGTACGACTCGAACAGCCTTCCCCACTTGCTTTCCTTTTTCCATTCCTCGAATATCTTGCTCCCCTTCAACGGCCAGTGGAGCATGTCGTGATAAATGAAGCTCGCGAAGATGAACAAGTACACAAGAGGCGTCTGAAAGAAGAGCTTCTGTAAGGGACGTCCCCATCCGAACCAAAGCGGTCGCCCCCCGAATCTGGAGGCGATATTGTCCCCCCGATGGAAGCCCCAGCTCTCCTTAGCGCGCTCCGCATCACCGACGATTTCGATCTCCTCGAGCCTGCCGATCCCGAGACCCTCCTCGTGAGCCAGCCGAACGTACTCCAGGTCGTCCATGGGATTGAACCCCATCATCGAACCCGCGACCGCATCGATCGCCACCTGATCGGCGCTCGCGAGTATGACATCCTTCTCGACCGGGATCATCGTGCGCGGACCCGGTCCGTTCCCCGCGGTCGTGCCGTCCATCACCGCGAAAATACCGGAGTGGATTTCATACTGTATGTGGAGCAGGTCGACGAGGGTCTCATGTATCACCGAGTGGGTCGCGTGGCGGCTCTTGTTAAGAAGCCCGCCGAACGCGTTTTTCATCGCGCCGGTAGTGGTGGTGTAGATATGGCACTTGACCGTTGGCTGGTGGAGGATATTTTTTCCGAAAAAATAGTCCGGGATCATGATCCCCCTCGGGAAGATCCAATCAAGCACCTTCATTTTCGCCTTGGGCTCGTACTTGATCCATTTCATGTCCTCGTCGAGGAAGTTGTAGAGGATGGGGATTTCATACTTACTCAGGACCTTATCGAACTTGTTCAGCTTCTCGCCTTTCTTGGCGCGTGTGACCACGGTCTCGTTCGCGACGCAGACGATATCATTGCTTCCGGCGTCTCTGAGCCCCAGAATGCTTCCCTCCATCTGCCACGGAGTGGTATTCGCACCGGGGAAAGGGAAGTGCCAGGAGATGTTATCCTTGAGGATGGTTGTCCTGGAAATGTCTATGTGTTTATCGATTTCGGCGAGTTTCATTGCTCGTCGGTAGTCATCGACGACAGTTTCCGGTGTGGTTTTGAGCACTGCAACCTTGGATTTTGCCATAGTTTCAGTATACTCCCTCTATGAGGAAATCGGTCAGCGATCCACCCCTTCAAATGGACATTATATCGTAAGTACGGCGACCAGGAGGGAATTTCTGCACAGGGAATGGGCCCAAATACATTGATTCCACATCTCTCCGGAGTAGAATATAGGCAATGGAGTACAACGTCAACGAGCCCGGTTACGAGGAAGAGGAAGGAATATACCGGGAGAAGAAGGACGACGAAGAAGAGGAGTTAGTACCTGTCCAGTACCTGAGCTTTGTCCAGAAGCGTCGCAGGGAGCGGACAATCAGATTCTTCTTCGGTGTGCTTCTGGCTTTCGTGATATTCGGGATCGCTCCCAGCCAGAAGAAGCAGGACTATTGCCCTCGCTGCGGTCGATGGCAGGCACACAACACATTGGCCTGGGGACGATGGGACATAGTTGGGATGGAGACGGTAGATACAGAATGGACTGAATGGTACGAGTCGCTGGATTCGGGATTCCACCACCATCACTGGGTTCCGGCGGGCAAGATCTATCCCGGCATGTTTATCTTTCTCACAACTCCCATTGCAGCCGACCTTGGCTGGATGGCTCCGGAAAACCTGGTCGAGCGTATGAGGGAGTTGGACTCGATTCGGTACTTCCGTCCCGGAAGGGTGATCGAGATCCCAAGGATTCTCGGCATGGTGAACACCGGGAGAGAGTGGAATGCCATTATCGGTCCGCTTACTGTTGGAACAACTCAGGATGCATCCGACTGGTGGCAGGCGAATCGTGAGGAGCTAGTTGAGTGGTCGGAAAGGCCATTCCCGATACCGCTTTTCGAGGAATTCATGGAGGCGTCCGAGTCGTATGTCGAGGAGATGAGACAGTCGGACTACACCGAGATACAGCTTGAGTATTGACACAGGAAGGTGAGGCCGTTTCAACACATCTGGTCTTTTTGATGGAAGCCGGGTGCCGCCCTTTCCTGAAATCTCCGCGTTCTGATGCGCAATCGGGCTTGCACCCTTGTTAATCTCCTCACTGAATGTACAATTAGACCCCATGCCGATTGACCTGACGCCCGCCGAACGAATTATCGTTGCATTGGATCGCTCGCCTTTCGAGAGTAACCGTATGGTGCTCGATTCTCTCGGCAGCCGAGTGACTTGGGTCAAGGTCGGCGTGAGAAGCATACTCGCCGAGGGCCCTGCGATTCTGGACGATCTCAACTCACGCGGCTTGAAGATTTTTCTCGACCTGAAACTTCACGACATCCCCAGCACAGTGGCATCTGCGCTCACCAATCTGCTTCCGTGCGGGTTCGACATGGTGACGCTTCATGTCGCTGGGGGAAGAAATATGTTGAAGGCGTGCCGGGATGCTGTGGATCAGTCGAGAACCGACCGGAAACCTCTCCTGCTGGGGGTCACGTTACTGACCAGCCTCGATCAGACCGATATACGCGACCTCGGCGTAGTGTATTCGGTCGCGGGGCATGTGAAGCGGCTTGCGCAGGTAGCGATGCAGTCCGGTTGCGACGGGGTGATTGCGTCAGGAGACGAGGTCAAGGTGGTCCGGAAGGCTTGCGGGGATGGATTTCGTATTGTCACACCGGGGATTCGTCCCGGCGCGCAGCCGGAACCCGGAAGTGACCAGCGGAGGGTGATGTCGCCTCGTGAG
>CBDUXL010000284.1:0-4623 GCA_965371155.1 uncultured bacterium | reverse complement strand
ACGTACTCTGCATTCAGGTCGACATCACCAGCGAGCTCAAGATCCTGTCGCATTTTCTCGCCGCTCGCGAAGAGGAGGAGTAGGGGCGCACGGCAGTGCGCCCGCCTGCGCACCCGCTTGTGCGCCCGCCTGTGCGCCCGCCTGAGCGCCCGGAAATGCTTGTGAATACTGAACTACCTGAAGAAATACTCACCACACTCCCCACAGAAGAACTCAGTGCCCTGGTCACAGCCGAGTACCTTTCGCTACAGGTTGCTGCGGGCATTTTCCTTATCGGCGCTCTGATCAGCCTCGCTTACTGGTTCACGCGCAATGAGAAAGTCGGCGCCGCTGGTTGGGTGGTTTCTCTCATAGCCACGCTGGTTCTGACCGCATCACTCATCGTCCGCTGGATTAATGTCGGCCACATTCCCTATGTGAAACTCTATGAGACCTACCTCTTCTGCGCCTGGTCCGTCGCCCTGATTGCCGTCATCGCGGACCGGACACTGAAAAGCAGAATCCCCAGCACAGTCGCTGCCATTCTCACGGGACTCACGCTGGTGTACATAATCCAGTGGCCTGACACACTTAGAGAGGGAGAACGCCTGAGCCCCGTCTTGAGGAGTCCCTGGTTGGACGCGCACATCGCCGCCTGTTTCCTCTCCTATGCGGGTTTCGCGATATCCGCCGGGGTAGCGATTGTGTATCTTGTCAATCGCGACCGGAAGGTCGACGAACTCAGCTACAAACTGATTTCGTTCGCGTTTCCGCTTCTGGGTTTGGGGATAATTCTCGGCGCGGTCTGGGCCGGCGACGCGTGGGGACGGTACTGGGGATGGGATCCGAAGGAAAGCGCCGCCCTCGTCACCTGGCTTGTCTATGCCGGCTACCTGCATGCAAGGATGGTGCTCGGATGGAAGGGCGTCAAGGCCGCCTTGTTGAATCTCGCGGGATTTGCCTGCGTCCTCTTCACCTGGATAGGCTTGACCCTGGTTGCCAGGATTATGGAGACCGGCTCCCTGCATCTCTACACCGACTAGAAACCGGATGTCCGATCAGCCTGAAATAAATCAGCCCCCGAACTCCCAGACACCGGAACAGGGATACGGGATATTCGACCTTCTTTGGATTGCAGTCAAGGACATCCCCGTCATTATGCGGACGCTCAAGTTCGGTGTCTGGGTGATTCTCATTCTGGCTCTGTTCACACTCTTGGGGACCATCCTTCCTCAGGAGAAATTCGCTCGCGATGATGCTGCGTTCGCAGAGCAGTACGTCAACATTTTTCATCTCGACCCGGACGATAACCGCACGGGTTTTGGTGAGATTCTCCATTACGGAATTGTGGTCCCGCTGGAGCTTTACCGCGTTTTCGATACAAGCCTCTACTTGGTTCTCATGGCTCTGCTGGCTATTTCCTCGGCGCTTTGCGCATACGACAGGCTGAGAATCACCCGAAAACTGCTCGTCCTTGCGAAAGCCAGAACACATCCCCGGCAGATCGAAGGTTTTCCATACAGCGGGGAAGGCACGGTAACAGTTGGGATTGGCGTTGCGGCAGACAGAGCGCGTGGTTTTCTCGCCGGGAAAGGATTCCATGTTCTCGACGATACCGACGAAACCGGCACAATCTGGCTGTTCGGTCGGAAGAACACTTTCAAGCACTACGCGTCAATAGCCTTTCACTTCGCTTTTGTGCTCATACTTGTCGGTGGAATAATTGGACATGATACCGTTCTTGGCTACGACGGTCAGTTGTCCTTTTCCGAGGGGCAGACGCGTCTTCTGGGTAGTGAAATCCAAAAGATGCGCGAAGCTGAGGTCCGGGGCGAAACGTACACACCGGACATGAGCGCATACATGGTTTTGGATGAGTACGAAAATGTCTACAGGGAATCAGATTTCGGAGGCATCGATCCGGATACCGGCTTCCCGCTCGATTATCGCGGGCAACCATCCGACTATGTCAGCCACATCAAGGTTCTTGAGATGCTGTCGGAAGACACGGAAACGGTCGCCGCAGAGCGTGCAATCCTTGTGAACCGGCCGTTCAGGTTTCGCGGCGTGGCGTATTTTCAGCTCGCCGTCGATGCCAGGCTGGAGTTCACGGTATTGAATCCAGGAGGGAACTCATTCACAGTGGAAACCTTCCTCAACCAGCCATTCCATTTACAGGGATATGACAGGGACCTGCACTGCATCGTGAAAGCACAGGATTTCGCAGGCGGCGTTTGGGAGGCTATCGATGGAAGTCGCACCGAGCTGCCTTTCGCGGTTCGGTTGTGGGACTTCTCCGACTATCTTGCCGGTGCAAGCGATGAATTTGTGCTCCTGGGTTATGTTTCGGAAGACATATCGGTGTCGGCTGCAGGATCGACAATCCTGCTCACAGGGATTGAGGAATACACTGTTCTTCAGTATGTGCGCGACCCGGGCATTCCCATTGTCTACTTCGGGGGGTTGATCCTGATTATCGGCCTGACGCTTACGCTCTATTTTCCATTCCGGCAAGTCAGGGTGATGCTGAAACCCGAGGGCGACGGGACTGCATTCCTGGCCGGGGGCAACGTTGAGGAATTCCCCGAGCACTTGTCCAAGGCTCTTCAGAGCGGGAAAGTGAGTTAGAATTCGGGGCAGGTCGGGTGGCTGATAGGCGAACTTGACACCAAGCTTGTGATATAATCCCCAATCGCTTGGAATCCGGATACTCTCGTAATGAATACTTCCGCACAACCGGATGCGCTCGAACCCGCAGGGATGATACAGTCTCGTGTCGCAGAGCGTGCCTCTCGTACTGACTTGTATTTCAAGCCCGATCCCTGGATCGCAGGCCTGGTCGGATGCGTTGAGGAGTTGCTGGAGAAGGTTGTCGCTTCGGATATCCCCCTCATGGAGACAATCGGGCGACACATGCTTTTCGGATACGCCAAGCGCCTGCGCCCGACCTTCGTCCTTCTCGCGCAACAGCTTTACAGGGAAACCGTAATGGAGTCGGCTGTTGATTGCGCGGCGGCTGCTGAGCTTATTCACTGCGCCAGTTTGTTCCATGACGATGTAATCGACAGTGCGAAGACGCGTAAGGGTCGACGTGCCGCCAACGCGGTCTGGGGCAACAAGAGCGCGGTTATTATGGGCGACCATTTCTTCGTCCTCGCCTACACGCTGCTTGCCAAACAACGCGATTTCCGCCTGATGAATATCTTCATCGAAACTTGCCGGTCCCTCTCCGGAGGGATAATGGATGAGATCAGGAACACCGGCAACCTGGAGATCGACGAGAACACCCATTCCGCAATTATTGAAGGCAAAACCGCCGACTTCTTCCGGAACTGCTGTATCACCGGGGGATACCTGGCTGGAGCGGAAGAGGAAGACCTGGAGAATCTTGCCGGCTTCGGTCTCAACTTCGGCCTTGCGTTCCAGCATTCCGATGATCTACTGGATCTTTTTGCCGATCAAGCAGCCACAGGCAAACCCCGCGGCTCCGACCTCAGGGCCGGTATTTTCACCACTTCCGTTATCCGTGCGCTCAGCTCAAGCCCTGAGTTTGCCGAGACCTATCGTCCGATCCTGGCCGACGGCAAGCTCACATCAGGCCGGATTGAGGAAATTGCAGATGCCCTGAGACGTAACGGCGCGTTCGACTACACCAGGGGTCTGGTGGATTCTTACTGCGAGAGGTCGCTGGGATACCTGGAGAAGCTCCCGGGCGGGCGAGCATGCGAAGCCTTCCGTGCGATGGTCACACTGATTTGCGAGAGAAAGTACTGAGTTGTATTTATCGTCCGGTTGTATTTAGCGCCGGGTTGTGTGCCTGTCTTTTGGGAAGTGTGCCACCCACAAACTTGTTTGTGGGTGTCTTGTTAATTTGCAGCCTTATGTTCAGGGCCTGCGAAACCGCAGTACGATATATAGAGACAGACATGCACCCACAAACAAGTTTGTGGGTGGCACGTGTTGTCTTGTGACCTGCTATCCCAATTTAGTTGTTAATATGAACCGGGAGGACTAGTCGCAATACTAGGGCCGGTTGCTCTTGTCGCTTGCCTCATCCCCGGTAGTCCCTTCCTCTTCGAGGTCATTGTCTTTGTCTTCAGCCGGCATGGCGGGTTTGGTGAAAGCGTTCATTACGGACGGGATGTTATCCATGTCGAGCGGAATTACATGTTCCCCGCTTATGGCTGTGGTGTACCTTAGCTCTCTCGGCACATAGGCGTCCCCGTAGTAAAGAATTTCATTTTCATCTGACGCCGGATCGAGGCGGAAAAAGCAGGCGACCAGCGGAATCATCACATATCGATCCGGAGCAATCACCGACGGCCCGAAAGACCACTCCTCAGGTTCGACTCCTTCTTGCTCAAGCTGATCCCCCCTGAAAGCCTTGGGGTCATCCACGATGTAGGCATCGCACGTCACGTAGAAATCCTGAGCGATTTGGTCGCCGTCATTTGCAATAGACAGGAACACGAAATACTGCACATACGGCATTTCTTCGATGTCGATCTCATCCGGATCCATCCCGGTCGACAACGCGAGCCATCGCATGCCTATGTCGTTGTTGGCTATTATGACTTCGTCCATCAGCTCCTCGATGTTGTCCAGGGATCCCAGGCCTCCGGGAATGTACACATCCCCGTCCAG
>CBDUXL010000283.1:0-4650 GCA_965371155.1 uncultured bacterium | reverse complement strand
CCTGAGCAAATTCGCTTCATCGGGTAACTTCCAGTGGGCGCGGACCTGGGGTGGGCCAAACCATGACGAAGGCTCCTGGGTTGCCACTGACGGCTCTGGGAATGTCTACGTCACTGGCTATTTCAGGAGCACAGTCGATTTCGACCCCGGCGGCGGCGACCCGCACACCTCGTATGGGAAGCAGGATGTCTTCCTGAGCAAGTTCGATTCAACAGGTAACTACGGGTGGGCGCGGACCTGGGGCGGGTCGTACACTGATAGGGGCTATGGAGTTGCCGCTGACGGTTCCGGGAATGTCTACGTTACGGGCGAGTTCTACGGCACGGTCGATTTCGACCCCGGCGGTGGTGATCCGCACACATCGAATGGTGATTGGGATGTCTTCCTGAGCAAGTTCAATTCATTGGGTAACTTCGAGTGGGCGCGGACCTGGGGTGGAATAGGCTGGGATTACGGCTATGGAGTTGCCGCTGACGGCTCAGGGAATGTCTACGTTACAGGCACCTTTAGGGGCACAGTCGATTTCGACCCCGCCGGCGGGGATCAGCACACCTCGAACGGTGTGGTCGATCCCTTCCTGAGCAAATTCGATTCATCGGGTAACTTCGAGTGGGCGCGGACTTGGGGTGGGCCAGACGTTGATAATGGCCGGGGAGTTGCTGCTGGCGGCTCTGGAAATATCTACGTTACGGGATTTTTCAGGTACACAGCCGATTTCATCCCCGGTGGCGGCGATCCGCACACCTCGAATGGAAAGAATGACGTCTTCCTGAGCAAATTCGATTCATCGGGTAACTTCGAGTGGGCGCGAACTTGGGGCGGGTCAAGCTATGATGAGGGAGACGGAGTTGCCGCTGACGGCTCTGGGAATGTCTACGTTA
Organism: uncultured bacterium; assembly: GCA_965371155.1. Lineage (GTDB taxonomy): Bacteria > JAJVIF01 > JAJVIF01 > JAPKYR01 > JAPKYR01 > CBDUXL01. The sequence goes on along the minus strand of CBDUXL010000283.1, from coordinate 3,769 downwards.
CGGGATTTTTCGAGGGCACGGGTGACTTCGCTCCAACCGACCCGCCCTGCAACGAGGATCCGGATGAACATACTTCGGTTTCGCCTTGGGACTTCGACGCTTTCCTGACGAAGCACCTCCCCGACGGTTGCTGGTAGGGCATATCAATGACAAATATCAACGTGTGGTTGGGCTGCGAGGTTTGCGCCCCGGCGATTTGCGGCATTCAAAGGACCGGGCGCATGCCCCGCGCCCCTACGAGCCGTTTTGCGGATTCTTTTGCTCTCTGGCACGATGCTTTGGCGCGGTCCACATCACCTCAACCCAACCGCCTCAGCCATTGCACGGTAGATGTGCGTGTTGTCGATTATCCTCGTTCCCGGATACCATGCGCCCTCGTATTGTTCGAAATACTGCAAGCCATATCCTGCCGCGTACAACATAACCAGCTCGTTCGTGTGCTGGGTCGAGCCGTACGAAATCTCCCCATCCGGGTAGGTGTGATGGTAATTCTCCCCTTCCATCGTCGGTAGCTCGCCCGGGCCAAGCGCGAAATCAGTAGAGAGCCGCAGGTAGCCTGTCGCGTGGTCCGATGTGATAATCACAAGCGTATTGGACCAGTCGATGTCATCATCCGGACGCTCGACAAACTCGATTATCGCCTCGACAGTCACTTCGAGCTCCCACATCGCGCCGATCGCCCAGTGGAAGTTCTTAAAATGATTTCCCCAATCGAGGTCGCCCTGCTCGACCATGAGAAAAAAACCGTCCGGATCCTGGCTCAAAACGCGAAGTGCCGCAAGTGTGGCCTCGGCAAAAGACGGGTTCTCATCGTCATCGTCGAAACCCGGCGCGCCCGGCGTGTCGGTCGGCTCCGGAGTGATGAAATTCCCGCGCCCGCCTCCGAACAGCCCGAAAAGCTTCTTTCCCTCGGCAATGGCGCGATCAGCCGCCGCCGACAGCGCCTCGCCACCGTCCTGCCCGATCGACCTTTCCACGAAAATGTATTCTGTTGAGTTCCTGAGAGCGTTGAGGTCGGCGGTGGCGATATAGTCCGAGTGCCAGTCGGGATGCCCGCCGCCGATGACAACCTCGGGTCTGATATCGGCAATCATTTCGCGCGCGACATACCCCGGGTTTCCTCGCGACACGTTATGCGCCGCAAACGGAGCCGGTGTGGCGTGCGAGAACTGAACCGTGGTGACGATCCCGATCGCCGAACCGAGCCGGTCGCGCATCTGCTCGGTGATTGTGCTCAGCGCGCCGTCGTCGGGGTCACCCGCCATCCAGGAAACATTCCCCGCATCGGTTTTGAATCCGGTCGCCATAGCTGTCGCCGCCGATGCCGAGCCGGTGGCGGGAAGCGCATTTGTATCGGAGCCGCCATCCCAAGCCTGGAGCGCGGTAAGGAAATACGATGAATCGCCAGATAGATCAATCGGATATGGCGCAACACCGCCCCTCGCGGGATCGTAGCCGATTGTCGGGTCGAACGAATCGGGTGAGTACATGTCCTTCCCCAGAGATCGCGCGTAGCGGTTGTATGTATCGATGTCCCAGGTGGTGACGTATGCTTGAAATGGAAACCCGTGCCATGAGAGTGAGCGATCCTGTCCGTAGAGGTAACGGCCGGCTGCGATCTCGTTTTCAAGGCTCATGCCGTCGCCGATTACGAGGATGATGTTCCTTGTTTGTAAGGAACTGGGGAGGTCCTCGTTGGTGATTTCAATATGGATTACGTCGGAATCATCCTCGGCTGTCGCGTGACCGGCAGCACAGGAGGAAGCCAGAAGTAGAGGCAATAAGGCAGCTAATGTTGTGGCTTTGGGTTGCATAAGATTAGAGAGCAGCCTCCGCTGATGATTATCCTCCGGATTTTCATCAGCGGAGGCTGGTGGTCCTTAGTTGATGAACTTCTAACATACTTGAGGACCTCTGGCAGTATATCATGTCAGGAATCGTAGGGTAAGAATGTGACAAATCCCCGGGAAATCGTGGGGAAACGGTGCACGGATACCATTATGTTAGTTGAAATCGTGGGTTACTTGCATTTTCTGTCTGGTTGTAATGTATTTCGGTTGACTTGACCCTTGCCGAAGCTCATAATCCGGGACAACGGGCATCTGAGCGCGTTGTTCTGGGTCAGTAGGCTGGTCTGACCAGGAAATCAGCGGGAATCAGCCTAAAGTGTGGCATATTCGACACAGGCACGCCATTGATTGAAATAAGGAGACCTCCGGCACGGGGCTGAAGGCTGGGGGTAAATCGGGGTCGGAAATAGTGCACGGGTTGGCAGTTGTCGCTAAAATGTGGTATATAGATCGTGGAATGGAACTGTTAGTTAATATTGTGTCTGGGATTTTTATAGGATTAGTTGTCCTGTGGCTAAACGATATCCTAAAAAAAATGCTCATGGACTTGACTTTTCGGTAAGATTATGGCTTATTGTATAGAATTAGGATAATTTTTCAATGTTTTGCTATAGGTTGGTTAAGTACCCCGTCGCTGACGGGGTTTTTAGGTGGACTAACATCCTGCGACATTTCCCTAAAAGGCTGCTTATCCACCAGACTGCAATCCCACTATTCACTCAAACACGATGTCGTTGACGGCTTTTTCGGGAAGACCGCTGAGTCTGGCGGACTGGCGGGTGTAGCGTTCGGTGGTGGTGACAGAGTTGTGACCCAGGGCGTGTTGCACGTCTCGCAGATCAACGCCGTCGGCTGACAAGGCAATCGTTGCGAAAGCGTGTCTCAGGCTGTGAGTGGAGTACCCACCAAGCCCGACAGCATCAAGGCGCTCTCTGACTATGCGACTCACTGACCGTGGGATCAAGGGAGAGCCGGTGTCACGAGGCGACAGTGAGGGGAACAGTGGGCTGTCATGATCCTTGACAGGGCTTGCACTGACCCAGGGCCTTAACATACGCTCAACACCTGGCCAAACGACGACATAGGCATCCTTAGCGTGGTGACCTTTTTGCTGGAGCCGGAGTAGCAGTTGCCCGCCTTGGTGAATCAGGTCGTCATGAGTAGCGCGTGTGATCTCTATCCGCCTGAGTCCGCAACCGACCAGCAGGGCTATCATGGCCCGGTCGCGCAGGTCAACCAGGTTGTTAGACGGGATTGACGCTAGCAGATCACGCGCTTGGTCTACGGTAGTTGGCAACCTTGTGTGAGCATTTGACGCACGGACTTTACCGACATCCAGAACGCCTTCAATCAGAAGCTGTAGTTCTCCGGCACGTTCGGCGGACAGCCTGCCTGTCCGGAGTGACTTGCGCACAAACCGATGCAGGAAGCGGTAGAACGCCCGGACCGCTGCCAGGTAGCAGTTGATGGTGTGTGGTGACTTGCCTGAGTCAAGCAGCGAGTCGCGGAAAGCCTGGACCAGGTCCTCATCCGGTACAGCTGTCACCAGTGACTGAGTATCAGTGTTACAGTAGTCTAGGAACAACCGCCATGCATCCCTGTAAGTCCGTTGGGTTGCCCCACGGTAGTTTGACAAGAATGCTTCCGTGATTGACTCCCACGTGACGCTAAGCGTCGCGGGCACCGAATCCATCCTGACCGGCTTGTGAATCTCCAGCAGGTCGTAGCGTTTAAACGCGGTTTCGGTCATGGCGTTCCTCCCTGACGATCGTCCGGCCAATTCCATGACCCTGGACGTGTAGTGCCTGCAATGCTATCCTCGTCCCGCTTGAGCGTGATTCGGCCCATGAGTGTACCGAGCATGAGCGCCGAGACCGCGGGACCCATGTTGACACCTTCCGCGATGCAAAGCGCCCGGA
>CBDUXL010000282.1:0-4691 GCA_965371155.1 uncultured bacterium | reverse complement strand
AAGCAAACTGGTGGATAATGGCACGGACGGGGTTTTGTTCGTGTCATCAAAATACGCCGCCCCCGCCGACATCCCCGAAGAGCTCGTGGCTGAAAACGGCTTACTCAGATCCCTTATCCATGGCAAGGTTCCTTTCAGCACCGAGCAACTGACCAGGCAGCAGTCCGAACTCCTGCTGTCAAGCGAGATGTTCGTCCTGCTAATGCGGGAAGCAGTACCCGATACCAGGCCCATCTACGCCTTCATCGGCGAAAAGGGGAGCGGCAAGACGACTGCGGTGCGCATGATTGGCATGACACTGTACGGACCGGACTGGGATGTCACAGACGTTACTCAGAACGTTCGCGACTTCGACACGCTCATTACGACCCGGGATTTCGTCTGCTTTGACAATGCTGATGAGAACGTCAGATGGCTGAATAATAAGCTGGCAATTATCGCGTCCGGGGGCAAGATAGCCAGAAACAAACTTTACATTACTCACCACCTGCTTGAATACCTGATTGTCTCAATGATTGCCACCACAAGCAGGACCCCCTGCTTTCGACGTGATGATGTTGCTGACAGACTTGTGGTGCTCAGAACACTTCGATTTGACGAGGACCAGGGCGGCTTCAATCCCGATGTTTTGCCTCAGGTTGAATCAAAGCGTCGAGAGTTGTGGGGGGAGCTGATATTTATCATCCAGTCAGTCCTGAAAGTGATACAGGGTACCGACTGGCGCTCAATTCGTGTGCCCTGCCAAAGATTGCAGGGATTCGCCCGGTTCACCGTGATCGTGGCCAGAATCATGGGTCATGAGCATGTGGCTTACTCCGCCTGGCAAAAGATGCAGGTGATCCAGCGCGAGTTTGTCAACGAGGGAGAGCCGCTCTTTGATGTCCTTCCTCGATGGGTAACGTTACACCCCGGCAGATCGGTTACTTCAGGTGAGCTTAACGGTGAGTTGGCCCAACTGGCCAAAGATCAGGGTGTCAAGTGGCCATACACTGGTGGCAAATCACTGGGTCAGAAGCTGAGCCATCTCTGGTCAAACCTAAACGCGTATTTCAACTGCCAATCCGAGATGTGCCCAACCAAGAATCAGACTGTGTATCGGTTCTTGTCAAGGAATGAGTACGGAATCAGAAACGATTCCGGGTCGATTCCGACAGCGATTCCGGGCCACCAAACCCGCATTAATACTACTACTTCTACTTCTTCTCCGGAATCACGGAAAGAAATAGACTAAAAAGTATAAAAACAAATAGAGAAAAAGAGTTTAGGACTGCAAATGATTCCGCGATTCCGTAAAAGCCCTATGCGCAGACGCTGGTGCGCCAATAACCCGCTTGATAAAAGCGTTACAGAGCATTGGGTTGTTCTGCACGCTACCGGAATCGGTTTTTGGCGATTCCGTGGAGGTTCCGGATGAACAGAGCTCTAGTCTATACCGGCTATACTAGTATAGATATTTACTAAGTGAGAGTTATAGCTTATAATGGACCTCGAGTACTCACATACTACGCTCCGTCTCGGACGGCAAAGCTTCCGTGAGCGCTACAAGCATCTCCCATCCGATGACGAGTTGACTGAGTATGTCGAATCTCTGATGAAACTGGGGCTTGCGTTAATCAAATGACTGACTGCGTAATCTACACGAGGGTATCCAGCAAGGAACAGGAGGCGGGTTTCTCTCTGAAAGCGCAACTCGACCTGCTCCGCAAATACGCACAGGACAGCAGCTTCCATGTGGTTGAGGAGTATGTCGAGGTTGAGAGTGCAAAAGCACCAGGACGCCCTGTGTTCGACAAGATGCTGGACTATCTCAAGGCGAATCCTGAGACGGTCCTCCTGGTCGAGAAAACTGACAGGCTTGTAAGAAACCTCACTGACCATATCAGGATTGAGGAACTCGGGATTAACGTTCACTTCGTCAAAGAGGGCACACAGTACGGACCTGATGCAAAATCAGGGGATAAATTCATGCAGGGAATCCGCGTCCTCATGGCACGCCAGTACATAGACAACCTGCGTGAGGAAATCACGAAAGGCATGACCAAACGTGCTGAAGCGGGCAAGTGGAGCTGCAAGGTTCCATACGGTTACCGTAGCAACCCCGAAACCCGCTCGCTTGAGATCGTTCCCGGTGAAGCCGAGGCAATCCGGTGGTTGTTTGAAACGTACGCAACAGGCGAATACAGCCTGCGGGGGCTATGTGCCGAATTTCGCCCGAAAGGATTCCCGTGGAGGTACGCCAAGCCGATCTACCCTACTCGCGCCCATAAGATGCTCAACAATCCGATCTACAAGGGCATTGTCAAATGGTGTGATATCATGGTCAGGGGTGAGCATGAGCCGATTGTCGATACGGCGCTGTGGGACAAGGTCCAGGCAAATATTCATCAGAGATCCAGGCCCAAGGCCTCTAAGCACGAGTTCGCTTACCGTGGCCTTATACGATGCGGTCACTGTGGTTGTCTCATGACCGGTTCTCTCAACAAGGGGCACCGCTACTACAAGTGCAGTAATGCACGTGGGAAGTGCAATGGTAATAAATATGTCCGGGAAGATAGGCTCACGGGGATATTCGCCGGTCACCTGCAAAATATCTCCCTTCCCGACACTGACCGCCAGCTGATTGTTTCAGCCATCAAGGATTGCAGGCGTGCGGAGGTCGATGAAAGGGCAAAGGAAAGGGAACGGGCATCCAGGACCGCTGCCAGGCTTCAGACTATGGTAGACACCACGTACGATGATTACCTGGCCGGGAATGTAGACCGCGAAACGTGGCAGAGAGCACACCAGCGTCACTCCACAAAACTGACTCAGGCGAGGGTGCGTATCCAACAGCTCGATACTGGAGATTCCAGCCTCTACGATCATGCTGAAAGGCTTATTAACACGGCTGTCAGCGCATCGGGGAAATTTGAAACCGGCAACCCGGCCAAGAAGCGCTCAATCCTCAAGGCCGTCGTATCTAACTGCACCCTGACCTCAGGGAACCTGCATCACACCTACAAAAAACCCTTCGACATCATTGCCGAAGGGTCTAATACGTCTGACTGGTGGAGCTGAGGGGAATCGAACCCCTGACCTCTTGAATGCCATTCAAGCGCTCTCCCAACTGAGCTACAGCCCCGTGCCATTCACCACACACTATCGCAATATACCCTACGACTCTCCCGATATCAAGACGCCAATCCAATTCATCTTGTCCCTCCCGCAAAGGTCACTCAATCACCGTGATCTCCGGCTCAACCACCACTTCAGCTTTGACACTGTAACCCATCCAGCAGTATTGATGCGCTTTCTCGCAATACTCCCGGGCTATCTCAATATCTTCCTCCGATTTCACCTCTATTTTTGGACGAAGGATTATTTTGCTGTATTTGTAGCTCGTTCCATCATGCTCAAGTATGCCCTCCACTTCGCAAGCATAGGAGACAAACTCGAATTCCTTTCGCTTGGCGAGCGAAGTGAACGTTGATAGCTGGCAGGCGTTGACACTCGCGAGAAGCAGGTCCTCCGGGGTCCAGTGGCCTTCTTCGCCTCCGAATTCCGCCGGTGGGCTGCCCTTGACTACAGGTCCACCTTCGTTGGCCAGATCCCAGGTCCGTCCGCCGGTCCAAACCAGATTTCCGGTGAATGTGTGCGGCTTGTATTTTCTTTTAGGACTATCCTTGCTGCTCATTCCAATCTCCCCTTTTTGTCCGGTTAAAGAAACCCCCGGTTATCCCGGGGGAGCTGGATTTCAATCGATGTATTTCTGACCTCGAACCTACGGATACACTCTGATCACGACCGTGACATAGTTCGAGATTATGCCCTGGTATTCACAGCTCACGACCAGCGTACCGATCGGGCCGACTGCGCGGAAGAGTCCGAAATTGGGGCCCCATACGGTCGTATTCTCGGCATCAATGATGAAACCGTAGTCATTGGTGGATACCCGCCAGTCCACCAGGTTGGTAACCGGCTGGGTGGACCCGTTCGAGTAAATCGCCGTCGCTTCGAACTGCTCCGTTTCACCGATCTGGACCGTAGCATACGTGGGCTCGATCTGAATCTGGCTCAGCACGACAGGCTCCGGCGGAGGCACATATCCGGGCGCGGGCGGACCCTCGACCGAAATCATGACGCTCATGCTAGACGCTCCGCGATAGGAGCAGGAGATGGTGGCAGTGCCGCCACCCGCAGCGCGGATCCATCCACCCCCGGTAATCTGGATCACGTACGGATCGCTGGAGATCCAAGTGGCGAGTCCGGTGACATCATAGGTAGCCCCGCCAGGGTAAAGGCCCGTCGCTCCGAGCCTGACCACCTGCCCGGGAGCCAGAGTGGATGGTACATCGTAGATGTTGATACCAACCAGGCCCCCGACCGGCTGGGGACTGATGACCGTGTCACCCTTGCAGCCCAAGCCGGCGAAAAGAATGACAATGACCGCAAGTAGACCAAATCTCAAAAGGAACAGGCGCATAAGCGCACCTCCGATGAAGTTCGGAAAGCATACACTCAAACATCCGGTTGAAACCGGGTCGAGTGGAGAGCGAATGGTAGCATTCAGCGTTCGTGAGTGTCAAGCGGGTTTAGTGAGGGTATAGCGGCAATATTTAGAATGTCTTCTTTGCGCTAAGTAGAAATGTCCACTTAAATTGGTGGATGGAAGAGAGGACGATTTAGTTGGGAATAAAGAAAAGGGATCGTCT
>CBDUXL010000281.1:0-4694 GCA_965371155.1 uncultured bacterium | reverse complement strand
CTGGTTGCCAAGAGAGACCGAGAGGCTGTACAGGTTACCAAGCTCGCGGCAGATGCGCTCTTTCTCCTTGTAGAGCTCCATCGCGCCGTCCAGGTCGTCACGGACTTTGAGTATAGTCCCCTGGTTGCCAAGAGAGAGCTGAAGACCGTACAGGTTGCCAAGCTCGCGGCAGATATGCTCCTGCTCCTTGTATAGCGCCATCGCACCGTCCAGGTCGCCACGCTGCGTGAGTATAACTCCCTGGTTGCCAAGAGAGAGCTGAAGGCTGGCCAGGTTACCAAGCTCGCGGCAGACGCGCTCGTGCTCCTTGTCGAGCGCCATAGCACCGTCCAGGTCGCCACGCCGCGAGAGTATCAGCCCCTGGTTGTTCAAGCTACGCATAAGGCCATCCGGGTCATCAAGCTCGCGAGAGATGCGCTCCTGGTCCTTGAAAAGCGCCATCGCGCCGTCCAGGTCGCTACGTTGCCAGAGTATCAGCCCCTGGTGGCGCAGACACGCTGCGTGGTTCTTGAGGTCGCCTGCCTGACGGTACCGCTCAGCAAGCAATTGCCAAAGCAAGAGCGACTCTGAGAGATTGCCGGTGTCATATAATAACCTCGACACATGCATTAGCGCCTCGCCATCGGGAACCTCATCAGGTGCATCCAGGACGGGCTTGTATGCATCCACAAGGCGCAAGGAAGAAGCGCCCTCGATTTTCGCCCAGTAGCGTTTTACCTCGAACTCATTCTCCTGCCAGGCTTGCTTGAAGAACTCAAGATCGGCAAGCAGATCATAAAGTCCCTGCCAGGATTCAGCTTCGGCAAGTTGCCAGGGTTGCTCGTCAACTGCTCGTGGGCTTAACTCCATCGTGGCGAAATATTCAGCCAGATGCAGATGGCGTTTTTGCTGGTCCTCTGCCATTGGCAGATACCTATCCTCTACCGCCTTACGCAGGTAGTCATGGAAGAAACCGATCAAACCTGAACGACTCACAAGCGAATGCTCCGCCGCAAGGTAGAGCGGAGCGAACACTGCCACTGGAAGCGATTCGCCGCCTTCCCCGAGAAGGTCAAGAAGCTCTGCTTCCGAAAGGCCACGACGAGCAGCCCAAAGTAGCGTCATCGAATCGCGCACGAGGCCTGGGTGCTCGCGCTCGTAGTCATCTTCGTAGCGTTCCAGAATTCTCTCATACAAGTCATCTGTGCTCTCTGCAGTCAGGTAATGCTCAATTCGCTCATCGAGTAGTTCATGTTCCCCGAACAACCGAAGTTCCTCCAACAGCGCCCGGAGGAACAATGGATTACGCGTCTGGTCGGCAGAAGCGATTTTCTCGACTCGAGCCTTGCTAAGGCTCTTTCGGTACTGCGCGAGATAATCCCGAATTAGCTGCTTACGTTCATTGTCCTCCAGGAGCTTGACGTCCATTTTCGGCCATTCCCGCTTCTGTAAATCGTCAAGAGGTCGACCTGGAAGCGTAGATAGAATGAGCCTGATCTTCTCCGGTATAAATGGCGGCAGCCAGACGAGATCGGGTGCATTGTCACGATCCTCAAGTTGGTTGAGAGCATCGAGGATCAGCACGATACGCCCGTCCCCGATCCTCGCGTTCGCCATGTGAAGCCAGTTAGCGAACGCTGACCGCAGTTTGTCCGGTTCGGTGGGGATGTCTTCCTTGATATCAAATTGCCTCTTGAACTCGCCCATGATGCGCCTGAGCATTGCCGCCCAGTCGGCGGAGTACGGCGTTGCGCCGATGAAGTGCATGAGGAGAAAATCGTCAGGATGATCCTGACGCCACTTCTCCGCCCAATTCGCCAGCAACGCCGACTTACCCGATCCCGACTCACCCAATACCACCAACGGCTGATTGTCGCCTTTTACGTGCTCGTCCAAACGATCGAAATACTCCTGCCGTCCGATATACACCTTGAACCGACTCTGCGCGAACGCCTCATGCTCAGCCGCTTCGCGATCGAGCGGATCAAGTTCCTCGTCCTCAGGATAAAGTTCATCGATTAACTTTGTGAAATCCTCAAGAACAAGCTCGCCGAGAGCGTGTGGGGTCTCGTAGTTCTCACGAACAGGCAAACCGCTCGACCTGATTCGATCCTTGAGAACCGCAAGTTTTTTGCGACGATTCTCCGCTCGGTTTTCCGCATCATCACGCCCGAGTTCCTCTATCTCTTCCCGTGTTGAGTCTTCAAGGAGTTCCGCCCTCCTGTTTTCCGGCAGAGAGTGGACATAATGCGGATCACGGAAGTAGAAGTAGGCATGACCCGCCATATCGGGATTGTTCAAAACCCCGTGAAGTATTTCCAGTTCTGTTACCGACTTCTCCCGATGCTCACCAAGCCACGGTTCCAGCTCGACAAGCTCCTCAGATATCTCCAGGGGAATCCAACCGTATTTCTCGCCCAACATGCCAATGAAATACGGCCTGCACTCTTGGATTTCCTTCAGGCAAATCGGAAGCACCTGTCCCTCGGCTTTTTGCTCGTCAGTGATTCCCCATCGAAGGTCCACCTCACCCCAAATCACCCCGCGTTTCTCGCATATCTTCCGCAGTTTTGGAAAAACGCGCTTCACTAACTCCTCGCGTTCCTCTTTCATGTCCCGGAACGTCGACGAGATGAAAACGCGAATAACCCGTTGTTTTTGCGCCGGCTGTGTAATGACACCTTTCACAGGAGATCACTCCTTTGCACGTTACTGCTCTTTTTCCAGTTACTGATGGACTCCTCTCCAGCTTACTCCCAAACTATAACGTTTCCATGTGATGAAAATCAACCAGGGGTAGCGATGGAAGCTGCATCACAGCAGTAGAATATCGACGAAAAAAATCCCCCCCGGGTGGGGGGGCCTTATCGGTCCTTTTGATTTTGCTTGCAGCCTAGAACGCGATAATCTGCACCGACGTGACCGCGGTCAGGCCGTCATCATCGGTGACGCGAAGGGTGGCATTGAACGTGCCCGGCTCAAGGTAATCAACCACGACGCTGGGGTCTTCATCGGATTCGTAATCCCATACGCCGTCCGATTCCTGATCCCACTCCCAAAGAACGATCTCACCATCGCTGTCGACAGACAGACTGCCATCGAGCTTGCATGGAAATGGCGCGGTTCCCTTGTCAGGGATAGCCATAGCTATTGCGATGGGGCCCGATGGTTTGACTTCCACCTGCGCGTAAGCCCGGAAAGAAGTTCCCAGCGAGTCCTCGACCTCGACGGTGATGTAGTAGAGACCGGCGGATGCGTACTGGACGCCCACTTCCCGGAACTGAGTGCCTTCGTAGTCCCAGCGCTGGTCGCCGTTGACATCCCATCGGTAGATAAACGGCGGCTGTCCGCCGATCGTATCGGCGATCATGTTGATCGGGAGCGGGGCGCGACCGGAGGTCTTGCTCAGGTCGATGGTCACCTGTAGCTGGTAGGTCGGGCCGCCTGGGTTGGTGACCGGTGGCGGAGTGACGGGGCCGGGTTGGGTGTCAGACCAGACCGGGCCTTCATTGCCGCATGCCATCAGGCCGAGAAGCAGAATAGCGCAGAGGGTAGCAAATATTAAACGCATTGAAAGGCGTCCTCCGTAAAGGTTAATCAATCAGGGCAAAGCCCTGAAGTGGAGGGTAATCCTAGCAGATTTTACAGGACCATGCAAACGAGTTGAAGGCCTTGTCAACGCAAAGCATTCTACCAGCACCCGTCCGGCAGGTGCTTGGTCAGGAACACTTCATACTCTCCATTTGAAGGATGCTCATCCGGATCCTCGTTGCAGGGCGGGTCGGTCGGAGCGAAATCGGCTGTGCTCCCGAAACAGCCCGTAACGTAGACATTCCCTGAGTCGTCAGCGGCAACTCCCCAGCCCGCATCAGCCGTTGATCCACCCCAGGTGCGTGCCCATTCGAAGTTACCCGATGAATCGAATTTACTCAGGAAAACATCGATCCCACCATTCGAGGTGTGCGGATCACCGCCGCCGGGGTCGAAATCGGCCGTCCCGGTGAACTGGCCCGTAACGCAGACATTCCCAGAGGCGTTAGCGGCAACTCCAGAGCCATAATCGGAATAAAATAAGGTTGCCCCACCCCAGGTCCGCGCCCACTGGAAGTTACCCGATGAATCGAACTTGCTCAGGAAGACATCCCCGGCACCATTCGAGGTGTGCGGATCACCGCCGCCGGGATCGAAATCGGCTGTGCCATAGAACACGCCCGTAACGTAGACATTCCCGGAGCCGTCAGCGGCAACTCCCCAGCCACGATCGTCGTATATCCCACCCCACGTGCGCGCCCAGTCGAAGTTACCCGATGAATCGAATCTGCTCAGGAAGACATCGTAATAACCATTCGAGTTGTGCACATCACCGCCGTCGGGGTCGAAATCGACTGTGCTCATGAACTCACCCGCAACATAAACATTCCCAAAGCTGTCAGCGGTAACTCCCCGGCCCCACTCATAGTCTGACCCACCCCAGGTCCGCGCCCACTCGAAGTCACCCGATGAATCGAACTTACTCAGGAAGACATCTGTCTCACCATTCGAAGTGTGCGGATCACCGCCGCTGGGGTTGAAATCGACAGTGTCCGTAAAATAGCCCGTGACGTAGACATTCCCGGAACCGTCAGCGGCAACTCCGTGGCCATGATCGTCATCCCACCCACCCCAGGTCCGCGCCCACTCGAAGTTACCCAATGAATCGAACTTGCTCAGGAAGA
>CBDUXL010000280.1:0-4713 GCA_965371155.1 uncultured bacterium | reverse complement strand
ATCATCCTCAAGGGCGTTCAAGCGCTCAGAAACCCGTTCAGCGTCCTCGTGTCAGCGTTCTCATGAGGAGCTGCTTGGTGGTCTCGAAAACGGAGAGATTGGCTTCATAAGCGCGATGCGACTCGATCAGATCGACCATCTCGATGATCGGGTTCACGTTCGGCAGCAGGACCTCCCCGTTAGCATTGGCGTCGGGATGCCCGGGGTCGTACACGATTTTGAACGGCGTCGGGTCCTCAACAATTCCGACTACTCTGACACCGTGGAAAGGCATCATGGTGTCACTCCAGGCTGATCCCGGGGTTGCGCCGGGACGGGGAGAGGGCTCGGGTCTGGCGGCGAACACTGCAAGGTGACGGCGGAAAGGGCCGCCGGACGGGGTTCGGGTGGTGGATGCATTGGCGATGTTCTCGGCGATGAGGTCCATGCGAAGGCGCTGGGCCGTCATGCCGCTCGCCGCGATGTCAAGTGATGTGTAAAGCGCCACTCGTTATCTCCTTCCTTCTGCAATCACTGTTCTGAGGGCCGAAAGCCGCCGGCTGATGAGTTCCAGAAGCGTCGAGTAGTGCAAGGCGTTTTTCGCCTGCTCGGCCATCTCGTGGTCTATATCGACATTGTTTCCGTCAAGACGAAATGTAGTCCTGTCCTCCGTGTAGACCAGCCCCTGGGAGGTCAATTCACCAATGACTCCCAGAGCGGCCTTACCCGGAAGGTGCGTGAGATGTGTCCGCTTGAGCGCGAGGTCGACTTGTGGGGTGTCCATGCCGAGTTCTCGTTCGAGGAACTCCTCAAATCTGAGTCGCTGCGCCTTGTAATTGGGTGTGTCAGCGTTGGCGATATTGTGAGCGATCAGGTGGGCACGAGTGGCGGATGCGTCGAGCGCTCGCTCCAGCGCAGTGAATGGCGGTTCTGTGAATAAGGTTAAGCTCATGCCTATAAATGCACCCGGAATAGTGCTGCCACAGGTGATTAATCGACCGTTCCAGGCTTTTCTATAGTTGCTCGAATGGACTATCCATTGGGCAAAGCCGTCTCAGGATTGTCCACATAGCATTCTTTACTGCAGCTTCAAGGTTGACATATGGATTTCTGAGATGTGGAAATCTTCATAGATAGCCGGAGGTGTGAGATGCAACAATTCAATCCAAACTTACACATAAAATGGGGATTTTCCACAAACCCACACATTCTTGTGGGAAATCCTTGAGCAATGAGTTACTTACTTTCTTGGGGAGTAGAGTGGAGGTTATCCACATAAACTTACACAGGAGTTTTCACACTCTCCACAAGTTTCCACATGTCCGGGAAACCTAATGCAGGAAACTTATCGCTCTGTCCATCTCTCATGTTCCGGTCTGAGCCATGTTCTTATCCATTGCCTGTCCGTTCCAAATAGCTGATCGAGCCGCCTCCGTCTCGTTAGAATCCTGGGAATCGACAAGGCAAATACCCACGGACCGACAAGCCAGGGTATCGGGTCAGATATCATTGCGCGCAGGAATGCAAACAGATCCTGCGCTACGATCGGTATCAAGTCGGGCGCAAGGCTTCCAAAAGACTCGTGCTTCCACATAATCCTCCGACGGTTGCCGTATGCTCGTAGCTTTACAGCAAGTTCCCGACGTCCTCCTGATCCGGCCAGCTCGTGCCGTCCTACGGACTTCGGTGTGTACCCGAGTTCCCATCCGGCTCTATGTAATCGATAGTCGAGATCAATATCCTCAAAGTAGGCGAAAAAATCCGGATCGAAAGGCCCCTCCTCCTCGCCCGCTGCTTCCAACGCCTCGCGTCGATACATTGCGCAGGCTGCGGATATCCCGAAAATCGCTCCTTCAGGATACGGGTCTTGTCCCGGCTCGATTTCTCGACCTGCGCCGCGATTACGCACGATCCTGTCCCGGAAAATGACGTGGCCGGTTGTGTCTATTACAGGTCTCTCGCTCTCATCAACTGCTCGGTGAAGCGTACCGCAGGCACCGGCCCACCCGGGATGTCCTTCGAGCGCAGAGACGAGATTGCTGAGGTGATCCTTTTCGAGCGTGACATCCTGGTTCAGGAAACAGACCCACGGATCGGATGATTCGGAATAAAGCCTGTTGGTCCCCGCAGCGAACCCGACATTCACAGGTTCTCTCAGGAACCTCCATTTCGCTAACCCTCCCTGTTGTGTGAGGTATGTTTCAGCGAGATTTCCCGTGTTCTCCGGGCATCCGTTGTCCAGGAGCAGGATCTGCAATGAGACATGCTGCTGCCGGACGAGCGAGGCCAGGCACTCACGGATTGTATTCCGACCCTTGTATAGGGGAATCAGCACGTTTATTTGCGGCGGCTGGGGCATGAAGGAATTGTATCAAACCGGGCGTCAGGGTGTTGCCCCCGGGTTTCTATGCAACAGGATCTTTCTCGTGGTCATTGGCAAAGCAAAAGCGCCCCCGTATGCGGGAGCGCTTGATCTCATGCGTTGTGATAACAGGCGATTCAGTCAGTGAGGTCCCATAAATAGCTTTTTGAAGCGGCTTGCGAATCGGGAGTGCAACTGTCAATGACGGCGATGTAGATGGTATACACACCGATATCCACGGCCTCTACGGCGCCGGACAGCTCCCCGGTCATAAGGTCAATGAGTATCCCCGGTGGTAGACCGGCGGCGAGCCATCCCAGGGGCGGATCACCGTCGGTTGCCGACATCGTGTAGCTGTATGGGCTTCCGTCCGGCGTAGGCTCGGGAACGGTTGCGTCGGTAATCGAGGGCTCAGGATTGGTGCATCCGGAAGCCGACACCAGAATGAGGCTGAACGTGATTAGATCGCATTGAGGTGCAGGATCATCGCATTCATCGCATACCTTGACACTTAGAGCATATACCCCCGCATCCCCGGATGTCGTGGTGCCTATGAGCCATCCGGCCTCGGTCAACTGGACTGTGGCCGGCAAGTCGGGGAAGCAAACCTCCAGGGTCCATGTCAGGTTGCCGTGACCGTCCGATGCGGTGAACTGGTTATCCACAAAAAGGCCTGCAGGGATCTGAAGGCTGGTTCCGGAGGTAATATCCGGTGGGGAATCGCAGCTTGATGCGGGCAGGACTGTCAATGTGAACTCCTCGGAGTCGCACTGGGGACCAAACACGCACGTGTCGCAAACAGTTACTGAGAAGAGGTAATCTCCGATATCCGCAGCTTCGGGTGTGCCTTCCAGGAGACCATTCCCAGTCAAGAGAAGGGTAGTAGGCAATGATTCCGGATCGTCAAGCAGCCAGAAGAGGGGGCCGTTTGTGGTGTCGCCGCCGGTTGATTCAAGCTGGAATGAGTAAAACCAGTCAGCGTGGGCAGGATCAACACCCGTCGTGGTGATGTCGGGACCGGGATCGCATGAACCTGCCACTGTTAGTGTAAGGAGCTTGCTGGTACATTGCGCTGGGTCGCACGAGTCGCACACCTGTATATTGAGTTCGTAATCACCGATTGCGCCTGCATCAGGAATGCCGGAGATCGTGCCGTCGGTGCCGAGCACCAGGCCGGGAGGAAGCTGGTCGTTTGTAGCCAGTACCTCCCAACTCAGCATACCTTCTCCATCGCTGGCTTCCAGCATGAAGTTGTACTCAATCCCTTCAGCCGCTGTAGGCAAGTCCGCCGTTTCGGTAGTGATGGTCGGAGGCGGGGCGCAGGCCTCACCCTCTTCGATCAGCAGGTTGAACAGGTTGCTGGTTGATTGCACCACGTTATAACACTCGTCGGAAACCTGGATTTCGATTCCGCTGTAATCTCCCGCCGTGCCGAATTCGGGTATACCGGTCAGGGCGCCTCCAGTAGTCAGTTCAAGCCCGGCAGGCAAGTCGCCCCCTATTATCTCCCAGGTCAATGTCCCCTCGCCGAACTGAGCGAGAAGGAGGAAATTGTATTGTATGCCTTCGGTGCCGTTGGGTAGTGACTCCGTGACTATCTCAGGCGGTTGCTGGCAGGGAGGTTTGATTTCGAAGTCGAAAACGTCGTTGTCGCTCTGCGGTATCTCGCAGGAATCGGTTACCGTGATATTCAACGCGTATGGACCGATGTCGTCCATGGTCGGGTCTCCTGAGAGAAGACCGGCATCCGAGAAATTGAACGAGGCCGGGAGGATTTCCGGATTGTTGATCTGCCAGGTCAATGCTCCCTCGCCGCCGTCCGCCTGGAACTGGTAAGTGTACGGTTCATCGACTAATGCGGTGTCGATCGATGGATCCTCCGGATCGTTTCTCTGTATCACCGGCGGCGGGGCGCATTCGATTGGCGGTTTGACCAGGAGCGCCAACTCGCGGGTGTCACATTGCGCGTCTTGTGGACAGGAGTCGCAGACTCTGGCGGTGAAGTTAAAGAATTCGCCGTCGTCTCCGCCTGTGCCCTCGGCAGCCGCTCCGGTGATCTTTCCTGCAGGGGTTAGCACCAGTCCGCTGGGCAGCGAGCCTGCGGCAATGGTCCAGGTAAGGTCGCCGTGTCCATCTGTTGCGGTCAGGGTGAAATCATACGGGTCTCCCTCACTGGTGGTTGGAAGCGATTCAGTGGTAATCGACGGAGGGTCGTCGCATTTCTCTACTATGGTGAGGGGATCTATGGTGAGAGAAAGAGCTACCGTGTCGCATTGTACTTCCTCGGTACATGAGTCACACACCTGCAAAGTGAACTCATGCGTTCCGGCATTGCCCTCAAGCGGCGTACCTGACAGCACTCCGGAAGGTGA
>CBDUXL010000279.1:0-4720 GCA_965371155.1 uncultured bacterium | reverse complement strand
CCGTGGGCTCTCCCGAACTCCAAATCGCGGTGCAGAAATGAGCCGGTTCTTTGGATTCTTGCTGACACCCAGGCTGGTTATTCTTCGGCCGGCCCGCGGGGGGGGAGGGGGACCGGTGGTTCCGGTCGATGATCTCGTGCAGGAAGGACAGACCGCACTTCTGAGCGGAGACGGGAGCGCGGCGGAGGCAAGTTTCAGTGAGGCCCTTGCCGCATCGCCAAATCATCCCGGCGCGAATTTCGGAATGGCTTTCGTCGAGCTGATGGCCCTGGCAAATGACCTGGTTGAGTTCCTTTCGACCCAGAACGATCCGCTGTTCAGAAACCTGAGCTGGTATTTCGCAGCACCTGTTCTCAATTATCCGGTTGCGCAGGATAGTTTCGTCGACCTGAACCGCGTAATCAGCAGCTTGGACGATGACATCGACGATGTCGAGATCGATGACAACACGTTCGAGGCGATTCGCCTGGAGGTTCTTTCACTGCTTGATTCCCTCGAGACTATCAGGTCCTACATGAGAAAAACCATCGACGGCACGAACGGCAATGATGCCTGGACATTCACGGTTCTCGAGGACTGGAACGATCCCTCGGCAGGCTATGTGAATATCTGGAGGGGTGACGTCATTGCGCTGTCGGCTGCCCTGAACGCGGTCACGGCTGGACTGCATCTGGGCGTTGCCTACAGTCCCGGTCCGCTTGCGTTTGAGATGGACGAATGGGGCGGGTTGGTGATTACCGGAATCGATGGCGGCGATGGTAATCCCCCGGACACAAATGGTGACAATTACATCGACCTTTATGAAATCGCCGATCACGAGGGTGCACCCGGCGCATTCGGTGTGCTTGCGGAGGGAGGAAGATCGCATCTCGACAATGTTGTTGTTTGCATGCGTCGGTCTGTCACAGAGGTCCGTGATGCGGTCGACAGCTACATTGCAATTGATGCACCCCAGTCACACTGGGCTTTCGAGGATATTAACGCGGAGGATTTCGCAGATTTCAAGGCGGATTGGCTTGCCTACGGTCGAGCGTATGCTAACGACCTGATAGCCGCTTTCACGAACGGCACGACCCTTACCATCCGTCCGCAGCTTCTCGAGGACTATCCCGAGCTTGCGGATGATCCGGGTCTCGATTTCACCCTCCGGGTGAATCTCGCAGCATTCTTCTCGAACATGCCCGATGACCTGCGGGATTTTCCGATTCGGTTCGAGTACGACGAGTGGGACTGCCTGGTTCTGCCGGAGCTGGCTACGGATGCTTTCACGGATAACACTCTGCTGGGTCTCTTCCCCGATGGAGTGCCGCAGAAGTACTACGAAGATATCTAGACGCACATGTTTTATTGATTGTTTGTTTGCCGGACCTTGAGCTATCGCCATGGATACATCACGGGAACCCATTTGCATCTTTTTCCGCACGTGGATTCCCGTGCTTATTTTTTTGCTGTTAGGAAATTCGGCATACGCCGATCCGCTCGGCAGGTTTGCCGGGGACTTGCCTGGATCGGAGCCCTGGTGGACTCCATCGGGAGCCGATCCAGGATTCTCTGAATCTCCCTCTACTGATTTTACCTTGACCTGGTCGGATGCAGAGGTGGTTCGGTACAAGGTTGACGATGAGTTGAGGTGCCTGCTGACCTCCAGCGGACCCTTGCTTGGCTTGGATCATACTGACCGTGATTCGTTTATCAGACTGAGTTGGCTTGGACACGATGTAGAGGCACATGCCGGGAGTGGGGGAGAGATTAACACGCTCTCCGGAGATAGGTCTCTTCTGGAATTTGAAGCAGGATTCGATTTCCAGCTTCTGAATGAGGACAATCTGACCGTTGCGGCGAGTTACTACAATTTTAGATTAAATGCTGATGGGTTGTTGCCGACTCTTATGAGCGGAATTCCCGGACTCGATGAAGATGAGTCTTCGAATCTGGACTGGCGAGAGAACGGCTGGAGTATCGGTGTGCATTACCGGCGGGACAGGATATCGTTTGGGATTTTATACGGGCAGTCGAGCAATCAAATGGAGCTTGAATCGGTTTCGCCGGTAGAGCTTGTCAGACTGAGGGTAGACCCGTCAGGCCATACGATCGGTTTTACCGGAGAAATGCCACTGGACAGGCAGACGATCGGTGAAGCGTTCTATTGGGTCACACACAGCTACGGAGAGGATGGTGTGTACAGGGGAGAGGGGGACCTGGGTCCTTTTCGTGCGGCAATGGATTCGTGGACCGGTGGTTTTCGTCTGAAGTCCGCTGAAGACCTGCCTCGGTGGCAGCTATCGTTCACCCGCGGTATCCACAGGAACACTCTCAGCGGAAGCGCAAATATCAGCAGCTTTGGTGAGCCTGTATTCGGGATTGTGACCCCCCGTGTTCATCTGGACTTGAATATCAAGGTGATGCTCTCAACTATTATTTATGAGCGGGATACAGGGGAAATCGCTGATGCGAAGATATCGTGTTTCCTGGGAGCTACCAGGTGGGATCTCGAGGGTGATGTCAGGACCTGGGAGAGTTACCTTTTCGGTTCGGCGATTCTGAATGAAACAATAACAACGCTTGATGCTGAATCAGGATGGCTCGCGCATGCCGGAATTAGAGCCGGATGGGAGCTGTCGGATAGGGATAATTTGCAGCTTCATATCGGACAGTCTGTGCCTGTAAGCATTGCACGGAGTATAGAGCCGTCGCCGCCGGGACCTCCCGGACCGCCGAGGCGAACGGTCTGGGATGGCGGCAGATATGTGTCCTTGAGCTGCACGCACATTTTCTGACCCGAGAATTAAGCCGCGGTCACTGAGCGGCAGGTTATTCACAAGAGAAGGAGAGAAAATTGGCTACAGGAACACTTAATTTATCAATTATTGAGCTGAATGAGATGGCGCGGACCATACGTCGCGATGTGGTCATCCAGACCTATGCGGCGCAGTCGGGGCATCCGGGAGGTCCGCTCTCCGCCGCAGATTATCTCACCGCGCTGTATTTCAACTGTGCGCGGGTCGACCCAGGGAATCCAAGAGCCGAGCCCCGAGACTGGTTTGTCATCTCGAACGGCCACTGCTCGACTTTGAGTTACGCCCTGTTGGCCCGGCGGGGATTCTTCCCGCCCGCCTATCTGCTTACTTTCCGCTCGACCGGATCCGGGCTTGAAGGGCATCCGAACAGGAACAAGACACCAGGCGTGGATGTAAGCGCGGGAAGCCTTGGACACGGGCTTGCGATTTCGCACGGGCTCGCTCTGGGTGCGAAGCTCAGGAACCTCGATGAGCGAGTCTACGTGAATGTCGGGGACGGGGAGCTCCAGGAGGGCAGTTGCTGGGAAGCGATTATGGCGGCGGCTCATTACAAAAGCGATAACATCCTTGTCACGGTTGATTACAACGATGTCCAGATCGATGGTCGAGTGCACGAGATCATGAATCTGAGGCCGCTCGACGGCAAGTTCGCCGCGTTCGGCTGGAAGGTTTTCGAAGGCGACGGTCACGATATGGAGGAGGTCATCAAGCTGCTTGACCATGCCCATGCCGCTCTCGGCAAAGGACAGCCGGTGGTGATTCTTTTCCACACGATCATGATGAAAGGCGTTGCCTCTTTCGAGGATGATCATCTCTGGCACGGTAAGCCGCTCAAGACGGACGAGCTACTTCAGACAGCTCTCACGGAGCTTGGATATGATGAAACCCCCGCCGGGGCGGTGGCATCGTACGGCGATGTTGAGGCGGCGAGGCGCGAGTATCACAAGATAATGGGTTGGCCGAAGCCGAACTGAGAAGGCGTCAAATCACCCACAAACAAGTTTGGGTGGCACAATCATAAGGTATATAGCACAATTATCAACAAAGCATTGAATGGAACGAATCATGGCACTTACCGGAACAGAACGCTGGACGTATGAAATGACCCGAAAGGCTTACCATGAGACACTGGTTGCGCTGGGTCACGAGAATCCGCGCGTGGTTGTGATGGACGCGGACCTTGCCGAAAGCACGCTTACCAAATTCTTCCGAGCCGAGTTTCCCGACCGATTCTTCGAGATGGGAATCGCCGAGCAGAACATGGTCGGGACCGCCGCCGGACTCGCGTTGCAGGGATTCATACCTTTTCTCAGCTCATACGCCATATTCATCACCGGCCGGGCTTTTGACCAGGTCCGGCAGGACGTGGACTACCAGAATGTCAACGTCAAGCTGGCCGCAGCGCACGGGGGGATATCGGTTGGGAAGGACGGTCCCACGCATCAGTCAATGGAGGACCTCGCGTGCATGTGCGTTTGCACAAACATGACGGTCATCGTTCCCGCCGACTACCACGAGACTGCCAAAACTGTCCGGTGGGCCGCTGAGTACGTAGGCCCGACTTATTTCCGGCTGGGCCGCGAGAAGGTCCCGATGGTGACCGACGAGAACACGCCGTTCGAAGTGGGCAAAGGGCACATTTTGATCGATGGAGCCGACGGGACGATTATAGCTTGCGGATTGATGCTTTCCGCGGCGGTGGAAGCGCGAGAGAAGCTCGAGGAGGAGCATAATCTGAAGCCTCGTGTAGTGAACATGCCCTTCCTGAAGCCGATCGATGAAGAGATGATTGCCCGATGCGCCAGGGAGACCGGCGCGATAGTGACCGCTGAGGAACATCAGATCTACGGCGGGCTGGGAAGCATCGTCGCGCGAGTGGTCGGCGAGAAACATCCGGTCCCGATGCGCATAGTGGGGATTCC
>CBDUXL010000278.1:0-4737 GCA_965371155.1 uncultured bacterium | reverse complement strand
GAGATCATATTCCGCTGTTGAGGCGGTTCGCCGAGGAAGTGATCCTTGCGTTCGACGGTGACGAAGCCGGGCGTCGCGCCGCATTGAAAAGCCTCCTGCCGATGGCAGGTTCGGATTTGACAGTCAAGGTTCTCGCCCTGCCGCCCGGAACCGATCCGGCGGATATCATCACGAGAGAAGGAGCGGACCGGTTCCGCGAACTCCTTGAGGGTGCATCGCCTGCCGCTGACTGGGTGTTCAAAACCTATGCTGATCCGGTTCGGGAGAAAGGTCTGGAGGCAAAGATTCGCGGATTTGAGGAGGTGGCGAGGTATATCTCCGCGCATGGATCGAAGGCGATCCGGGATGAGCTTCTGGAAAAGGCATGTATCGCGTTCAATTGCCCGATGCCGCCTTTGGCTGATATTCTGGAGCAGGTGGTTCAGCAGAGGAGGGGACAAGCCGGGAAAACGGATACCGGCACGATGGAGGCTTTCCTGCAAGGGGGGGAGCGGGTCGAAAAGACGCTGTTCCTCTCGCTTATGGGGAATCCGCGCTATCTTCCGGATGTGCGTGAGAGCCTCGATCCGGAGGATTTCTACCATCCGCTGCATCGAAGGCTTGCGAGGATTCTTTTCGAGCCCGGTTTCGCGCTGGGAACCCCTGATGGGCTAACCAGGCTTTCCGAGGTGTACGAGGATCAGGACCTCCACAGCCTGGTTGTCGGGTTGGTTATGGAGCTGGATGATGATCGGGATGAAGAAGGGGATGGGGATGCGCCCAGATTCAGCGAGGATGAGATGAGATTCAGCCTTCTGAGCATGATCCGTCGAAAATACGACAATGAAAGCAAAAAGTTGCAGGCGCTGATAGCCGAGCGGAGTGCAGAGGCCGGCGATAAGACGGATGATGAGAAACTCCTCGAGCTGATGACACACCGAAGGGAACTGGACGAGCAATTCAGGATGATCCAGGACGCTCTGGCAGGGCAGGGGGGTGGATAGAAAAGGAGCAGGGTCGACGGTCGATAATCTTCCTGGGCATATCGGTCCGACTATGATATTGCCCAGGATGCGATGGTCGGGTACAATAATATGGTCCTGGGCCCATGGCGCAGTGGTAGCGCAGGAGACTCATAATCTCTTGGTCGCAGGTTCGAATCCTGCTGGGCCCACCAGGATGATCGCTTTCGAACTCTTCGGCTCGCGAGTCGGAGAGTTCTTCTTTGGCTACAGTCAGGACCTCACGGATTGGTCAGAAAAAACCCGAGACCGACATTCCCGGGTATAAGTAAACCACACAGAATTGAATGGAAAGAGATGGCGTATTAGGAAATACTACTTCTTTGGCTCCTTAGCCACGGTAGGACTACTGATGGTCATTCCACCTTTTGGGGGGTTCTTG
This sequence comes from uncultured bacterium, assembly GCA_965371155.1. Classification (GTDB taxonomy): domain Bacteria; phylum JAJVIF01; class JAJVIF01; order JAPKYR01; family JAPKYR01; genus CBDUXL01. The sequence goes on along the minus strand of CBDUXL010000278.1, from coordinate 3,354 downwards.
GGTGGGTCCTTTTCCTTCGGTGGGTGATATCCGTGCTCCATCACGCCATCCCGCGGTACGACCATCTTGTTTTTCTTATCTGACATCGGAATCACCTTCGATCAGGACACTTTCCTGCACGCGTATTATACCACATTCACTGGACTTCCTTGTCGGGTTTTGTCTCAACATCATTCCATAATTGGATCGACACAATGTCATCTCCATTTACGAGGATCCCCGGTGGGCACAGCAGGATTACCAGGAAGACTGAGAGATAACTATACCTGCTCCGGCTTTGCAGGACGACTGCAATTCTGCCAGACGGGACTGAGTTCGAAAACGCAGGCATGAGGTGCAGCAGGTCAACTGGATTTTCGTCGGCGACGCGCGATGCGTTCACTTTTTGCCTGGCAGCCTTCCCTGCTGGCGTGCGTTGTAGAAGTAGATGGGTCTGCTATAATGTGTTTCCGTTTCTGAATTGGAGGGGATGCCGAATGGTTGCCTATCCCGCGATAAACGAAGCCCATCTGGAGGCGATATCCAAGGTGATAGGAGACACGTATGGTGGGCTGACCGGCTCCGAGATCGGCAGGTGCCTCAATCGGTGCAGAATCGAAGACCCGGTCCCGAGCAGCACAAAATGGAAGCGCTTGTATGCGGCCTTATCACAGCGTCAGCAACAGGACCTATGTGCCAACAATATCCTCAACTTCATTAAGACTGCGATGAATCCTTCATTGTACTTGGACAAGCGAAATCAGTATGAGAGTATGAGAGTAGGACTGAATGAGGCCCTGGCCTTCGCGGGCTACCATCTGTCGAAAGACGGCCAACTCAGGCCAGCAAGCCAAGCGAAGACACTCGACGAAGCGGCAATTAGGGCAAGCGAGCTCAGAGAATCATTGCAGAGACGGAGTATCCATCCTGATGTACTTAAGTTCTGCCAGGCTGAACTCCTGCAAGAGAACTATTTCCATTCTGTACTGGAGTCTGCAAAAAGCATGGCGCAGAAAATACGCGACAGGACCGGACTGACGAGCGACGGCGCCCAGCTGGTTGACGAAGCCTTTTCGGTCAAGTCGCCACGACTTGCGTTGAACACGTTGCGTACTGAGACTGAAAAGATGGACCAGAAGGGATTTGTCAATCTCATGAAAGGGATTTTTGGCACATTCAGAAACGTGCCTGCTCATGCCCCAAGAATCTACTGGGCAGTTGAGAAGAGGGAAGCCCTCGACGCACTGACCATGATCAGCTATGCTCACCGGAGAATCGACGATGCGGTCGAACTGCCGGTCTCAGGAATCAAGTGAGACTCACTTGGGTAGCGTCTTCTCTGGATAAACCACTAGTGACTATCTCCAGCGAGATACCGATGATTACCTATCCTGTAATTCCGACTCCCAAATCATCTTGTCTATTACGTAATTCTGGAATTCCAATTGTATCGAAAAATAGATGAAGATCCCGAAGCAAATTATTGCCACCACCAGCAGAACATTTCGCCAATACAGTTTCTCCTTCACGTACTTGGGTTCGTTCTGATACGGTGCCCGATTCTCTGGGGGACCTCCGACATCAGCCCTTCCTTGGTGTCTGCCTGCTCCCCAGATAGCTGCACACATTCCAAGAAACAAAAATGCTTGCCCCATGCCCGTTGAAAATGTATCCATGGCATCCTCCTTTTCAAACATATTACCACAAGTCGCTGAGTTCTAGTGCCCCTATCCCGCCAGCCTTGGCCTTGGCGCACCTAACGCCTTCAGCCCGGCTGCCAGTTCGGTGAGGTTGGCAGTGCGGAGCCCCTGGACAAGCGGCACGTAGGGTGTTAGCTCAATAGGAGAGCACCAGGTTTGCAGGCTGGGGGCTGTCGGTTCGAATCCTGCTGGGCCCACCAGGATGAAAGAAACCCGCCCTTGTCGGGCGGGTTTGACTTACGCGCATTGGTGAAATTCATCCGAAAAGTGTGAGAATATCCCTTACTCGCTCCATGTCCGCCTCATACTTGGTGAGGAAGACTTCTTCATGCCGTGGTGTGGGTAACCACTGGGCCTTCAAGTCGGAAGGAATGTCAGTTGGGATCTCGAAGTCTTTATTTTCCTGGGACTGTTTCTTGAAGGCATGGACGATTGTATCGGCCAGATTGACCACCTGGACCATCGCCGGGAACTTCTCAGCCTCATCCGGTCGATGGTGATAGGCAAGGGTTTCGCGGATGAAATCGGGGAATCGCCACTTGACCGCAACCAGCGCTCCAATCTCATCGTGCGAAAGACCAATCGTCTCCCGCTCCGCCTCAAGAGGGTCCATTCCCTGCTCGTGGACCATTTGCATGGCTTTCGCGAATTTCTCGGGCATGCTGTGATCGACGATCACCTTGCCGATGTCGTGCAGGAGACCGGCGATGTGCGCTTCTTCCGGATTGACTGTCGGATCTTTCCCGATAAGCTGCCTGGCGGCTACAGCAACAGAGAGTGAATGCTCCCAGAACTCGCCACGATCGAAGTACTTGTTTCTGGACGGGCCGGAGAACCTGTCCACGATACCGATGGTAAGGACCAGCGACCGAACCGTATTGAACCCCAGGAGGGTTATCGCCCGGCTGAGGCTGGTCACCTTTCCGGGCAGACCGTAGAATGCCGAGTTTGCGAGTTTGAGAAGCCTTGCTGCGATGGCCTGATCGTTAGCTACCAGTCTCTCCAGGTCCCGTGCGGACGAGGTAGGCTGGTCCATCGTCACCATCACCTGCGCCACCACGGTCGGGAGAGTCGGCAGTTCCCTGATTTCCTCAAGGAAAAGCGCTTGGGCTTGATCTTGCGATGGATTCACAGACACATTACTCCCCCCGGGCCTCATCCAAATGCCCGTTCACCATAGTTTCCATCATTTGAGTCTGCATTGGTCCTATAAAAGTAAAAATCACTTAAGAAGCCTGTAAGGTCTGGCTCATCCCCTGTCAGGTGATATAATAGGGCAACCTCAACTAGGCCACCGGTTGTGGAGAAGATGGGTGTATCGTCTCGAAATGGAGTTGTGCTGGTTCTGAACCTCGACTATCAGCCGATCAACATCTGCGGCTTTCGTCGTGCCGTTAAGCTTATCTACCTCGGCAAGGCGGAGATTCTCGAAGATCGGGGCGAGCCTATCTCAAGTCCGGGCTATTCCATTCCTTATCCCTCGGTTATAAAGCTCCAGCATCTCGTCCGACGCCCGCAGTTAAAACTCAAACTTTCGCGCAAAGCGGTCCTCGCCCGCGATGGCTACAAGTGCCAGTACTGCGGCAGGCGAGGCGTCAAAATGACCATCGATCATGTTACTCCCCGCCGTCTGGGCGGAGATTGCGCCGCAGCGCGCCGAAGGCTACAATCTGCG
>CBDUXL010000277.1:0-4737 GCA_965371155.1 uncultured bacterium | reverse complement strand
CGCTTTGGGGCAGAGAGGGGCGCACATTCCTCCAGGAATTCCTCGACCTTCTGGCTGCGGGCGACCGCGACAGCCTGGTCGAGGGCGGTTTGGATTACTTCAACCGCATGATCGATCGTGATGAACCCCTGGACACGACTGCAGAGTTCATCATTGATTTCAACGGAGTCGGAACTCTCGACACATCTGTGGGCGCGGGCGATCCGGGCACCGGTAAACTGCAGGAGAGAGTCGAGTCCACCGGTTATCCCTCCCAGGAGTTCGATCCCTGGCAGGGGTCTTTCGCCGATGGAATCGATCCGCAGAATCCCGGAGTAATCGATCAGGAGTTGAAGTCGGGCGCCGACGGAGTTCTCGACTGGGTCATCATCGAGGTTTCCTCGGGTGTCGACATCAAGTCCGACACCGTCAAGGACCAGCTCCAGTTCGCCACCTGATCGCGGGTTGCGTCTGGGATTGCGGGTCCTCGATTCGACCCACGGGTAAGATCATGACATAGACGGCGAAGGTTAAAATACTATGCCGGCGATTATGAAAGGTAGAATCATAAATTTGATTATCCCAATTGTTAATTCATAACGCCTTTCAGATCGCAGGCACCTGAGCCGGACTTACGGAGAGCAATGCAGGGCAGGGAAAAAATGGGCGGGACGGCTGATGGCTTTTGACCGGCTGTCGGCTCTGATAAATCTGGTCTGAAAGGAGGTGTCTCCGAGCAAAATGCGACGATCGCAGCACGGATTCACCCTTATCGAGTTGCTGGTTGTTATCGTCATCATCGGTATTCTGGCTGCCATGGCGTTGCCGAACTTCATCAAGGCGCGCGAGAAGGCGAAGGAGGCCGAGGTGAAGTCGAACATCCACGCCGTCCAGATCGCGTTAGAGCGTTACGCAGTGGACACCGGCGGTTTCTATCCGCTGATCCTCTACGGCGGCGACTATACGGATACGTTCGTTAAACTGGGGGCCCCGGTTAATCCGGAAACCACGTATTCGTATTACGTGCCTCCGGAGGAGCCCGGTTACCCGGCGTTCCCCGGCGACCTGGATGTCCTGGTACAGTTCGGCTACCTTGCTCAGTACCCCAACAACCCCTTCCAGCGCACTCGTGACATAACCAAGTACGGAAAGCTGAGGACCGATCCGGCACTGAACGGATTCGGTCCCCTGGAGTTCCACTTCGAGACTTCCGGCCGGTCGCGAGTGAACATCTGGTACAAGCCCTTCGAACGTGACCTCTGGTATGTAAAGAGGGATGTCGGAGGTGCGCGGGGTAACCTGATGTGGGAAGTGAGTGAGGGTCAGCGGCACGCGCCCTGGCCGATTATGGTTGTTCCGAAACCCATTCCGCATTGGAACCAGTATGAGAACCCCGAGTATTCGGCCTTCGCGTTCCAGAACACGACCAACTACCGTGATGACTACCAGTTCTGGCTCACCCCGGGCAATTTCTACTACTATGCATTGTTCGAGGGAGTCGGAGGATACTCCAGCTTCGTGACCACCGGTGGCGATCAGGCGAACCCGAACGCTCCCATCACGGGCGCGATCATCGGGTTCCACCTTGCCGGTTACGGCACTATTTTCAACGCCGGTCAGGACGTGTATAACCTCTGGGGTGACTACACCGAGCGGAGCTTGTTCACAAATAACAGCCCGCGCGACCCCGACGTGCCCCCGACTACGCGCGAGGAGATATACGTCGGTCCCGACGGACGTCGAGACGGCGTGATCATCGTTGTCGACAGCGGTGTCGACATTCGGGCGCCCAGATCAATCGAGCAGGCGGGTGGCACTGTTTGGGAGGGTTAGAAAACAGTGAAGTTAATCTGAATCACACGGGGCGCGGTTCGATCCGCGCCCCTTTTTATTGACTTTCGCGTACCCCTGGAGTAGATTGATGTGCGCAGCATATATTGACCGCGAGCGGGAATAGCTCAGTTGGTAGAGCGCAACCTTGCCAAGGTTGAGGTCGCGGGTTCGAATCCCGTTTCCCGCTTTTTTTTTGTCGCGTTTCACAAAGGACCCATCAAGACATGTCTTCCCAATCCGCTCCCCAGGCTGAGTTTGAGCAACTGTCTCCCACCGCATACCGCGTGGAAGTAACCGTTCCCAGCGAGGAGGTCCGTCGAAAGCTCGATGCCGCCTATTCGGAGCTTGCCAAGAGCGCCAATATCCCAGGTTTCCGTCCGGGGAAAGCGCCCAGACACATTCTTGATCGGCATTTCGGGAAAGACAGGATTCGCAACGAAGCCCAGGCGGAGATTATCGAGCAAACGTTGTGGCCCTTTCTGAAGGAGAGGGAGCTGACTCTGATTGGACGTCCAAGGCTCGATGACAAAGCCTGGAAGGACAATGAGGAGTTCCAGTATGTGGTGACAATGGAGGTCCTTCCCTCAATCCCGGAGATTGACTATGCGGAATTGAAGGCTGTTCTTCCGGAGCGCGAAGTCACCGACGAAGACGTCGTGATGGAGCTTCGTCGTTTCCGGATCATGTTCGGTACCAGGACCGGAATAACCGACCGTTCGACAAAAGAGGGCGACTTTGTGATGGTCGACCTCGAGGGTGAAGTCCCCGACGTCACGATCAATACTGTTGATGGAGAAGTACCGTGGGGACTCAAAGAGAACGGGATGGAGATCGAGTTGGGGTCGGGGAAGGCGCTCGAGGGATTGGAGGATGTGCTGACCGGTGCGGAGCTGGAGGAGATCAGGGATTTTGAGCTTACCCTTCCGGACGATTTCCCCGACAGGAAGGTTCGCGGGAAGAAACTGGCAGGCAAGGCGCGAGTCAAGGTGATCGAGGAGCGCGAGCTTGCGGACCTGACGGATGAGCTAATCAAGGAGAAACTTGGGGATCAGGGCATTGAAACGCTCGATGGGCTGAAAGAAAGAATACGGCAGGAGATATCGAGCGTAAACACACAAGCCGATGAAAGGGCGAAGCGCGACCAGTTGGAACGCCATCTCTCCCGTACTTATGAGTTTCCTCTCCCGGAAGGGATGGTGCGAGCGGAATATGAGAACATCATGGACCGCTCACTCGCGGCACTGAGGGATAGGGGAGTGGATATTGATGAGCTTGTGAAGTTGGAAAGCGACCAGGGGCAACGCATGCGCAAGCGAGCACGGTACCAGGCCGAGCGAGTGACGGGTTTAAATTTACTGTGGAATACAGTAGCCCGCCGCGAAGCAATCCGTGTGGGTAACGATGAAGTTGCGAACTATATCATGATGCTTGGTTACCGGCAGGGCCTTAAGGAGCAGGACATCAAGATGATGATCCAGGATCCGCAATTCATGATGAGTATTCATGAGGACCTGCTCCAAAAGAAAGCCGTTCATTTCCTGCTATCGAAGATGAGCGAGGAGCGTGTGCCGAAAGAGGAATTCCGGGAGATGGCGGAGGACGCTCAGGAGGAGGCGGAGGAAAGCCAGGAGAAATTTGTGGATGTCGCCGAGGACCCGTTGATTTCGCAGGATCGGGACTACCTTGCGTCCGGCGAGTCTGCAACGTCTCTCGCTGAACAGACTGTGGAGAAATCAGGGAGCGAGTAGATCGCGAAGCTTTCTCGATTGAAGTAACCGTTTGCGAGGAGTTCTTCAGCGAAGTATCTTTTGTAAAGCCGGGTGGTGCCGTTGAATCAGGGTGCTAGAATGGCGCAAACGCCGTTGCGAATAAGGGCGCATAACCTGCTCTGCCTGCAGGGTTTCGAAGGTCTCGGTTACAGCGAGGAATTCGTAGAGAACATGCGTCGCATATCCGAATACCTCCTGGAAAATCCTGACACCGAGATCCTGGTTGTTGCCGGCTCCGATATATTCTGCGGCCACTGCCCACATCACTATCGGGGTCGGTGCACACTGGACGATCCCCAGGACCGGCCGATACCCCTGGATGCACCTGACCGAGCCACTCTAATGGATGGGAGGGTTATGTCGTGGCTGGGCCTTGAGGAAAACATGGTTCAGCTTTGGGGTCAAATCCAGTACAAAATTGGGCTGATGGTGGATTCATCTGTAATCGATGCCCTGTGCGGAGATTGCCGGTGGAGGGAATACGATCATTGTGCCAAAGCGCTGGATGAACTCAACCGGAAGGTAACCGACGGTGAGCTGCTGTTCCCCGGTAAGTGAAAAATACTCGTCTTGTCTCAAATCTTGTTGGTTTTTCGGGCACAGGAAACTCCCAACGGTCGATAGTATGGTGTATGTTTAAGGAGGATTAAGAGAGACTGAGAGAACTTCCTGATGACGGGAGTAGTCACAATGTTGTAGTTCCTGTGACTAATTCCGCCAGAGGTGCATCATGGGTCTTATTCCGTATGTGATTGAGCAGACCAGTCGGGGAGAGCGAACGTATGATATTTACTCCCGACTGCTCAAGGATCGGATCATCATTCTTGGGAGGCCGATCGACGAGCATCTGGCAAACACGGTCGTTGCAAGCTTTCTGTTTTTAGAGAAGGAAGATCCGGAGAAGGACATCGATCTGTATATCAACACTACCGGCGGGATCGTTACTCAGGGCCTGGCAATTTATGATGCAATGCAGGTCATCAAGCCGGATGTCAGCACTATATGTATCGGGCTGGCTGCCAGCATGGGCGCGTTGCTTCTTGCCGGTGGTGCACATGGAAAGCGATTTGCGCTGCCGAACGCCGAGATACTTATCCATCAGCCGGTGGGTGGTGTCCAGGGGCAGGCTACGGATATCGGCATCCACGCCGAGAAC
>CBDUXL010000276.1:0-4787 GCA_965371155.1 uncultured bacterium | reverse complement strand
TTCTTTTTGCTTGTATATTTTGGGAGAAGAAACCAGAACTGACCATTGATAATTTCCTGTATGTTAACGGTGTGGTCCATGCAGTCGAGCGCAGGCTGCCGATACAGGAAGACGTCTACTGCGATTTTTACCTGCCAGAAAAAAAGGTCTACATAGAATATTGGGGCCTGGAAGACGATCCGAAGTACGAAGCCAGAAAAAAGGTTAAACTGGAGATCTATAGAAAAAATAATTTCAAGCTAATCGAACTAACTGATGAGCACGTACGTAATCTAGATGACCTTCTCCCGAAGATGCTGTTGAAGCACGACGTCAGGACGGAGGCATAAAGCCACGCAGCCCGGACATCTCTCCCTGTGTTCCCTTTCCAGGCCTCCACTCCCTGATTGTGACTCAATTCCCCCCTCCCGACCCGTTGCTCGTCAACGAAAATTCCAGAAAAAGTTCTAGGTGAAACGGCAACACACGCAACACCCCTCCCCCCCCGATAGTCGTATAATATCAACCCTTCATGCGCGTCCGCTCAAGGGAGGACTCACGATGACACTCACAACCTACCTGATCTCGGCTCTTCTGCTGCTGGCTATTGCCTATCCAGCCTTCCGCATAATCGGGCGACATGACTACCTTCGAAAAGGTCGATGGACGCTGCTTTCGATATTTCTCGCGACATTGGTCTGGGTCGGGTGGGTCGGCTTTCCGTGGATATACATCTCTTCCGACTGGCCGGACGTGCATGTCGGCGCGATCCTCGAGACGGTGGGGTGGATCTTCCACTATGGTGGGCTGGCTATCATTTTCATCGGCTTGGGCACACTCGGGCTCTGGCGGAGTTTCGGCCAGAAGTCAAGCGAGTTGAAACAGACCGGGCTCTATCGTTTCTCCAGGAATCCCCAGATCACCGGATGCGCGCTGTACGGGATCGGATTCGCCGTCCTGTGGCCGTCCTGGTACACGCTGGGATGGCTGATCCTCCTTGCGCCGATTGCTCATTTGATGGTAATCACCGAAGAGGAACATCTGCGCAAAGTATATGGCGAGAAGTACGCGCGATACTGCGATCGAGTCCCGCGCTATCTCGGCTTCCCGCGCGGGTGATGGAAGGCTGGGGAGTGAAATATTCTCGATATATCTGACGGGGACACCTGCTTTTCGGGGACGAAAAGAGGTGTCCCCTGGTGACGCAACCAAACCCACAACAAGTTGTGAGCCGCCGAGTGTTCGTTAATCGGCATCGATTGTGCCGCTTGATCCCAATCCATTTCTTAGTGCCCGGGACCTGGAAGCGAATCAGGCCAGTCCGTCTATCCCGTGATGCGTGAAGCTCTGAAGGTTCATCATGGCTTTGCGCCGAAAGGCATTACCAGACGTGGCTCGGCATCGGTCGTCAGAACCTCCGCCACGTTGTCATCATGGAAAGCACCCACCGCCACCGTACCCAACCCCAGCGTTTCGCATTGCAGGTAAACACTCTGACATATGCAGCCAACTTCGGCATCAATATACCGCATCGATCGATCGGCGTAACGCGCCTCCGTTATCGACGGGATTGCGGTTATCACAAGGCTTGCAGGCGCATCGGCAATCGAACCCTGCTCCAGGCAGGCCGATGTCAGCTCCTGACGGAAATCACCGTCGCGGACCTTCTCGATTGAATGATCCGCCGGATCGTACAAGTAGACCCCGGAAGGGACACCTTCGACCGACCCAACTACCAGGTAAAGCTTGATTGGATAGAGCGCTCCGGCTGACGGTGCGGTTCGTCCACCCCGGTCGGATGTGATCCCCTGGCCAGCCCACAACACTTGCGAAATTTCATCAAGCGTCAGAGCGCGATCGTCGTATGATCTCATGGATCGACGGGCGGCAAGCAAAGCCTCCAGGGAGATATCGCCCTCAAGCCTCGGCTCGGGAAGATCGATAATCATCTCATCCGCCTGCGCATTTGACGAGTTTCCACAGGCAAGCAAGAGTACGGCACAGACGGCAAAGGCGAGAATCGAAGCAGGGAGAAGTTTTTTTCGAAGCGGCATGATTTCCCTCCAATAGGGTTAGCTTTTTTGCTGGTTGAAATCCTCTGTTCGCGCAAATTATACATCAGGTGATGATTTTCCTCACCCGATTGCTCCCAAGAGGATATAATACCAACCTATGCCGGGCGCTCCAGGCATTCCTCCACTTAGCCCTTCTCCTGCACCGCCGTTATCCTGGCGAACCGAAGCGGTGGGCATTCTGGGCGTGACCCTGATGGTCGCCGTTCTGATGTGGCCGGTTCTGGACGGCAGCCGCATCCTGATGGTCGACACCTGGAAACTCACCTACCCATGGGCAGGCGAGCCGAGCATCGAGGAGGAAGCCGTCGCCGAGGCGCTCGGCGGGCCGGAGGGAACACATTTCGAGCCGGAGGAACCTTACCTCCATCAGTACGATCTCTATATCCAGGCTCTTCCCTGGTATAAGTTCGCAAAAAGCGAGCTCGCGTCGGGTCGATGGCCTCACTGGAATCCCTATTCATTTTGCGGGGAACCGCTTTACGCGAACCATCTTATCCCCTTGACACACCCACCGCTGCTGATCGCCGTTCTTGCAGCGCCTGTGCACCAGATTCATACCGTGGCCACATTTCTGACGTGGTGGATAGGTGGTCTCGGGTTGTATCTCTACCTTCGCTACCGTCGACTGCAACCTGCCGCCGCACTCGCCGCGGTCGCGCTGTATCTCGCGAGCGGGCATTACATGCGCACCCAACCGTTTACGCAGCCGTCCGTCATGTACTACCCATGGCTGTTTTGGGCGTCCGACGTGCTGGATAAGCGTCCATCCCTTACGAGGCTCACACCTTTGGCAATCCTCCTGGGTTTGTTTCTTGCCGCCGGACATCCGGCGTTCGTGGTTCCGTTCCTGTATATGCTCCTTTTGCACCGGATGTTGCTGTGGGCGTTCAACAGGAAAGCACCTTCCTGGTGGGTCAAGCGATTGGCGTTTCTTCTGGTTGGTCTCTTGCTGGGCATAATGATTTCCTCGATTCAGAACCTCCAGACCTATTTGCTTTACGCGGGGTCATCGAGAAGGTACGTCCAGACCTCCGCAATCAGCCCTTCTCCTTCCGGACAGCAACCAGGTATTGAGCGAGTCGTTCCTCCGCCGGAAGAAGCGGAACCATCGAAAGCCGCGACTCTGCTCGCACCGGTTTTTCAGCGACGCACGGTCCTGATTCATCCGTATGTCGGACTTCCGATGGTGCTATTGGCACTATTCGGAATTTTTTTCACGAGACCCCCGCCCGAGCGACGCGCGATGATTGTCCTTTTCATAGTTTTCGCATTGCTTGCCGTGCCGCCGATATTCACGCGGGTTGGCTGTTACATTCCCGGACTTTCGCTTGCGCCGTTCAGTCCCTTTGCCCCCGCGCAGTTCCTTCTGGTTCTGCTTGCCGGCGTCGGGATACACAGTCTCATGGATTCCCGGATCATCGGCAGACTCTCATGGCGAATCGGGTTCATCATTATTTCTGCACTTGGCGCGATTCTCTTCGCAGGCCTGTTCATTTCACCTTCGATTCTCAATCCTGACACCCGTTGGGAGTCGGAGCAGGTGCCGCTCGCGACCGCGGTTCTCATTACCGGTATGATCGCAATACTCATGCCAGCTTTATCATGGCAGTTCGGCGCGAAACGCCGATGGCTAGGCGGGTTCGTCCTTCCGCTTGCATTGACCGTGGCGAGCATTCTCGGGCATTTCTACCAGTACCCGGTTTTTCAGCGGCTTCCCATCATGCCGGAAACGCAATCCCTTGCGGCATTACCCCGTACGCCCCTTTACCGTGTGGTCCGCCACACGTCCGGGCGGCCATCTCCGAGAGTTACACTGGAAAGCCCCGCCGGTTTCGGTGGAAATCTCCCCATGTGGGCAGGCTGCCTGGATGCGCAGGGATACAACTCGCTCATACTCTTCCGGCAAGCGGAAATACTGAAGGCTCTCGACAGCCGAACTCTGAGAAATGAACGCCTATCGCTCCCGTTGACCGATCCTAGCGCGCTGTCGTCCCCTATACTGGATGCCATGGCCGTGGGGTACATCATCTCCGATGATCCCGACCTGCTCTCCAAACCCGACTCGGGCGCACCACCCGTTGAGTGGACACTCGAGCACGACGGAGCACTGGTGATTTATAAACGCAATCACGCGCTTCCAAGATGGTATCTGACAAGCGATGTTGTGTGTCCTGAGCGTGGTGAGTCAGTTCTTGACACGATTCAGAAAACGGACCTTCTCGTCCGCACAGAGAGTGGCCAGGTAACGCGGAGGGTTGTTCTCTCTCGAAATGCACCGACATTGGAACCCGGTGATCCCGTGACGGGAACCATTTCGCTGGTCGAGGAGAATCCTCAATACCTCGAATTCTCAGTCACAGCGTCAAGGGATTGCTTTTTCGTTCTGTCCGACAGCTTCGATTCCACCTGGAGAGCGCTAATTGATGGTCGGCATCCCGACGATTGTATATTCCGTGCGAACTATGCCTACAGAGCGGTGCTGATGCCCGAGGGCAAGCACACGCTTGTTTTTCGATACGAACCTGTCATGTTTAATATTTGCGCCATAGTATCTGCATTAGCCGTCCTGATGTTTTTGGTGTTCACAATGATTGAGTATTTCCGGGAGCGATACGGTCGAATCCCGGGACCGCGAGCGTCCCGCTCGCACGGGTGCAGTGTTGGGAAAGATGCGAGCGGGGACCTCGACTTTCGTCATTTAGGCGGCTCGGGGTTTTTTGGCTATCAGGCTGT
>CBDUXL010000275.1:0-4848 GCA_965371155.1 uncultured bacterium | reverse complement strand
CGGTTTGTACGTCCAACCCTTTCCCTACAACGCCGACCCGATCTGCGATTTGCAGATCGTGACGACAATGCCCGCCGAGTGGTTTGTCGAGGTGCCTGTTGAGTTCGACGCTTCGGCTTCCTACGACCCGGACATCGGAGACGTGCTGACATTTGAGTGGGACTTCGACGGTGATGACATCTACGACGAGGACCCGGACGATGATTACACCGGAACGCCTGAAAATCCGACTCATGTCTACCTTGCGGATTACGTTGGAGACGTGAATCTCCGTGTGACCGACGGTGTCGGTGGAGAGGCAATCTGCACGGTCCAGGTCGATGTCACCATCAAAGCGTGCGGCACACTCACTTGCCCCTCCGGTGCCCCGACAACCATGATCGGCACTCCTCGGCTCTATTACTGGCCACCGCAGCCGGTTCAGGATGCCAACACTCGTGTTGTCGTCGCATACCGCGGTTATGCATGGTGCACAGTCAATGTTACCGGCACCGCTATGTATGACATCGTTTACAACAGCCCGAGCTACTACATGTACGAGACTGCCATTGCCTCGGACGACCGGATCTACTACCGCGACGCCGGCAGCTCCAACCGCATCTACTACTGCCAGTACAATCCTCCTTTCCAGAACATGCGAACCACCTGGGGCGCCGCGTTGCCTAGTGGCTACTACACGCATAAACTGAGTATTGACGGGGATGACAACCCGATCGTTCTCGCCCGTGGACCGAGCAGCAGCCAGCCCCGGGTCTACCACTGGAACGGCACGGATTGGGGTAGTGGTATCAATGTTCCCTCCGACATCATGTCCCAGTGCGGGAACAACTACTCCTACATCTTCGACTTTGACTACGATCCATCCACCGGCTGGTACTATTTCGTTGAGCGGTACAACCAGCACGGAGTGTATGCGATGGACGACTCCGGAACCACCCAGTGGTCGGACACCGCAATCTGGAGCGCCGTCAGCGGCACTGCCTACCAGCCCGGTATCTTTATCGATAAGGCTGATCCTGAGTGCCGCATGATCCTCATGGCGGGCCGCAACACGAGCAACCAGACTACCTATTGGGCTCGATACAACCCGGTCGGTGGTGAGAAGGCTACCGGCACCACCTATGGTGGTACTTACGGATCCACCTTCTCCACGTTCTACGGTCGCGGATGCGTGCAGATCTCCGGTGGCACCGCGCGCTACCTTGCCAGCACCTACGGTGGTAACGTGTGGTCCTCAACCGTTGTCCCGAGCTGGTAGCGATCTTCGGCCAACGGGATAGATAGAATGTTGATACTATGCCCCCCGCTCCAGTCGGGGGGCTTTTACTGTCTCATCCTCAAATGCTGGGCAGTCTGGATAACAACAGGATCGAGTGGTATCATTGGAGCCATGCGATCAGTGTATGTCACTCTTATTGCGATTCTGGCTTGTTCGCTCGGGCTCGCGTTCTCAGGATGCGTAGCCGGGACGCCTGCTGAGGAGACCCCTTCCGAAAACGAACCGCGTTCGGAACTGCCTTCAGACCCGCCGGAGGAGTTGGAATCGGCCCCTGAGTCCGTAACGGCCGAATCCAGTGAACCTGAGCCTGTCAGCGAGGAAGCAGGCGAAACGGACACTCTCACTGAGCCACCCACCGATGCGGCTGAGGATGTCGCTAACCGGGCGATGGAGTTCGCAGGCAGGCTCGGATACGACATAGATGAGCTGTTTATCGTCCTTCAGGATGAGGTGGCGCATTTCGATGAGTTCTGGCTGTGGAGGTGTGATCTTGACGGCCCGGAAGGCCCGGTGGCTACGGTCTATGTCAGAGAGGACTTACGGCGGGTTGAATCATTTGATGCCTACGCCGAGTTCGCCTTTCCGGCGATAGAGCCTGGAGGGGAATTACCGGACCTTACCGCGGACGCGCTTGGTCTGCACGAGCTGGGTTTCCGGCCCGCACAGTGGGCCTCGCACGAAGGACATACCGTATATAGAAAACACGTCTCGTCAGGTGACTGGGATATCAGCGTCGGCAACGTGATTATTCGATTCTTGCCTGAAATGGGGGATCTCATTGGGATCCTGTGGCTGGAAGATGACCTGGTCGCGGAGGTCTCTGTGCAGGTGGGTGGAGAAGATGCTATCTCGATCGCCGCCGGGTATCTCGACGAGCTCGTATCGAGCGTCACGCATGTTGACCTGGTGCAAATCCAGGATGGGATCTCACGAGTATCTGATATGAATATTTACTGGGAAATCCAGTTTGGTGATTCTTACGTGTATGTGCGGTGCAATGACGGTGAGGTGGCTGTAAGCGACGCAGGGCCATCGGAGCCCCTGGGCTTCTAGCTGATTCTCCGCACCGGAATGTGGGGGATCGGAACCCACTGCTATCCCTTCGAGCATTTAAAAGAAGAGGTTCCCCGCGGGAAGGCAAACCTGAGACAGGCGGGCGCGAAGAACCTGCCCGGCGTGAATTTCCACCAGGGACTTAAGACCCTTGCAGTTGGCGGGAATATGTCATGAGGTGTTGTACGATTATAATCGGGGGCAGGTCTGGGGAAAACTGGTAATATACTTCTAGGAGGCTCAGGATGAATCGATGGACAGTTCTCTTCGCGGCGATGCTGATCTTGCTTTTTGCCACGATAGGCTGCTCCGGCGGTGACGGTAACCCCGTGGTGCCAACCGCCGATCCAGCCATCACCGGATCAGCCAGTCACGCGGGACAGTCACAAACCCACCTCTGGGGCTTCTACGATGTCTTTCTCGACACAGAGACCCAGACAGTGGAGGCGGTTCCCCACCGTGAGGGAATGTACCATGCGAATGTTGTGTGGTTTCTCAACGGGGATCCGATGAACCTGCAGTTCAACGTCAACGGTGTAGTCTCAGGGCTTGACTACATCGACATCGACGTCGATGTGAGTATGAAGCATCCGTTTCCCGGCATGACACAGTTCAATGGGTACGATGTGCGCGGCATCTTCATCGCTGACGGGAACGTGGTGATCATCTCCTGCCTGGGCGTCCCCCTTTGCTGCATGGTGCATTTCCCAAAGATGGGCGTCACCCAGTTCATGAAGGATTTCAACGAGACGGGGGATGCAGAGTTGTGTGGCAATCCGGACGGGTACACCCGGTGGTGGAACCCAACCGAATTCCCTGTTTCCGGTGTACTCGGCTATACGGAAGGAAATCTCTCCATACCGGGCTACAACGGCACTGCAACGGTAAACGCCTTCAAGTACTTCGCAGATGGGTTGGGTCCCTGTGACGATCAGTGGGATTTCCTGACCGGCGGCACAACCGACGGTGTGTTCAGCGGGGGCTCAACCAACACGCGAAACTACTATCTGCGCTTCCCGGACGCCGTGGGCGTGCAATTCAACTACGCCGTGGTGGCAAACTGGATTGACCCGACGACCCATCCGGCAAACGCGCCCGAGGCGGTCGCCTGCAAGGTCACGCAGACCGAGAGCCTGTATTACATTGACCCCACTGACTGGGGCGGGAACCTGATCCTCGACGTCAGCCTGTTCGACTGGGATTCCACTGTTAACTCGGTGTGCGTCATGGATGACTACACGATCGCCGTTGTGTCATTGGACCTCTTTGAGGACGCCCCCCCTACGGAATACAACCAGTATATTTTCAACACGGGCGAAATGACTCCAATTGGTGGCGGCGAGCACTACTCGACTTTCCATGTCGAAATTCCCGCATCCAAACTGGAAGGCGTCGAGGGCAACGAGTTCTTTGTGAAAGCCGTGTGTGGGAACACGGCCGGCGAGGTCTTTGAGGATTACAGCAATGGGGCTGGCGTATCGAACGATGCCGAGACGGACACGCTGACGGCGTACTTCCGCAATGATGCAATCGTGTTGCCCGAGTCACCGTGTCCTGAAGTTCTGGTCGAGTGTTTCTGGCTGGTCCCGCCGGGATTCCCGCCGCCGCCACCACCTCCTCCGCCTCCCCCGATTCAGATTCCTATAGGGCCGCTAGTCGATCCAGCGGCAATCACCGGTTCAGGCTTTGTGGGACCCATGGAGGACATAACTGTCGTACTGAGGGGGCCGGATGGTGGGTCTGATGAGATACCGGTTGAAATCGTTGCGATGGACCTGGTGGGAGCAACGGGTATCACGGTCACATTCGACTCAACCGGGGCACAAGCCGGCAATTATGACATCGATGTGACGAACGGATGCGGCAATGAAGGTGTCGGCACGGATATGATTGAGTTAATTGACTCGACTCTCTATGAGTACTGGGCTGCGGATGATGGGGCGGGTGACCTGATAGTATTGTCCATCGGAGACTGTTCATGGTCATATGTCTCTTCAGTAGAGGCCTGGGATGAGAGCGGTAACCCAAGCGGCTATCCCAATTCTTGCTGCACCATTCTCGCAACACCTGAAATCAATATTCCGGCTTCTAGTTTGGATCTGCACCTCGAGCTGACCCACTGGGGTTGCAGCGAAGGTGATGTGGCCTTTAACTACGCGATGGATGGCGCGCTTGTTGCCTATACAACAGACGGTGGTGGGATATACACGGTTAATGGTCCCTCTCCCGGCACCGTATGGCTTACTTATTCCAGTGGTGACAACTTCAACGGCGCAGACTGGTTTGATGGGCTTGATTACACCTTGGATGTTCCGGGGTGTATGTGGTTTGACTCTGGAGATGGTTGGCCATATGATGGCTGGTTGAACAGGTTTTTCCAAGGGCAGGACTCGTGGATAGATATTGGCTGGGGCCTGGAATCCAGCCCATGGCAGTCAGACTGGACCTGCAACGGCCTTAAGGATACAAATGGTGTCCAGTTCTGTTTCATCTTCAGGAGTGATGAGAGTATTATT
>CBDUXL010000274.1:0-4882 GCA_965371155.1 uncultured bacterium | reverse complement strand
GATTGTCGCAGGCGCAATCACATAATCATACTTCAAACTTAGCCGGATAGCTTCGTAGTGTTGCCAAAATAGCGCTATGGGTTCTCATATCAATTTTCGAAATCAAGAAGCACTTTCTCATCAGATTCTTCTGGGGGACACCTCTTTTCGTCCTCGAAATGCAGGTTTCCCCGCCTAGTAATGAAAAAAGGCCCTGCAAACAGATTGCAGGGCCATACGTGCGTGAGAAGCGCAAATGTGACGTATCACTCTATGGGCAGCAGTAGGTGCAACTTCCGTTGCCCGAAGCGCTGGAGCCGAAGCTTCCTTCGATCGTAAGTGAGTATCCGTCGGCCTCGACCTTTATACTCTTCAGGAAGCTGGTTGTCCACGCCCAGTTGAATTCGAGCTTACAGCAGTTGTCCACTTTTGAGGTCTTGCATTTTATTTTGGCATCTCCAAGGGTCATGGATGCCGTGCAATCGCTGTCGCAGCTTACGGGCATGTGGTCTTCGCATACGGTGATGAGGTTGGCTCGGATGTATCCTCGTGTCCAGTTTTCCCAGCCATCGTCCTTTTGCCAGATCCACCACATTCTGTAGTCAAGGCACTTCGTCGTAACCGCCGAGACGACACGAAGTTCACCGCCGGAAACACCGAACAGCATGCTGTCATAGACCAGGGTGTTGTCATCGGCGATGCAGGTCGTCTGGTATGTGTCGGTGCCTTCCGTCCAGTCGATCGTAATAACGTAGTGGCCCACTTCGACCAGCGAGTCTACCTCGCTCTGCCACGCATCGATTTCGTTCTGGGTTATCAGCCCGGGAAAATCATCAATTGTGGCTATGGTGATGTCATCTGGAGCCGCTGTGGACACCACGGGGAACCAGGCTGTGTCGGTTGCCGTCAAATCCGCTACGATCTGATCTCGCTCCGCCTCGTCGTCGATTACTCCGACGTATGTCCAATCAGTCATTACTACACTCGCGCCGTAGGAATCGTTCCAATTCTGAAGCGAGGCCTCGTTGATCGAATCAATAGCGCCGGGCAAGGGCGGTGGCAGCACGTCGGTGACTGTGATGTCCAGGTATGCCACCTCCGGGCCATAGTTGTCGGAATTCACGGTGACCTGGATACGTACTGTGGTGTCGGCATCCACCAATTCGGCTGTAAATGTTGCCGTCGAGGTGGTTCCGTCGGTGAGCACGCCCGCTGTTGCCGGATTGCACGTCCAGAGGTACGTGATCCCCGTATCTCCGGTTACCGTGATACTGAACTGAGCTGATGCACCGTCATCCATGGAATTCGGGCCCTGGACGGTGCCAACCTTAAGTCCGCCGCCACCTCCGCACCCGATGAAAAGCACACACATCAGGGCGAAAAGGGCGACCCAACTAAGTTTGAAAGTTTTCATGACCATGTCCTCCCGTTGGTCTCATGATAGGTTTTTTTTGGGAATCGGTATCAGCAAATGTATAGAATACTGCTCTCGATGTCAATGTAGAGTGAGATGATCTTTGCACATTTCGCTAGATGGTGTGTGCCGGGCGGATGTCATGGGCCTGTTGAAAAACTATGGAACCAGGGCAACCGCGAGGGCAACCACGAGGGTTGCCCCTACGGGTTCCGCTATTCATCGGGCGTAGAGGCAACCCACCGTGGTTGCCCTCTTCATTTTTTTCATGGATAGCGGCTTTTCAACAGCCCTGCCACGCTTCTATCCCAACGAATCCTCCAACCTCGTGAAGAGCTCGTCTCGCTTGGCTTTCTTCTCGGTGATCGTCCGATTTATCTCACCTGCCTTCTCGTAGTCCATGTAGACCTCGGGCAGGCTCAGCTCCTCTTCCAGCGATGCAATCTGCGCTTCCAGCAATTCGATCTCGCCCATTATTTGGTCGGGGGTCGGGTCTAATGCAGTTACTCTCGTCTGCTTCCGGCGTTTCCGGTGCGCCTTTTTTCGACGAGTTGCCTCGATTTCCTCCCTTCGACTCAGCCGCTGGGCCTCCTCTGCCTGTCGGCGCATTTCCTGTTGGCGAAAAATGACATCGGTGTAATTGCCGTGATACAGCCGAGCGCGACCGTCCTTCAGTTCCATCGTGTGTGTGGCCAGCCTGTCGATAAACGCGCGGTCGTGGCTTATGAATATCAGCGTGCCCTCGTACTCCTGGAGAGATTCCTCCAGTATCTCGCGGCTGGGAAGGTCGAGATGATTGGTCGGCTCGTCGAGGAGAAGGCAGTTCGGCTTACGGGTGAGCAGAACGGCGAACATCAGTTTGCTTCTTTCACCGCCGGAGAGATCGCCGATCCTTTTCTCGATATCGTCTCCCGAAAACAGGAAACGCCCCAGGAGGTTTCGAGCGTCCTGGATGCCGATATTTCGCCCGAGCCTCATCAGTTCATCAATAACGTTGTTGTCCATGTCGAGTTCGGACATGGTCTGCGAGAAGTATCCCCATACCGTGCGATCTCCCCACCAGATCTCGCCGGAATCCGGCTCAAGCTCGCCGATCATCATTCTGAGGAGTGTTGTTTTGCCGGTTCCGTTTCTGCCGATAACCGCAAGACGGTCTCCTTGTCTTACACTGAAGCTGACCTGCTCCAGAAGAGGCTGCCTATCGAAGCTTTTCCTGACATCGCGAACGGTGACGATCTCATCGTATGACCTGACCGACTGCTCGAACCTGATGCGCATTCCCGCCTTGTCGCGCTTCGACGGGTCAATCATCTCATCTTCGAGCTTATCGAGCCTTCTTTTTCGGCTCATCGCCTGGCTTGCGCGGATTTTGTCTTTCGACCATTTCGAGATGAATTTTCTTAACTGCTCCGCCTGCTGCTGCTGCGCCTTTATCGTTTTGCGCTCGCGTTCGAGGCGTCCGGCTTTCTGTTCGAGATAGCCCTGATAGCCGCCGGTATAGCGGTACGAGCGTCCGCCCTCGAGTTCGTAAAGGATGGGGCAGCAGGCATCGAGGAACCTTCTGTCGTGGCTGATTATCAGGTAACCGCCGTCGAAGGTTTTCAGAGTGGATTCCAGCCATTCGATTGCGGGAAGGTCGAGATGGTTGGTGGGCTCATCGAGGAGAACGAAATCCGGTTTTTCGCCCAGCAGACGCGCAAGCGCGAGGCGTGTTCGCTCGCCGCCCGACAGAGCGGACGCCGGTTTGCCCCAGTCATTTTCGCGAAATCCGAGCCCGGTCAGAATGGATTTTACATCGCTTTCGAATGTGTACCCGCCTGCGTGCTCGAATCGAGCGAGCAGTTTCGAGTACTCATTTCCGGCGCGAGTGACGGCGTCCGGATCGGCGCCCGCCATCTGCTCCTCAAGCTCTCTTAAGCGGCTTTCCATGGACTTCAGTTTTTCAGCGCCCCGGAGTGCTTCTGTGAGTAGAGTGCTTTCGGGGCGGATGTCGGCAAATTGCTCGAGGTAACCGAGCGTGAAATTCTCCTTCGGCATCAAGAGCGTCCCCGAGTCCTTCTGCTCGAGACCCGCGACAATGCGCACAAGCGTGGTTTTCCCGCAGCCGTTGGGACCGATCAGGCCGACTCGATCGCGCTGAGCGAAGTACATGTCGACGCCATCGAGTACGACTCGCTCGCCAAATGACTTGCCGATATTTTTGATCTGGATCGCCATATTTGCAGGGCCAAAGCCAATGCAGGCGATCTGTATGATAGCATAGGGTTTAATAGAGTCCCCGGTTGTGAGATGAGTCGAAAAGCCTGGATCACATTTGTCGTTCTGATTTTGCTTGTAGCGTTCGTTGTGTGGGCGTGGGGACGGATAACGTCGCGAGACAGGGATCTTCAGCCGACACGGAACCATGGCATCGACGATGAATCCCTTTTATCTCTAAACGGACGGGTGCTGGTGTGGAGCACGGCTGCAAATGTGCCGCTTGAAGTGAATCTGCGAGGGCAGGGTTACGGATTTCTGCAATTGATGGGTGTCCCGAAGCGTTTTCGGCCGTTTGATTTGAGAATCGGCAGGGAGCCGGTTCGGGACGAGTGGAATGTCGCGATGCTCGAGCTGGATTTCAGAAGATCGCACCGAAATGTTGAGTATCTGACTGAAAACGATGGGACCTACGTTCACACGAACATAAGCGCCGATGGACGATACATAGTTGCAACGAGGGAAGAGGGCTCCACGCAAAATCTTGTCAGGATCAATCCGGCGGACGGCTCGAAAGAGGCGGTGTCGTTCTCGCATTCACGCGACAGATGGCCGAGTAGCTCTCGGGACGGCAGTCGGATTCTGTTTCATTCTTACAGGGATGGGAACCAGGGCGGCGATTTGTATCTGGCGATCGAGGACAGAAATGCTGAAGGCGGTTGGCGGACGGTCAGGCTTACCGATGCGCCTGAATTCAGCCACGTGTGGCCCCGGATGTCCGCTGACGGTATCGCGTGTGTTGCGGTCGAGCGAAGGGCAGGGGAGGAAGCGGGTCGAGTCGTGCTTTGGAGCCTGCAGGACGAGACGCTGCGAAACCCAATGCATCTTACCAATGAAAACGATGGGGCGATGTTCCCTTCTCTGAGTGCCGATGGTGGTCTCTGTTGCTGGCAGGGTCGGTCGGAGGCGGGGTCGCGGCTGTTTCTGTGGAGTGAGGAATTTGGAACGCGCGAGATCGCTCCACCCGATGGTGAAGGTACGGATGCAGTTGACTTCGTTCAACCCACACTCTCGGCTGATGGTGGATTTATCACATTTGTGGAAGATCACCGGGAGGTTGGGGCTGACAGGATCGGAGTGTATGATGTGAATGACGATGCCCATCTTTTCTTTTCCGGTTGTGATGGGAGCGTGATGTTTCCGGCATTGTCCGATCGAATGGGCCTGGGACATGAATAGAAAGGTTTACATCCTGATTGTTGTGATTTTCATCGTTGCTACTCTCGGATGCTC
>CBDUXL010000273.1:0-4948 GCA_965371155.1 uncultured bacterium | reverse complement strand
TTGAGGACGGTTTCCACAAGGGAATGGACGTTCTTACCAGCGGTAAGACAATCGATCGCTCCTGTCGATTCAAAATGGTTGAAGATGGCAACTATTATACGGCAGGCTGTGCGAAAGGCAAGAACCCGACGCAACGGGGTGTGAGCGGGGATTGATTTTTCTCGCTTAGCGGGGACACCTGCTTTTCGAGGACGAAAAGAGGTGTCCCCTAGTTTCAGACCACCATTGCACACTGAATGCCCTACCGCAATGCCTGGACCTTTCCCCATGCTATAATTCCCCGCACATGACCTCAAAGGAAAAGCGAGGCCCTCTTGGCCGCGACACCCCTATGATGCGGCAGTACTCTCGCGTGAAGATGCGCTACCCGGACGCGTTCGTGCTTTTCCGTCTGGGCGATTTCTACGAGCTTTTCGGCGAGGATGCGATAAAGGCGTCGGACTTGCTCGGTATAGTGCTCACATCGCGCGACAAAGGCCCCAACGCGGTCCCCATGGCCGGAGTTCCGCATCATGCGGTGATGACCTATGTCAAGAAACTGATCGACCTGGGCCATACCGCTGTTATAACCGACCAGGTCGAGGATCCGAAGCAGGCAAAAGGGATTGTGAAGCGGGAAGTTACAAGGGTAATCACTCCCGGAACGGTGCTCGAGGACGAGCTGCTTGTGGAAGGGCGAGGAAACGCGCTTGCGGCGCTCTGTGTGGAGGAAGCTCCGGGCGGAACGGAGTCATGGTGGGGTTTGAGCGTTGTGGATATTACGCAGGGAACTGTTGTTGTCACCGGTGGACGATGCGAGCCGGGCGATTCGGTTCCGGAGGAAACAGATTCTCTTTCTGAGGCCGTTTCATCCGCGCTGGACGAGTGCGAGCGTTTCCCGATTCGGGAGTTGCTGGTCGAGGAGCCGATACGAAACCTCCCGGTACTCAGTAAATGGAGCGGGGATCACCCCGGCACCTCCCTGGCGACCAGGAGGCGCGCGGCGGATGATTTCTGGCGGCTCGATGAACGGCTCAGATCGCATCTTGGGCTGGGCGGGGATGTCCCGTACCCTTTTCTCACGCCGGAGCAATCGGCATCGAATGAGGCGTCGCTGAGGATTCGGGCGGTCGCGGTGGTTTTGGAGTATGTTGACGAGACCAATCCTCGCGCGCTTGCCGGGCTGGATAAAATCACGCCCTATGACCCATCCGGGCATATGGTGATCGATCCCACCACGCTCCGGAACCTCGAGATTTTCCGCACAATCCGAACGGGCGAGCGCAGGGGAAGCCTTCTCTGGGCGATAGACCGCACCCTCACACCCGGCGGGAAACGTCTTCTCAGCGAGTTGCTGGCGTTCCCGCTTCTGGATCCCGGGAAAATCATCGCGCGCCATGAGGCTGTGGCTGAGTTGGTCGGAGCTGGACTCGCGCGGGAGGATCTCGCTGACGCACTCAAGAACGTAAAAGATATCGCGAGGCTTTCAAGGAGGCTTGTGGCAGGGAATTCGCGTCCCTTGGACGCGTCGGCGTTGGGGAAATCTCTTGCCAATCTGCCTTCAGTGAAGACCGCCTTGGACAGATTCGAGTCTCCTCTTCTATCCGAGATCAACAGGAACATCGCGCTTCACCAGGCGCTTTCCGACGAGCTGAATCGCGCGCTCGATCTGGAATTGAGCCTCACTGGAAAGGAAGGTTATCTCCGGGACGGCTATAACGGTGATCTGGATGAGCTTCGAAGCCTCATGACCGGCGGTCGAGACAAAATCCTCGCGCTTCAGGCAGCCGAACGAAAGCGCAGTGGGATCAAGAATCTGAAAGTCGGGTTCAACAGGGTTTTCGGATATTTCCTCGAGGTCACGAAATCCAACCTGGGCAGTGTCCCGGACCATTACATCAGGAAACAGACGCTTGTCAACAGTGAGCGGTACATCACCGACGAGCTTAAGGAGCTCGAGAGCAAGGTTCTTGGTGCAGAGGAGCGCGCAAGGGCGCTTGAAGAGGAGCTTTTCGACGCGATCTTGGACAAGGTGCGAATGGAAACAGGATTGCTCGGCGACACCGCATCGGCGCTGGCAATGCTCGATGTGCTCCTCAGTTTCGCAAGGCTCGCGCTCGAGCAGGGATACACCCGACCTGAGTTGTCTGATGGGATCGAGATCCACCTGACCGGCTCACGCCATCCCGTTCTGGAACAGACCCTGGCTGAGCCGTTTATACCAAACGATGCCGAACTGACCGCCTCGGGGAATCAGCTCAACATTCTCACGGGTCCGAACATGGCGGGAAAATCCACCTACATGCGCCAGATTGCGCTGATCGTGCTTCTGAATCAGATCGGGGCTTTCGTCCCGGCGGAGCATGCGCACCTGGGCATTTTCGACAGGTTATTCAGCCGCGTTGGAGCGACCGATGATCTCGCGCTCGGGCAGTCGACATTCATGGTCGAGATGCTCGAGACCGCGCACATTCTTCACTCGTGCACGCCGCGGTCGCTGGTGATACTGGACGAGATCGGGCGCGGGACGAGCACCTTTGATGGTCTCGCTATCGCGTGGTCGGTCGCGGAGTATCTCTCGAATCGACCCGATTCAAGGCCGATCACCATGTTCGCGACGCATTACCACGAGCTGACCCGGCTCGCCGATGAGCTTCCGCACGGTAAGAACTGGCGTATCACGCTCCAGGAACGCGGCGGGGAAGTCATCTTCCTGAGGCGGGTGGTGGAAGGCAAGGCCGGTCGAAGCTACGGAATTCAGGTGGCAAAGCTGGCGGGGCTCCCCGGTCCGGTCATCGATCGAGCCAACGAGATCCTCGGGTTCCTGGAGCGGCAGAAGTTGAAGATCGACCTGACCGCCAGAAAGCGCAAACCCGACGAAGCGGACGACACCTTGTTCCTGCCGCTACCCGGGATCACGGAATTTGACGAGGACGAAAAACGCGACAAATAAACCCGCATACCTCCCACACCAACAAAATTGGATTGCCCTATAATTGGTTTACACCCGTAAATGATTTGCACCCATAAATGGTTTATACCCGTAAATGGTTTATACTCGTAGGGGCGCACGGCTGTGCGCCCAACGGCTGTGCGCCCAACGGCTGTGCGCCCAGGTTGATTCCACTATCACGGTGTGAAATAATCCGAGACCTCAAAAGCGGTGATATCTTTGAATCTCCAGGGAGGTCGGCTTGCGGATACCCGCAACCATATTTGCCGCTGAAAACCCGCATTTCAAGCCGCCGACCCGACAATGAGAACGCAGTCGACGTCATCTTCAACGGGAATGCGCTCGCCGATTCGTGAGCTGTCGGTCCCTTTTCTACTTTCACTTGCGCTGTATGCGTTCACGGTATCCGATAACCTCGCCGCCTCCCACGACAGTATCGAATACATCAATTCCATCGATAACAGCCTTGATTCCGGGAGAATTCCCTTCCATCCCAATCACTTGCTGAATCAACCGCTTGCGACCGTGTGGCTGCTGCTCTGGCGCTCTCTCGGCGTGACTGCGGACAGTGCCCAGGTAGTGCCGCTGCTGGACTCCATTTTCGGCTCGCTAACCCTGTGTGTATTTTACCGCGTGCTGAGAGAACGCCTGGGACTGAACCAGGTCGTCTCCCTGCTCGGAACGATGTTGCCCGCGTTTTCCTTCGCCTTCTGGTATTACAGTGATTGCGTCGATGTCTATATCGTCCAGTTGTTCTTCTTGATGCTGACACTGTACTTGCTCACTGCGAAGAAACTGGAGCCAAAACAATGCGCCCTGATCGGTTTCACCAGCGGCCTGGCGACGCTGTTTCACCAGAGTCACATCCTGTTCATTCCGGTTGTTCTGCTTGCGTTTTTCATCCGACGGGATGATGCGCACCCGTTCTGGCGGTCGACAGCGAGTTACGCAGCCGCGTTCATCCCGACAGTCGCCATCCCATATGTCACAGTGATTCTGGCAACCGTCCGCCCCGCTTCGCTCGGCGATGTGTGGACCTGGCTCACCAGTTATGGCTCGGAGTCGGAATTCTGGTATCCAATAGCCCTGTCGACACTCTTCAGGACTGCGGTCGGCTTCTCGCGCTCGATCATCGGAGGCCATTTCATCTTCGCGATCCCTGCAATCAGTGCGTTTGCCGAGCGGGTATTTGCCGACCAGTGGCTGATCGATGAAATCTACCTTGTCCGGGGGCTGGACGCGCGAGCTGCAGTCGTTCTGCTGATACTCTCCACGCTGGTTGCGTTTTTAGTCGTGTTTGTTATCGCATCCCGCTATCGCGATTTCCAGTTCGTCTGGAATGGACACGGAGCGATCTTCCGCCTTACACTTACATGGTTCCTCATCTACAGCGCTTTCTTTTTCTTCCACGATCCGCATAACTTCAAGCATTGGATCCCCCAGTCAATAGCCTGGTGGCTGCTTTTTATCATGCTGCTGACTGCCGGAGAAGAGCAAGGGGCAGGCGCCGAGCGTCGCAAAATAGCTGTCTTGTCCGTTCTCGCTCTGCTGATTTTCCTCGTCAACTTCGTGGGCAGCATGACTTTCCTTGCGACTCGAACAAATGACTACTACTACTGGAAAGTCACACCGTTAGCGGATTTGACCGATAGCAATGACCTGATTATCATTGATCGAAAGTGGATTCTCGAAGCCTATGTCGCACGATTTACCGAGGCGAATGTACTGAGCCTGTCCACCGCGTACGAGGAAGCGGAGGATTCGCAGGAGTATCTGCTGCGCGTCCAGTCCGCAATCGACGAGACTCTGGGTGGCGACGGCCAGGTGCTTATCCTAATCGAGGCCGTTGATTTGGAACAGAAGACGCTCCGACAATTCGGTGAAGGGATTGCGGATATATCGGAGCTTTGGAATACATACAAGAACGCGTGGCAACAGCAAATCGTCGGGGATACCGTTGTGTATCTCCTCCAGCGGGAAGACCGGGCAATCTTTCGACATCCTGACGAGTGAGTT
>CBDUXL010000272.1:0-4952 GCA_965371155.1 uncultured bacterium | reverse complement strand
GGCGATCCGGAGGACCTGCTGGCTATCGCCGGCTTGACCGGGACGGATATCGCTGCGAAGATGCTGGAGATACTGAAGTAGGGCCGTCCATTAAGTTTGACTCAGAAGAGTTCAATCATCCTGAGCGCCTTGAACACAACTGCCGCGCCGAGAATGATCGTCACTGTCGCGATTAGTGTGGTGACTCGCTTCGTTCCGAGCCTCCTCACAGTGTAGGCCGAGAATGGCACGCTGCATATCGCCCCGATCACCAAGGGAAAGGCCAGGGTCAGGTCATGAACCTGCCCGCTTGCGAGGAAGCTCATAACTATGACCAAACAGGCGAAACCCTCCGCAAGGGCTTTTACGCCGACTGCCTGTTTACCGCCCACTCCGCAAAGGATCTGCCCTCCGGTCACTATTGGACCGTAGCCCCCGCCGCTGAATCCCTTGGCAAAGCTGGCGATCAAACCGAGAAAGATGATCTTTCGCCATGAGAATCGGAACCGTCGCCCCATTGTAGCGAAGATGACAATTCCGATCATGATGACGATCACTCCTATTGCCAACTGCGTCTGGGTCTCTGGCAACGTGACGTTGAGCTTCACTGCAAGTGGTGCGCCGACAACTGCGCACCCCGCCAACACCATCGCGACCTTCAGGTGAGGCGAGCTCTGTGTGAGATCAATATTGCCTGCTGACTGGTGGCTGACACCGGCTGCGATCTCCGCCAGGAACTGCGCGACAATAAGCGCCGGAATCACTGTTGTCTCAAAACCCATGACGAGCAGTATCGGGATGAGAGTAACTCCATACCCCAAACCAAGCGCAGCATTCAAGTACATACAAAGGAACGAGATGACGACTATGACGTAGAAGCCGGCGGTCCAGGGTTCCACCAGGGGCTCTACAGGTTCTGCAAGAAGGCTCTCCAACATGAAAACCACAACGAGCGACAGAACCATGCTTATCGCCCATACCGGGAGCAGTCGGCTGAGCACACCGGTCCTCAAGGAAACCCAGAATCGCACGTGGATGGGCTGACGGACAGAGTCTTCCGGGTCTGGCTGCTCTACAGGTGTGTAATCGGTAAATTGGGGATCGGTGTCGGACATTCCTGAACCCGTAATGATAGCATACAAAGGAAGCTGATTGCCTTATGTACAGGATATTTGCTGCTATAGTCGCTGTACCGACGCTTGCGCATGACGTGGTATACTGATCCCGGCCCGCTGCGGTGGGCTATCACGCTGTTTAGATTGTGCGGCCAGGATGTTCGAAGTACCCGAGAAAACCATCAAACGGCTGTTGGAACGCGAGGTTGCGGAACCCTCATGGCGAGCCGCGCTGGAGAGTATCTCGCCCGGATCCCCAGCCGACCTGGAGACAATCGCCGTGCTGCTTCAGGCGGGAAGAGACGACCGGAATGCTTTCGAGGAAGTGATCTCGGCGGCGGGCCGAATGAAGGAAGCCGTATTCGGTCCGACGGTGAAGCTCTTTGTTCCAGTTTATCTGTCAAATGCTTGTGTAAACAACTGCCTCTACTGCGCGTACCGTCGTGACAATCTCGACATGCCCCGCCGCACGCTTACGCTCGAGGAATTCCGGAAGGAGATTGAACATGTTACCGGGATGGGCTACCGCGTGCTCGAGCTTGTAACCGGTGAGTCTCAGGAGCTGCAAAGGGATGGCGAGCTGGCGAAGTACGTTGAAGTTGCTCGGGAAATTGTCGATTCAAGTCCTCAACCTGATTCCCCG
This sequence comes from uncultured bacterium, assembly GCA_965371155.1. GTDB lineage: Bacteria > JAJVIF01 > JAJVIF01 > JAPKYR01 > JAPKYR01 > CBDUXL01. The sequence goes on along the minus strand of CBDUXL010000272.1, from coordinate 3,215 downwards.
TCCGAGGTAATCCTTATGAGCTGGGCGCTTGATGAGGACGAGTTCGTGGAGGTCAGGGAGGCCGGACTGGATTCATTCTATCTTTGGCAGGAAACCTACGACCGGGAAAGCTACTCGAAGGCGCACTGTGATGCGAGTCCGAAGGCGGATTTCGCGTGGAGGCTGGGCGTTTTCGACAGGGCAATTAGAGCGGGGATCGATCGAGTTGGAATCGGGACATTGTTCGGACTTGCGTCGTGGGAGTTTGATGTCCTCGCGCTCATTTCGCACGGCAAGTACCTGGAAGAGACCTACGGGGTGACAATCGATGCTATCGGGGTACCGCGTTTCAAACCTGCCCCGGGCGCGCCGATGCAGGAGCCGCCCTGGCCGGTAAGTGATGACAATCTGAAACTGGCAGTCGCGCTTTATCGCCTTGCGTTCCCTCGATCGCACGTGTTTCTCAACACGAGGGAGAAATTGAATCTGATGTTGGATCTTCTCGCAGGGGGCGGGAGCGAGATGAATATCGCCTGCGCGGTGTTTCCGGGTGGTTACACGGAACCGAAAAGAGAGAGGCAGTTCGAGCACTACTCCTATCCGACCGATAAGACCCTGTCTGTTCTGAAGGAGAGAGGGTATCATCCTACGCATTTTGCATTGGGCTAGTCTCACATCGCCTTCAAATCCTGACGGATAAAGTGCCTATTGCTGTCTGATAGTGGTTTCTTACTGCCATTTCGCGGATATATTTACAATTATACTTTAGGATATGACAGAAGTGTGTTTGCTTATGTCACTATTGGACATCTAACAGCATGTGGTGGGAATATTACCGTACTGCTCATAGACCATAATTGTCAGAAGTCGATATACGATTGACAAGTATTTCAAATTGAGCGTTGGTAAGACATTCCAAGGCACTCGTCGGCATATTATGGCTATATGGGGAGGGTGCATTCGTGAAGGCAGAGTCTATCCGGCAGAACAAGCCGCAGTACATGCGGCCTGTTCTCTTATCTGAACTAGTCCTCGAGGTGTTCACGGGACGATTCATGCAGCAGCTTCGAACGGGCTTTCCACTGCCTCGAATGATGTTCTCTGGGTATCCTCATCCTGTGGTGCACGGTGATGCTCGCAACGCTGAGGGCAATCCAGTCCTCCGGGGGCAAACGGTGTCGTGCATCCTTTGTCGCAGAGGCACTCGTAATTATCGTTCTTGCGCTCGGGTTGAGAATTATTCGAGGCGCGGAAGTGGCAACAATCTTTGTAAACCATCGGTCCAGGCTCCTTTCACATTTTTCATAAGGCAAACCTGGTGCCATAAATGCTATTCGTCGCAAAACCGCTTATAGTCCGGGACGTAGTGGGTCGGCAAGTGATGAGGTCCGTCGGCTGGTGCATAAATCGACATGGAACGACAATCGGTTCGGCTCAGCCTGTAGCAGAATCCGACAGTCGAATATGTAACCGAAGTGAAACAAATAGGGACGTCATCGACGTCCCGTGCCTTGGGGCAGATCCGACCTCCTACGCCCGCCTGTTATACCTGAATCAGTGTCGCCGTTATCTCGTCCGCCACGCCATCCCCACCAGTGACAGATGCAACCAGATCATTGATCCCCTCAAGAATTTCCCTTGGCGCCGCGTCCATGGGCATCAGGTCGATATCTCTCAGCGGGGCATCACCGTTCTTGAACCCTCCCCTTGCGCCTTTCATTTTCAGGATCCCGTCCGAGATGAGCAGAATCTTGTCGCCGGCCCGGAGCTTGCGGCTGTATTCCCTGTATTTTTCGCCCGCTCGTATGCCGAGCGGAATTCCAGTCCCGGACAGAGTATGCCACTGACGCGCGCCCCACCGACGGTGCAATGGCGATTGGTGACCGGCGACCGCGTAAGTCAGCATCATTCTGGATAGATCCACCAGCACGGCCACCGCGGTCATGAAGTCTATCGCCTCGCCGGCCTGCAGCATTTCGAGGTTAAAGTCCCCGAGCAGTTTCCCCGGGCCGGGGCTTTCCGCAAGGTACGCATCGATTCTCGTTCGAAGGAAAATGGTACCGAGTTCTCCGACTTTCCCGGGGAAAGTGCAATCACCGAGCAGGATGGCGTAGCGACCGTCCCCTCGGTCGCACACCCTGACAATGTCCTCAATGGGACCCGGTGCGGGAATTTTTTGCGTCTGGACGATTATCTTCGAATCGGCGAACCTCTCCTCGGACCCATACACCGGACGCCATTCACTCGTGGCGGGTGCCGTTGCTCGACTGTGTTTCCGGGCTGCAACGATTTTACCGATCCCACGCCGAATGTGTTCCGCAAGAAGCCTGGTGCTGTCACGATGCCGGGGAAAGTATCCGTCTGCGTTGCTTATGGCTTTGGCAGCGGGCGGTCCGGAGCCGGACGGTCCGGTGAGAAACAGCAGCGGCATAGGCGCTCCGTCTTGAGCGTTTTCCTCGACCGCAGCACGCCACGCGAGCGGAGCATCTTTGTCCATTAGCACACAGTCGTATTCGGTCGTGGTGAGAAGATTGCGTGCGTGGGTGGGATCGCGAGGCCGGTCCGCCTTTCCACCGAATTCCTCCAGCATCTTCCCCATTGCCTCGCGGGTTGAGGGGTCTGCATCAATAATGATAAACTTGGCGTCGGTCAATTCTCCCTTGCTCCCTTTGGAAGACGACATATTATTATCCTTAAGAAATCGCAACCGTGTTTAATCACACTGAATCATTTTCAACGTTATCCATAGTACTCAGGCACTTACTTAGAGGTCAAGAAAAATGAAGCGATTAGTCACCCTTTCAGCAATTATTCTGCTTCTCGTGCTTCCGGTCGATCTGCATTCTATGCTGGACGGTGCTCCTGCCCCGCCTCTGGATGAGGAGATCGTCATCACGGAATGGCACGTGGTCGGTCCCTTCCTGAACGGACCCCGCGAGCCGCTTGCAAATCCCCTCAGCCGATCCTTCAATCCGGTAACCGGCGAGATCAATCTTGCCGACAGGTACCCGTCCGTCCAGGCGTTTGGCGGGGAAGTCGGCTGGACCGAGACATCGATTGATGAGGAAGGCAACCTGGTCTTCAACTTCGATGGTCCCGACTGGGACAAAATTAACGATGAGTGGGGCATTAGCGGCGTGTATTTCATGGCCGGAGCGTATTCCACGTTCGAGTGGTCGGGGACTTTCCGGGCGCTTGTCAACGCTCACGGCATCGGAAGTTTCTATATCAACGGA
>CBDUXL010000271.1:0-4986 GCA_965371155.1 uncultured bacterium | reverse complement strand
GGTTTTGTCTCTGGGATTGGTTCTCCTGCCTGTTGTGGGCTGCGGAGGTATCCAACACTCGCTGGAGCAATATCTCCCCAAGCCGGTTGTAGTCAAGGTTGACGAAGACGCCAGGCAAGCGGAGTTGATGGATCGGTACATGTCTGCGGTGGTTGACTGGGATTTCGCGCTCGCCCAGGACTGCCTGGATACGCTGAGAGAGGAAAATCTCACCTACGATATCTCGTTGGACCACGCCCAGGCCTATATCTATCTTCGGCTCGGACGCTATGACGATGCTCTCACGCTGATTAACAGCTTCCATCCGGAAATATACGACACGAATGGACTCACGCTTCGTGCCGAGGCGCTAAATGAAATGCACCGCTACAATGAAGCTCGTCAGGACCTCGATACTGTTCTGCTCGGAAGGCCAAGAGACTCTGGATACGTACACATGCTTCTCAGGGAGATGGCCCTGAAACTGGGCGATATCGAGCAGGTAAGAATGCAGGAATCAATTCTGTTCGAGCAATTCTCGATGAATAAGTACGGTGTATTCGTCGCCCTGTATCGGAGCATCAAGGATCGGGATTTCCTCGCTTCGAGGGAAGCGCTCGACAGGCTAAGTACTGTAGTACGGACGGAGGATGATCCTGAGATCGACTCGGACTACTACGCGACCTACATTCTGTACGCCCGGGCCGTAGTTGCCTACCAGCAGGATGATTACGACCGCGCCATTGATATTTTCCAGGGAATCACTGAGGAAATCCCGCTCGCTACCGGAGGATGGCCGGACATGACCTGGCTGGCGCTCGTGTATGGGTATCCGGACGATGCGCGTGAATGGGCCATTGAAGGTATCGTGTGCTGTGGCGGGAAGGGAATTCTTGAGGAGCTTGGAATTGAGGTCGATGAAGAAATTACCGAAAAGCATCCGGACCCCGGTCCGCTGAGGCACCATGAAACAGCACAGCTTCTCATTTATTTGGGGCGCACATCGCTTATGATGGGTAACGCCGATGAGTGCGCGGCATGCTGCGAGAAAGCAATTGAGGTAAACAAGTACCACCTGTCCTCGTATCTGGTCATGTCAAATGCGCTTGAGTACCTGGGTGATCCGGCAGAAGCATTGGAGATCGTTGTCAGCGGCCTGATGATCAGTCCAACCTGCGATGAGCTTGTGCCGGCGTATGCCAGGCTCGCGGATGAAGCTCCCCAGGCGATTCCCCCGAACACTCCCGATCCCGGACCGATGTTTAAGGACCTTCTCAGAAAGATCCGGCTCATGTACGAGGAATATCCCCTCGATCCGAGTGTCGCACACTCCCTTGCGTATGTTCTGGATGAGATGGACGATGAGAGTGCGCTCGAATTCTACACCCAGGCACACGAGACCCTTCCCAATCGATATGACTACACATCCTCGCTCGCGCAATTCCTGGCTGGATCGGGCGATCTTGAGGGCGCCATAGCCACACTGGATGATTTCGATATCCCACTGAGCCTTCCCAGGCTTGTCCAATTGTACGAACAGGCAGCGAGTGACCAGCTTCGGGACCTCTATTTGTATACAGGGTGGCTTCGCGATCGAATGGACCCGGAAGATGAATTCGCCGAACTCCTCGATCCACTCGCTCAGGAAGCTCAATCCGCGCTCAGTAAGCTGGAGTCATCGGAAGATGAAGACGACAGTTGACTGGAGGAAATACCGGGGCCCACACGGGAATCGTCGGCGCATTCGTGCTCTGGCGGGAAGGCTGGAGAGAGAATATGGCCCTTTCAAACCTAAGAGGCGACGTGATCCGGTGGATGAGCTGATATTGACCGTCCTCAGCCAGAACACGAACGATCGGAATCGCGACAAGGCGTACCGATCGCTGAAAGAGAAATTCCCGACCTGGGCTGATGTCCTGGCTGCACCCATTCCGAAACTCCAGAGAGCCATAAGGGTCGGTGGGCTTGCGCACAGCAAATCGAAGAACATCAAGAGCATTCTTCGGACGATCAAGTCCATCGATGGGAGATTCAAGCTCAGTCAGATTGCCGATCAACCCGTGGGTGAGGCGATGGAGTTCCTTACCGGTCTGCCCGGTGTCGGAACCAAGACCGCGGCGTGTGTGATGCTGTTTTCATTCGGCAAACCGGTCATGCCGGTCGACACGCATGTCCACAGGTTATCAGGAAGGCTCGGATTGGTCTCTAAAAAGGCGACTCCCGATCACGCGTTTCGCGTGTTGATGCAGATAACCCCCGAGGAGCTTATTTATCCGTTCCATATTCAGCTAATCAGACACGGGAGATTGGTATGCAAATCGCAGAGACCGCGATGCGGGGAATGTGTGATGATTGATTTGTGTCCGTCAGCGGTGCCGAGCGCATCCTGCGCTCGGGTGGGGGGGTCTTGACGAATGCGGCGGAAAATCGTACATTTGGAATTGATACTTAGGTCAGTAGCTCAATTGGTAGAGCGACGGTCTCCAAAACCGTAGGTTGCGGGTTCGATTCCTGCCTGACCTACCAGTGAAAATGAATCCCCCGTGATAGGCGGGGGGTTTTCATATCCGCCCAGGGCTTGACATAAGCCTGATCGCAGCTATATTTGTCCTGGCGACGATGGTTTTGCACATGCCTGCAGGAAACCGACATAGTGTATTCGTCTGGCGGTGGTCCGGGGGATGGCTCCGGTTCTCAGGCGTAACGGCCACCATACGAATGAGACAGGAGGAGGAAAATGGCAATTTACGAACTACAAGGTGACAAAATCACCAAAGTTACTGCGACAACCTTCGCTGATAAACACATTCAGGAGAGCGACCTGCAGCACCTGTTCTGTGAGGAGATCGACATCATCGCTCCGAACACAATGGTGATCGCCACGGAGTACAGCGACTGGGCGGACAGTTGGCGAAGCATCGACATCCTTGCACTGGACAGACAAGCCAATCTTGTTGTGATTGAGCTGAAGCGGACCAAGGACGGGGGCCACATGGAACTCCAGGCTCTTCGTTATGCAGCAATGGTCTCCATTATGACCTTTGACAAGGTTGTGGAAGCACATTCCAGGTTCCTCAAGAATCAGTCTGAACAGGACGCCCGTCAGGCCATTCTCAACTTCCTTGAATGGAAAGAGCCTCTGGAAGATGAATTTGCTCAGGATGTACGGATAGTACTGGTATCTCAGGGCTTCAGTACGGAAATTACGACCACGGTCCTGTGGTTGAGCGATAGAGGCCTGGATATTCGGTGCGTCAAAATCACTCCGTACACACTCGACGATCGGTCGCTGGTTGACGTACAGCACATCATTCCTCTGCCTGAAGCCGGGGATTACTTCGTCAAAGCTCGTGAAAAGGAAATGAAGAAGCGGGCGGGCAGAATTCCCGCCAAAGCACTTCCTGACCTCCTTGAGGATTTCAGGAGAAGCTTGTCAAATGAAGGCTATCAGACTGTTCTCAGGATCAAGGATTGGCTTGAGGAGCTCCAGATCGAGATCGAAACAACGCCCAGGGGTTTCCAGCCGGTGCTGGAACTGGTGGACAAAACAGTAAAACCATTCTGGCTCAATCTCTCAGGTAGAATTGAAATAAACTACAAATCGATGTCCCAGCTATCCTATCCAAATGAAGCTATTTGTGAAGGATTGCAGTCAGGGCTGAATCAGATAGCTGGGGTCCAGATACAGGACGAGCAACTGACCAAGTACCCACATATAAGGTTGGAAACCCTGTCTGCGCCTGCTGCGATGCAGCTATTCAAAGCTTCATTCGAATGGCTGTTTGAGGAGCTACGGCAGGATAACGATCATCAAGCTGAAGGCTAGTTTCTGAAGGCCGACGGCCGGTTCTCTTAAGTCGCTGGAGCATCAAAAGTCGGCGGATTGAATTGAACTCAGTAAGAGGAGCAAGGCCATGACCGAGCCAGTCAAAAAAAAGAAGCGAGTTGTGAGCGGTATGCGTCCCACAGGCGCGCTGCATATCGGGCACCTTCACGGCATCCTCGAAACATGGGTCAAAATGCAGGATGATTACGACTGCTTCTGGTTCCTCGCTGATTTCCACGCGCTCACCAACTGGCACGAGGGCCTGAACGTGTTGAAAGACACGTATGAGGTTGTGCTCGACTGGCTTGCATGCGGTCTGGATCCTGCCCGGAGCACCATTTTCAAGCAGTCGGACATTGCCGAGATTCCCCGGTTTCACCTGGTTCTCTCGATGTTCACCCCGGTCGGATGGCTTCTCAGGAACCCGACCTACAAGGAGCAGGTCGAGCAGCTCAAGATCGTATCACCCAACTACGGGTTTCTGGGGTATCCGGTGCTGCAGTCGGCGGATATCTGCATGTATCGCGGTGATCTCGTTCCCATCGGCAAGGATCAGGCGGCGCACCTCAATCTGACAATCGATCTCGCCGAGAGCTTCACCGCCAAGTTCGGAGAGGTGTTTCCGGTGCCGGACTACCTGCATTCCGAATTCCCGACCGTGCCGGGAACCGATAACCGCAAGATGTCGAAGTCGTACGGGAACGCGGTCTACATCAAGGACGACGAGGAGACTACCGAGGCGAAATTCATGAAGATGTACACCGATCCGCTGAAGCCGTACAAGAACGATCCCGGCCATCCCGATCAATGTCCCGTGTTCTATCTCGAGAAAATCTACGTAAAGGATCAGGATGAGCTTTCGAGGATCAAGTCGACCTGCGAAAGCGGCGAACGCGGATGCGTTCAGTGCAAGAAGGAAATGGCCGCAGCGTGCAATGACTATCTGAGACCCATCCGCGACAAGCGAAAAGAGCTCGCCGACCATCCGGAAGAGGTGGACAGGATACTCGCAACCGGCGCTGAGAAGGCGGGCGCGATCGCCAAAGAGGTTATGGCGGACACAATGAAGGCAGTCGGCCTTCGGTGAAATCATCGACCATCCGACGGTAACCCCACCACTTGTGGTGGGGTTCAGATGTGGTGGGGTCTAGACGACCACAATCACCACACCATCCGACGGT
>CBDUXL010000270.1:0-4988 GCA_965371155.1 uncultured bacterium | reverse complement strand
GGGACGCTCGCGGTCCCGGTTAAGATGCATCCAGTATAATCAAATCACGGATGCAGCCCGCAAGGCGCCATGTTACACTGAAGGACGCGAGCGGATGTCGCCGTTCCGAGTCGCATGCTATAATCGCTCTAGAATTCAGGAATCGCGGAATAATAGAGCTATGGAGGCTGTATCCCCACAGAAAACGCCGGTCCTGGTTACAGGAGGAGCCGGATTTATCGGAAGTCACCTGGTGGACCACCTTCTGGAACTCGGTCACCGGGTGACTATCCTGGACGACCTCTCCACCGGCTCGCCGGCAAACATCGAGCATGCGGTGAAGGACTCCGGTTGCGAGTTTGTCGAGGGCACCGTGCTCGACAAAAAGCTGGTGGAAGACCTTGTGTCCGAATCGAGGCTCGTTTTTCACCTTGCGGCGGTCGTGGGGGTCAAGAATGTCGTTGAGAATCCTCGGCAGGGGATTGAAGTGAATGTTGGGGGGACTGAGAACATCCTCAAAGCAGCGGCGAAGAACGGCGCGAGGGTTGTGCTGGCCTCTTCATCGGAGGTCTATGGCATCTCACGAGAGATTCCATTTGTGGAAGACGGTCCGCGGTTGCTTGGACCGACAAATGTCCAGCGTTGGAGCTACGCGGCAAGCAAGGCGCTGGATGAGCATCTGGGATTCACGTATGCAGCGGACGGGCTTCCGGTTACATCCATCCGTTACTTCAACGCATACGGGCCTAGGATTGACGAATCCGGCTATGGGTCGGTAATCGCGCGATTTATGTCGCAGGCTTTCAAGGACGAACCGTTGACCCTCTACGGTGACGGCAACCAAACCCGATCGTTTACCTTCGTGGACGACGCCGTTCAAGGGACGTACCTGGCAGGCACACATCCTGCCGCGGTCGGTGAGGTGTTCAATATCGGCTCCAGAACGGAAACATCGATCCGCGAGCTTGCACTGGAGATCTGCGCCCTGATCGGCTGCGAACCGGTTTTCACCTGCACACCGTTCGAGGAAGTGTTCGGCAACAACTTCCAGGACATTTATCGTCGGGTGCCGTCTGTAGAGAAAGCAAAAACTCTTCTCGGATTCGAGCCGAATGTTACGCTGCAAGAAGGACTCAAGTCGACGATCTCCTGGGCACGCAGGAATTATGCATCGGCAGGCTCAGCATGACCTGATCTCTTGACTCACGCTGAGCAATTGATATAGTATGGCTTAGAATGGCTTACTCGTGTAAGCATTTACCGCAGAACAAGGAGATTATGCTATGTTCTTCAAGCAGCTAGTAGTTCTTTCAGCGACGATTGCCTTGTTCCTCACTGTGAGTTGCGGCGGTGGGGGGAGCAGCAATCCCATAGTCCCCACCAACCCAGTTGACTTGTTAGGTGACTGGCAAGGAACCTACGAAAACAATGTCGTGGGGGTTGGGATCATCCAAGTATCGTTCTTCATGTCTGGGGGAACACTTCGTGTAACCTACGACCTCCAGAACGGTGAAGTCGTAGGCACGAGCAACGTCAGCATTAATGGCCGCGAGATCACGTTCATTGGTATCGGAACCAGACTGCAGGAGGTGCAGGGCACTTGCAATGATGCAGGCACACGCATCACAGGCACGTTGACGATCGCTTACACGTTGTCCGGCACATATATAGGCCCACTCGAGCTAAACAAGATTTGACAGGTGCAAACTAGGGCTGAGACTCGATAAGGTTGACCGTCGATCACGGTTCCCTTTATACTGCCCTTAGTGCTCGCTCTTTGGCCGTGCGGCGCATTTTTCCCTGTGTCCGCGAGATTCATTCAATGAAAGGACTAATCCTTATTGTCGGCGACACCTATGGAAAAACCGCCTGAAAAAAAAGAGAACAAGATCGCTCAGCGGCTGAGAAACGCAATTGATGATCGATCCGCACGAATTGCGGTCGTCGGCGTGGGCTATGTGGGCCTTCCGCTTGGCGTTCATTTCGCGGAGGCCGGGTTTCATGTCGAGGGTTACGATGTCAACCCGGAAACAGTCGAAAAGCTCAACCGGGGCGAGAGCATTATCAACGATATCCCGTCCGAGCGCCTGAAACCGCTTGTCGATGCGGGGAAATTCCACGCTACCACGGATGAAACGATTCTCGATGATACCGATATCGTCTTCATCTGTGTCCCGACACCATTCACCCGAAACAAAACGCCCGACATTTCCTATATAGAGAAGGCCTCCGAGACAATCGCGCAACACCTGCATCCCGGGCAGTTGATTATCCTTGAGAGCACCACTTATCCCGGGACAACAATTGAAATTGTCAAACCAAGACTGGATGCCCGGGGGCTGGTTGAAGGCAAGGATTATTTCCTCATCTTCTCTCCGGAGAGAGTCGATCCCGGCAATGTTGTACACACCATCGCGAACACGCCGAAAGTGGTCGGCGGACTGAGCCCGATATCAACCGAGCTTTGCTCCAGGCTGTACGCGATTATTGTCGGGGAAGATAAGGTCGTTCCCGTGTCCGGCCCGACGGTCGCCGAGATGGTGAAGCTCCTGGAGAACACGTTTCGGGCGGTCAATATCGCGCTTATTTTCGAGCTGACTTTCCTCTGCCACCGAATGGGGATCAATCTCTGGGAGGTCATAGACGCTGCAAAAACAAAACCGTTCGGATTCATGCCGTTTTACCCGTCGCCGGGTGTCGGCGGACACTGCATCCCGGTGGACCCGTATTTTCTTTATTGGAAAGGCCGCGAGTACGGGTTCCACACGCGATTTATCGAGCTTGCGGCGGAGACCAACCTCCGGATGCCCGACTGGGTGCTCCAGCGAATCACCCGCGTGCTCAACAGGGAAGGCATCGCCGTTTCCAAGGCCAAAATCCTCGCGCTTGGCGCGACTTTCAAGCCTAACTGCGACGATGCACGAAACTCGCCTGCCTTGAACGTGATTGAGCTGCTCCTGCACCACGATGCGGATGTTTCATATCACGACCCATTTGTGAGGCAAGTGGTGGTGGGGCGTCCCACGGAGGATTACGCGCCTGTGCTGGATCATCCGGTCGAGCTTGAATCGATTGATCTTACGGATGAGGCTATCGAGAAAGCGGATCTGGTTCTCTGCCTTGTGGACCACTCGAGCTTCGATTGGGAGCGGATTATCGGGAAAGCCGGTCGCTTCTTTGACACGTGTGGAGTGTCGCTCGATTTCCCCGAATTCGCCGACAAGGTGACTTTGCTTTAGCGGGAGGGTCGCATGGAAAGGAACCAGCCTGTCAATATCACATTGGGGAAGTGCAAGCTGAACTGGACACCGCTGCCGTCGGGTCCTGAGCTTGAGTTTACTGATTTCGAAACGGATATCACGTGGTTGTCGGGTCCGCTGCACGCTGTTTTGGCTTGCGCCGATGCCCCGTCGCATTTCTACCGAGCTCTTGACGGAGTCGAGTGGGAAGCAGCAAAAACGACCTTAAGGATTCGCGGCAGACTTGGACCGTTGAATGTGACAATAGGCTACAGGCTCCTGGAGGCTCCAGTCAGGTTAGAAGAACTGATTGTGGTTTCCAATCCAACTGAAAAGAACATAGAGATCAAACACTTGAGAATCGGGATGACCTGGTCGCCGCCGAAATCATGGCTAAGTGTCTGGTCGGACTGGCGTCTAGCGCCTCTGCATCCTGAGTTCGATCCCTCGCACGGAACATCATTTCTCGAAGTCCAGCCGCTGGGCTTACTTATAGGTGGGCACCATGGCAAGAGACAGCTAGAATCCACAGGCAGAATGGGTCAGGAGTGGATAGGTCTTATGATCTGCGACAATAAGCGATTCTTGACTGTCATTAAGGAATCCTGGGGCCGTAGAGAGCTATGCATGTTTCAAGAAGAAACATTCAGGAAACGGAAATGCTTGGTAATGGGAGGCATGTATCTAACGAAGGGTTTGCCTCCATTATACGTACCTATACTTCAACCGAATGCCGAATATGCGAGTGATGTAACCGTGTATCTCCCGGGTGTTGGTGGGTTTGATGATGCTGTCGAGGCTCTAAAGCCTTTTGCCCCGCAAACCAATCAGCCGGATGCAGATAACGCTCCCTAGTGGAATGTAATGAGCGGCACCCTACTCCTCTACCTTCCCCGGTTGGGGGCGGCGTTTCCCTCTGAGCAAGAACCCCAGATCCTCCATCATCGCGCCGAATCTCAACTGCCACACTCTCCATATTGCCTCGAAAACTATTTTCTTCGACATCTTACTTCCGCCCAGAGTCCTATCGGTAAAAACGATCGGAATCTCCCCTACCCTGTAACCCATCCGTACGGCGCGGAAATTCAAGTCTATCTGGAACGAGTAACCTTCACTCCTAACAACATCCAGCGGTAGATGCTCCAATACCACACGTCTGAAACATTTGAAGCCGGTGGTCGTGTCCCACATTTTGAGGCCCGAGATGATTCTCACATAAACGCTCGCAGCGAGCGATAGAATCAGCCTCGATAATGGCCAGTTCACAATCGAAAGACGCCCAGCATAGAAACGGGAGCCGACCACAATGTCGTAGTCCCTGGCTGCCTCCAAAAGGCGCGGCAGGTCCGCCGGGTCGTGGCTGAAATCAGCATCCATCTCGAAGCAGTGAGTGTAATCCCGCTCCAAGGCCCACTTGAATGCAGTGATATAGGCAGTGCCCAGACCCATTTTGCTGGGTCGATGCAGGCAGTGGACTCTGGGTTCGAGCGACGCGATACCGTCAACAATGTCGCCTGTGCCGTCCGGAGACCCGTCATCGACCACCATCACTTCGGCAATAGGAAGTTCTTCGAGAATACGCGCGATAAGGTCCGCGATATTCTCGGCCTCGTTGTAGGTCGGTACTATTACAAGGGGTTTTACATCGGTGTCTGCCACGACGGGCGCATTATAGCGCAAAAGGGAGTAACAGGAGGAGGGGCGAGCGGGACGGGGCTGTAGGGGCGCGGGGCACGCGCCCGGACAGAAACATGCCACCTGTAATGCGTG
>CBDUXL010000269.1:0-4996 GCA_965371155.1 uncultured bacterium | reverse complement strand
TTCACCTACACCCAGGCGATCTTCGGGCTGGTGATAGCGAGAGTTTTCCTCGGCGAGGCAATCGGTGTGCCGACCCTGATCGCTGCGGCTGGGATTATCATCGGGGTGATAGTGGCGAACTGGGAGACATGGAGGGGGATCAAGGTCCAGCCGATGGAGACGTAATAATGCCGAGTTCAGGAAATCATATTGGTGGTTTTAGGCTCAGAATTCCTTCATCGCCATCGTCCCCGGTCGTCACGTAGTGCACCACGATTCTCCCATCAGGGGCTGGATACAGTTCCATCTTGGAGAAGCCGGAATCGGTTGACAACCCGAGGTCCGACTCATCGACGGTCCAGAGCATGGACCCTTCAGGGTCTATTAAGCTTACTCCTGCAGCATAACCAACAAGGATCGACCCGTCTTCATACAGATGGATATCCTGCAAACCCTGCGCAAGCTCAGGCATTGGGCAAGTCCAAAGAATGTTGCCGCTTGGGTCCAGCATTCTCAGTTCACGAGGGCCAACATACTTTTCAATTGAGAAGCAAAGAATGTTGCCGTCCGTCGATACTCCCATTGGTTCGATTATTTCACCCTCAAAGCGTGTCCATTCATATTCACCCGTTCCGCTATTCAGACAGAGCAACCCCCCATGCGAACCAATGATGACGGCCTCCTCATTTGACAATGTGGGAGGATAGATAGATATCTCATCAGGGAAATCCTCATACCATCGCGTATTCCCATTGAAATCCATCTTGGAGACATAGTCCCGGCCGGTATCAGCCCTAGTGCCGAACATAATCAGATTCCCATCATGGGTTGGGAATGGGCCTGGAAAACCAAACAAAGCATGTCCGGGGGTTCGTATTGAGCCAAGGTGCGAGCCATCAGATAAGCTGTAAACATTCCACGTTTCATCAGTGCAAGCCATGAGCACCCTATCGTCGGTAACTCGCCAAACTGTGCGATTGGTGAAATCACCTGGAACAGGGTCAGTTCGCCACTTGGTTGTGCCCATCAGATCAATGCACTCCAGGAAGCGTCGGTGGTTGCGAAAACCAAGTTCGCCCCCTTCGAAGTAGCCAAGGCCACATACTACTACTCCATTCATTGCCGAATCGAGCGAGAACGACACTGGCTCTTCCCCTGGCGCCTCCCCGAATCTGTGTTCCCAATCTTTGGTGCCATCAGGATTCAGCCTGACGACACTTGTATTTGAGTATGGCAACTCCTCAGCATAGGTGTCTGATAGCTCCTCATAATCTAGTTCCCGTAGACCCTGAAACGTCAGAAGAGAGCTCTCGGAAGATTCATACCAAATGCCTCCTTCTCCGTCGACGAGGACAGTACTAAGGAAAACCAGTTGGAGCGCGACTGAGCCTCTCCTCCAATCAAGAACCGGTTTCTCTTCGGGTGAGGGCATCCTTACCTGTCTACGGTTGTACATGTCGCCGCCCATCTGATAAGGACCCAAGGGGATCGCAAGTTCATCCTCTGTGAGTGGTGAGTTTGCCCTCGGCACGCCTCCTGCGCACGCAACGCAAAGAATCGAGGACAGCATGACTGGAATCCAGGATCCGTGTTGACCTCTCATGAAGACCCTCCAGGTGTAGCCAACATTTCTCGACGTCCGGTGTTCAAATTATAGAGAAAACAGGTACCATATTCATCCTTGATCAATCTTATGAGTGTCGGATGTGATCGGATTCGTTTCACGGGAGAAATATAGATGAACCCAGACGACAAACCGCCGATTGATTACATCTTCGCAGACGAGGCGATGCGAGAGCGTCTGGGGAGAGAGTGGGGCAATTCGGTCGCCCGGCACATGAAACTCGAGCAGGGGTTCGCGGTTGTCGCACTGTGCGACGGAGAACCGGTCGGACTGTTGTCGGTGTCCTGGCACGAACTTCCCGCGCCGCTCCCCGGGACCCTTGAGGCGTTTATCGACATCATAGAAGTGGTCGAGACGTACAGACGGCAGGGAATCTCTCGAAGGATGATACAGATCTCCTCTGAACGCGCGAGGGAAAAGGGAGCGTACCAGATTCGGGCATGGAGTTCGGACGACAAGACTGAGGCCATCCCCATGTGGAAAGACCTGGGGTTCGCGATGTGCCCGGCGACAACCTACCCGAAAGGCGAGGAGATCCGAGGGTACTTCGTGTCGAAAGTGCTGTGAACCGGGAGCAACCCACGCTTGCGACGTTTTGCTGCATCCCGCGCCCAATACCGCGCATGACTTCACTAAGGGCTATTTCACTGTTTGCGTGCACTGAAAATGAATCTCTCGGTGGCCCGCATTTTAATGTGGGTCGGTATTCATTTCAAAAAAACCCACATTGAAATGTGGGCTACCGAATTAAGAACCCACAATAAATTGTGGGGCACCGATCATGCTCCTTGTTCAGTTGGTGGGGCTCAAGTCAGTGCAAATAACCCAGGCTTCTCAGCATCTCCTCAGTTTCCTCATCGTACTCCGGTTCCACTATCGGGCCTGCTTCCACCGACAGGTAATCGACGACCGCTCCGTATAACTCCAGCAAGTCGGGATGATCCGCCGCGATATCATTCTCCTCGCGCGGGTCGATGGTGATGTCGTACAATAGCGGCTCATCGGACCATCGGATGTCCTGGATATATCGGTAGCGACCATCAAACAGACCGTACGTTCGGTCCTGATTGTCGTTGAAACCGCCACAGGCGAGCACAAATGCCCGACCATCATCATCGCTCGCGCCGCCGGGATCTTCCAGGAGATGAAGAAAACTGAAGCTATCGAGACCCTCCGGCACGGGAAGCTTCAGCATCTCCATGAGCGTTGGAAGGATGTCCGTGAATTCAACAAGCGAGCCGACCCTTGTCCCGGCGCCGTGTTCATCGGGGAAATGGACCATGAGCGGAATATGCAGCGCGGTCTCATACGGGTGTCCATGGGTTATGTAATGATGTTCGCCGAGGTTCTCACCATGATCGGAGGAGAACACGATCACCGAATTGTCCATCAGTCCGGTGCGGTCGAAGATGTCGATAAGCTCTCTCAGGTGATCGTCCAGCGTGAGGATCTCGGCATCGTATAAATCCGCCGTATGCCTGAGGTCAGCCTCATCAAACTCGAGTTCATACTTGTTGAATCTGCCGATTACATCCAGGGTCCCGTCCATCGGGCCGGAGTAGAACGGATCGGCGAACTGCGCGAGTATTTCGGGATCGGGTGTGTAGTCCGTGTGTGGATCATAGAAATGGACAAACATGAAAAGGCGGTCGTTTTCAGAATCGTATGTGGGCCTTCCCAGGGCGCCTGAGCCTTCGAGGAATCCCTCCACCTTCTCCACAATTTGCGGAGCTGGGATATCGTGCACTAAGCAGTCGAAATAGGTTTCAAAACCCCTTGCGATACCGTATCTGGCGGCCATGGTTCCGCCCGCTGCAAATCCCACGGTCCGGAAACCGGCACTGCTGAAATCCTCGATCAGCCTGTGTATATCTTCCGGGACCTCGACCCCGTTCCGCTGGATATTGTGGGTAACCGGATGCAAACCGGAGAAAAGGCTTGTAAAGGACGGAAGAGTCGATGGCTTGGGCGCATAGGCGCGATCAAAAATAATACATCGCTCGGAAAATTCATCGACAAACGGCGATGTCTGCCGCTCGTAACCCATGAACTCCAAGTGCTGCGCACCGAGCGTATCCACAATCACCAGGATAACATTCAGGTCTTCGGGTGCCGGGCCTGAATCATCTTGAGCCGGGCAACCAACCAGGAACGCGGGAATCAGTAGAATCAGAAAGGATAGGTATCTCATCATTACCGCCCAATTATGTGGCATCAGCTTCATCTACGCAAGGTGCGAGTACTCAAGGTGCGAGCATGCGAGTTACTCCGTCCCGCGGTCGCACCATGTTCATCGCCTCCCGGAACGGCGATCTCCGGATCGGCAGCATCGGCGCCGTCCCGCCGTCGCACCATGATCCTCACGCCTCCCGGAACGGCGATCTCCGGATCGCCGGCATCGGCGGCGTCCCGCCGTCGCACCATGACCCTCACCGCTACATAAGGTAGAATATCCCCCCAAGTGCCCGCGCTTCTCGAATACTCCGACCAATTCCGTGCGCCGATCTGGATTGCTGGCGTACGCTTGCTGGTAATTGTCGCCGCCGCATTGTTTCTTTGCGGGCCTCTGGCGTCCTACCTCCGAAAGCGCATCCCCAAGGACACAATAAGCCGAACCGGGCCTGTTATCTTTCTCGCGTTCATTGCGTGGTTGGTGTTGTTCAGTGCAGGCGCTCTGAGGCATCTCACCTTCCATTCCAAGGCATGGGACCTCGCGATTTTCGACCAGCTCATCTGGAATCTCGCCAACGGCAACGGCTGGGAGGTCTCGGTACGCGGAGTACAGGACCTTCGAGGCGACCATTTCGAGCCGATCCTGTTGCTGTTCGTTCCGCTATACAAAGTCGCGCCACACGTGTTCTGGCTGCTGGGCTTCCAGGCAGCCGCGCTGATCGGAGCAGGATTGCTGCTCTGGGCAACGTACCGAAAACGAATCGGGGAGATAGTCGCTCTCACATTGTTCATCGCCTTCTGCCTGTTCCCTCCCATGCATTGGCTCGCCTGCGCGGATTTCCACCCCATCGCACTCGCGCCGTTTTTCGTGGCGCTGGCCTGGTGGGGTCGGGAGAAGGGCAGTCTGTTAGGATTCCTGGCAGGGATAATCGGTCTCTGCCTTTGCGGCGAGGAGACGTTTATTGTCGCCGGATGGTGGGGATTGTGGGAATTTTTTGTCAGGAAGCCCTGGTCGAAGAGCCAAAAGGACAACGGCGGAACCGGACCAGTACTCGGATGGGTTGGACTTATTGTGATGATCGTCTGCTGGCTGGGATTCATCTACCTCTCGGCGGTTTATATACCATCGCATCGGGCTGAGGGCGAGGGGTATTTCTATGTCCATCGCTACGAATACCTGGGCGCCCACAACAAGGATCCCGAGAAAGATTAGCGCCAAAC
>CBDUXL010000268.1:0-5005 GCA_965371155.1 uncultured bacterium | reverse complement strand
CCTCGAGTTTAACAAGCGCCAGATAAGCGAATACTGTAAACACCTGGTGCCTGACTGGATGACCGTCGCCGAGGATATGTCCTACAACACGGGAAGCATGATCGGAAAGGACCTGTTCGATGAATTCATGCGTCCGTACTACGTCGAATTGATCGCCCACGCCCGTGAATGCGGCATTCGGTTTATCTTCATCGATACCGACGGCAACTGCAATGACATCATTCCCTGGTTTCATGAGGAGTTGGGCATCGACGGGTTCGTTCCGTTCGAACGGAACGCCGGGATGGATCTTTCGGTCACGAGAAAGAAACATCCCAGGCTCCTGATAATCGGTGGATTCAACAAGCGCGCGATGTCGGGACCTGAAAGCAAGATGGTCGGCGAGTTCGAGCATGCCCTTTCGGAGTGCAGGAAAGGCGGGATAGTCCTGGGATGCGATCATCAGACTCCGCCGGATGTTTCATTCGAACAGTATCGAAAATATGTGAAGCTCCTCAAGGAATTCGCTGTCCGAATCGCGACATGACTCTCATAGCACGCAGTTTCCCGCCCCCCTCATAAATTGAGACCGGACCAGGCCCGAAGACGCATAGATGCAGGCTTCAGGGCAATCGCCGGATCGTGAGGTGCATTATGCGAAACGCACTATCGATACTGATCGCTCTCTTTGTTTTCGCAATCATCGGTTGCGAAGGCTATGCAGGAGGGAAGTTTGAATTTCCGACCACGCCGCATCACGATGATTACGACGGAGGTTACGGCGGCTCCGGTGGGGGAGGGTACAGTCCTCAGCCCGATATCCATGATGGGCCCAACCTTGCGCGCGATGTCGAGGGCGAGTGGGAGGGTTTCCTTTGGGAGGACTATCGCTCGGATGGCAGGCCACGCGGCAAGAAAAAGGTTGCATTGCGTCTGAGATACTCCGACACCACCTATGGTTACTCCGGACGGCACGAATGGGTGAAGGTGGATGTCCTTGTCGATGGACGCCCGGCCGCGTCATCAACTGCGGAAGTCAGACCGGGAGGTTACATCGGCTTCAGCTCGCACAGGCACGACATCGAGTTTGAGATGAATGGCAGATTCCGGCAAAATCGTGCCGACGGCGACATTCGTCTCGCATGGGATGAGAAAGTGGAATCAAAATGGTCGGGAGATATCCGCAAGGAGTTTGTGCGCATTCGAGGAGGGTTTGAACTGGGCAGAGTGCACGGTTATCACTGGGGCGCAGCATGGGAGCTTTTTGATACCTTTGGCGAAGATGCTTGGGATCTCGGCGACGAAGTCTGGCAGGCGGCTACGCTTGAGGGCCTGCAACATCTTGAGGAGGTTGAACAAACATTTGTCCGGATCCCCAATGCTGCATTCTAGTAGGGGCGCGAGGCGCGCGCCCGCAATAATAAATTCGCCCGGTTGATCGTACCGGGCGGTTTCATTTCGAACTGGTGCCGGAGGTGGGATTCGAACCCACACGTAGTTATCCTACGGCAGATTTTGAGTCTGCTGCGTCTGCCATTCCGCCACTCCGGCGAACTCAACCAATATTCTACAGCCCGAAATGCTCATCTGCAATTCCCGACTATCGCGACCGGTGGCCGGTGCTGTTATACTTGCCACTGAAGCATCGTCCCTGCAGAACCATTGGCAGGCAATCCGGCTCCAATTATCTGATATTCGACACAAGGCAAAATGGAGACACTCATGCGGCAAAAGCACATTCCAGTCCTACTTGTCATCATTTTTTCGACCACGCTTTTTTTGCTCGGATGTCCCGATGGGAAGGCAGAATGGCGCGAGCCTTCTCAGGACAGCCGGTCCGATGGGTCGGAAAGCACTGATGAGACCGAACAGCCCAATCCGTACGAAATCCCGGAGATGCTCGCCAAGCGGGTAGTGCTTTATCGTATGGCCTACCAGGAAGGCGATCTTGCGACATTTACCGCCCATCCCGACTCCCTCGAAGGCCTGGACATCCCCGCCATAGCGCGATCATTGAATGGAAATTGGTGGAATGTGGATTTCGGAACAGCGCACTTCTCGCCTCTTCCCGGGCAACGGATCACCGAGCTCGAACTCGACTTCTTTCAACTCATCGCAACTCGGCTGGACGAGACCGGCGAGAATGAGGACTGGTGCCTTTACACGCTCGGGTTCGATTCTGACGCAGTCCGCCTTATGATTGCCGATGCACACGATGAGTGGATCCCTGAGCGACGGCAAGTTTATCTGGCAGGACGGGAGCGGGGTTGTATTCAGGTCTGGTGTGTGAAAACCGGGATCGAATGGAAAGTGCTCGCGCATCTACCATGCCCCAGCGCGATTTACGAACCTGATCCGCCCGATGTGGAATTCAGTCATCCGTTTTCTCCGTCAACTGACGATCAGGAAAACCCACAAGACGAATAGTGCTCATCGGTGACCCACAACTTGTTGTGGGTTCTGAACTACAACTCCTCCCGATCCGCGATTCTGCGAAGAACCAGGAACTCATTGCTCTCCAGCAAACCCACTGCTGGACTCAGTGTCAGACGATAGAAAATGAACCCGTACACAACCGCTACGGGCATGAGCAGATACGCAAGCCATTTAATCCCAAGGAAATACGGCACCGCCACTGCCGCAAGAGCCGGCGCGTATGCAATCACAAGCGCAATTGTCACACCGAGATTGACTACCCCGAGAATGACCGTCGACCTCAGCGTAAAAGACGGCTGATCGAGCGGCATCCAGTACGGCCAGAGCGAGGATGCGAAATTCCCTATGCTCAGGATCAGCATGAAGAGAGTGACCGTCAGGCTCAGTACACCGAAAAACGCAAATGCATTGGGGAAAAACAGCAATGAAAGAAAGCTCAGCACTAATGCGTCCAGAAGCAGCAATCCGCCCAGGAAGAGGTTCTTGCCGATCAATAAAGCCCTGCGCGGTGTCGGCAGCACCATGAGAGTCCTGATGTTCTTGTCTTCAAACCCAAAAACATTCCCTGCAAACAGATTCGCGCCTGCGATCACCACGAACAGAACCAACCCCAAACTAATCCACAAAACCTTCTCAAGCATCCCGGGGATGTACGTAACATCCTCAAGATTGCTCAGGTTCCATCGCATGGCAAGCAGGATGATCATTGGGGCGATCGATCCGGGAAGAATCTTGTACACGAAGAAATAGGGGCTGCGACTCGCGAATTCGAGCGCGTCCTTGCGATAAAGCGCATAAGCCTCGCATCCTACCAGTTTCTCTAGGAAACGTCCGACGAAGTCAAGCAATCGCGGAGCGATATCGTTCTTTGCGACGTGCCCGGAAGGTTCTCTACTCCCGACATCGCTTCGCATCCAATAGAAAAGAATCAGGTAGTTGAGCCCTAGAACGCCGGTGGTCCAGGCTGCGAATCCCAGTAGCGGCGATGTCATTTCCGCGTAATCAGCGCTTAGGTAGGCGTCCAGCGCGATTCCTATCTGTCCGGCAGGCCAGGGTCGAAAATAATCAATGCCGAATTCGCGGAAGAGTATGTAGAAGTCCGGCATGGGGTAACCGACGATCCCGAGATTCAGCAGGACCGCCCAGATGAGCACACCGAAAAGAATCCACATCCCGACTTTTATCAGGTTCGTCCGTGGCAGCAGAACATAGAGCATGTTCACCAATGTAAGGCCCGATGCGACCTGGAGGAACAGCAACGCCAATATCAAAATCAGACCCACCGGCAACCGTTCGACGGCAGGACCCATTTCTATGAACACGGCGACATATCCCACAAGCGGCAGAATCACGCTGATATCCGTGAAAGCGCCGAGCAGGTTCGCGGCAAAAATGTTGCGGCAGGGCAGGGGATATACCCGAAGTTTGTTTAGATCATAACTTTCATTCAGACGGTACCCCATCAATGAAAGAAGCAGCCAGGCTACGAAGATGAACGTGTAGAGGTCACAGAGAATGAGCGCCCGAGGGATCTGGAACTCCAGGCTCCATCCTGTAATATACCGAAGCGCCACCCAGGAGAACACGATCCAGATTATGTACACGAGGAAGAAGAGAATGGTTTCCAGCGATGCGAGCGTGTGACGGGTATACATGCGCCACGTGAGAAGCATCTTCCAGTTGATCAAAGAGAAGATTCTGCTCAATCCGAACCCTCCGAATCGACGGCGCCGGTCAGTTTCAGAAAGACCTCCTCAAGCGAAGCCCCCTCATTGCAGGCGGCTGTCGTGCGGATTTCATCCAGCGTTCCGACCGCCAGAAGCTTTCCCTTGTGAATTATCCCAATCTCGTCGCTGGCTCGCTCGACCTGCTCAAGTACATGCGATGAGATAAAGACCGTGTGCCCGCTTTTGACCATCTGATTCAGCGCATTTCGGATTCTACTCGATGTGATCGCATCGATTCCGCTGAACGGCTCGTCCAGAATCACAACCGGCGGCCGGTGTATCAGTGCTGCAGCCAAAGCCGCCTTCTTCTTCATGCCCATCGAGAACGTGCTCATGAGCTTGTCGCCGTCGAGGTCCAGTAGCTTCAGAAGATCCTCGCGACGGTCCACAAGAAGCTTCGGGTGCATGCTGTACATCTGCCCGACGAAATCCAGGAATTCCCTCGCGGTCAATCTCTCGTACAGAACCACTTCCTCGGGCATGAATCCAACACGAGCCTTGACCTCGAGGGGCTCTTTCCCGATATCGAAGCCCGCGATTTTGATAGTCCCGGCGGATGGCTGAAGCAGTCCGACCATGGCGTTTATCGTGGTCGATTTCCCCGCACCGTTAGGCCCGACAAACCCGAAAAATGTGCCGTGCCGGACACTCAGATTGAGACCGTCTACCGCCATTACGTTGCCGTACCGTTTCTGGAATCCGGAGATTTCAATCGCAGGAGTATCTGTGGGGTTTAGCACTGCCATAATGGCACGGAACAGATTGTGTCATAATAAACATCGAACGTGCAACCGTATGATATCAGGGGTGCATCCGTGATTTGATTATACTGGATGCATCTTAACCGGGACCGCGAGCGTCCC
>CBDUXL010000267.1:0-5008 GCA_965371155.1 uncultured bacterium | reverse complement strand
CAGGGCTGTGGCCGGCAATTAAGGCAGCGACGCTAAGACCGGTCGAGGCGCTTAGACATGTGTGAGAAGGTGAAGAAATGACACTGGTCGAGCTAATTCAGGTCCGGAAGACATACAAGACCGGCAAGGTCGAGTACGACGCCCTGCGCGGGGTCGATTTCAAGCTCCAGGAAGGAGAATTCACCGCGCTTGTCGGGCCGTCCGGAAGCGGCAAGACAACCATGCTGAATATCATCGGAGGGCTGGATCGCGCCACGGAGGGCACGGTTCTTTTCGATGGCGAGGATATCACAAAATGGTCCCTAACAAGACTCTCCGATCTGCGCCTCAAGAAGATCGGGTTCATATTTCAGTCGTACAACCTTGTTCCGGTTCTAAGTGCGCGGGAGAATGTGGAGCTTGCGCTGCAATTGAGACATTGGCCTGCCGACAAGGCCCGCAAACGAGCGAACGAGCTTCTGGAGGCGGTCGAGATCGCCGACATAGCGACCAAACGTCCCGACGAGATGTCCGGAGGCCAGCAGCAGAGGATCGCTGTGGCTCGCGCGATCGCGGATCGACCCGCGCTCGTTCTGGCGGATGAGCCCACCGCGAACCTGGACACTTCCACAGGCAATGCTCTTTTGACTATAATGGAGAAACTGAATCGTGATGAGGGCGTGACTTTTCTGTTCTCGACACACGATCCAAGAGTTGTCGATCGCGCAAGACGGATCGCCACCCTCGAGGACGGGGTTATAGTCAGGGACGAAGCTGTTGAGTTGGCGACAGCATAAGGAACATCGATATGAAACGGTGCGGGTGGACAATTTCTCTTGCAGTCACGATGATTCTGGCAATCGCAACTCCGGCGCGCGCTGAATGGCGCGACCGGCTTCCCGACAACCTCCGCCTGAACGGTCGATACTTCTGGGCTGTCGGCTATTCATTCGATCGACCGCTAGTGCCCACCGGAAAAATCGCTGAGCTTAACCTCCGTATGAACGGGTTGTATCGAATCGATTCTGAATGGAAGCTCGAGTTCGCGTACATGATCGACGGGCTCTACCAGGCCAGGCTTGGCGAGTATCCCCAGTATGAGTTTCCCGAGCTTAGAACCGAAGGGCCGCTCGGACTCGACAGCGTAATCGATGTCCACACAAACTGGGCGGCGGAGCACAGGATGGACCGTCTGGCGCTGGTTTATCGCCACAACGATTTCACACTTGATCTTGGCAGGCAGCGTATCGCCT
Organism: uncultured bacterium; assembly: GCA_965371155.1. Lineage (GTDB taxonomy): Bacteria > JAJVIF01 > JAJVIF01 > JAPKYR01 > JAPKYR01 > CBDUXL01. The sequence continues at coordinate 3,776 of CBDUXL010000267.1, read as the reverse complement.
GGCGGACATGTCACATTATGTCGTTCATGGACGCGTTCCACCCGATCCGTCCGGGCGACCCGTTCGCGCCCGAGCAGCAGGGCACCGACGCAATCCGCCTGCAGATCGCGACCGGTCCGACTTCAGGCTGGGACATGCTCTATGCGTGGATCGATGATGAGGGGAGAGAAGCTGTCGCGGTCAGGTACCACGAAACTCGCGGCGTTTTCGAGTCGGCGCTGTCGGCGGGCCGCATGGATGGAGCGGATTTCATCGCGTTCCAGACCACCGGCGATGTGAATAATATCGGTGTTCGCGCGGAGGTCGCCTGGAGAGATGTCGACACGGGCGAACCCTGGCAGCTCGCGCTTGAAAGCGACTTCGCGCCGAACGAGAACACATACTTGTCGGGCGAGATTTTCTACAATGGTCCCGGCGCAACGAAGCCGATAGACTACTCATTAGAGGAATTGGCAATGGGGCAGCTTTATCCGGCTCGATGGTATGCGGGTGTCAATTGCTCGTACAATCCGGGTGGATTGAGCACGTTGGGTCTGTTTGGCTTGACGAATCTGACGGATGATTCCTGGTTCTTCGATCTCTCCGTGCAGCGTTCCCTCTCGAATTCGTCGGATATGAGAATCGGGTTCCAACATTTCGAGGGGAAGACGATGTCGGAGTACGGATTGTTGCCGGATATGTTGTATGTGATTACAACCACGTATTTCTGACCCGATCAGCAGTCGAGGGGAACCCACATCCCTCGGTGGCCCACAATTTGTTGTGGGTCGGAAAAGGTCAGGATGGGAATGGGAGGGGTGGAAATATGGAGTTGGATTGGGCGGTTTCCGGAAATGCCCAGCACACAAAAAAAACCCGCCATTCGGCGGGAATTTTTCTTAACCTTCACTGCTCCCAACTTACAGATCCAGAAAGTCTTTCACTCTCACACTACGTTTGATGCTTTTCAGTCTACGAAGGGCCTTGGCCTCGATTTGCCGTATCCGCTCTCGGGTAACGCCGAACTCGCGCCCAACCTCCTCGAGCGTATAGTAGTGGCCGTCATCGAACCCGAACCTCCGCCGAATGACCCTTCTCTCGCGGTCGGTCAGGGTCCCCAGCACCTTCTCAAGCTCCTCCCGAAGCAGAAGCGTCATGGCGGAGCTGTCCGGCGCCGAGATCCGCACATCCTCCAAAAAGTGCTGCAACTGCGAGTTCTCATCCTCGCCGATCGGAGTCTCCAATGAGATCGGACGCTGTGCGATCTTGCGGATTTCCTGCACCTTGGTCGGGGGCATGTTCATTTTGCTTCCCAACTCCTGAGGGGTGGGCTCGGTGCCCTTTTTCTGGGAGATCTCGCTCGATGCCTTTTTCAGCTTGTTGATCTTCTCGACGATATGGACGGGCTTGCGGATGATGTCTTCCTGGTCGGCCAGGGCGCGGGTGATGGCCTGTCGAATCCACCACGTGGCGTAGGTCGAGAACTTGAAGCCCTTGGTGTGGTCGAATTTCTGCACCGCTCTCATAAGCCCAAGGTTGCCTTCCTGGACAAGGTCCAGGAAACTCAAGCCCTGGGTTTTGTATTTCTTGGCGATCGAGACGACCAGCCGCAGGTTAGCGGTTGTGAGCTTCTTGCGGGCGACCTCCTTCTCGGCGTCGGTGAACTCTTCACCCGCGATAATCTTCGCCAGTTTCACCTCTTCCCTGGAGGTCAGGAGAGGCACCCAGCCTATCTCCCTGAGGTAGATCTTGACCGAGTCATCGAGCTTGATGTCGTGGGAGTACTTGAGGTCGCTGTCGAGGACTCGCTTCGGATCAGCCTTTCTCTTCGCCATAGCAGAGCTGAGCAGAGGCGTCTTGTCGTCCGGTTTCTTGGACTTCCTTCGGGCTCTCCCGTTGACCTTGCCGTTTTTCCGCTTGGATGGGCGACGGGTCAGGAGGCTAATCCGCTTGCGCTGGATGGAGAGGAAAATCGCATCCAGTTCCTTGCGTGTAACCTTCTTACACTGAGCGACAGTCTCTCGGACTTCTTTGCGGGTAAGGAATCCATAGTCCTTACCCCGGACGATCATCTCCTTGTAGAGTGAATGTTTACAGACCTTCTGAGGAACACAAACACGAGCCTGAAGCATAAAGGCGATCACCACCATCGGCAGATTAGACTACACCCGATCGATCCATTGCGGTGCAGTCCCTCTTTATTAGATGCCTTTTTCAGCAAAAGTTTCAGGAAGCGCATAAAAAAACCGGTCAGGCTATCCGCGCCTCACCGTCGCGAAAAACTGCTTACCCTAGTCCCCACAGGGAATCAGTCGGCCTCATTCTCCTTACCATAAATCGCAAGCCTCTACACGCTGTCCAACTCTATATACTCGACGAAATCGATCTCGTCAAGATGTAGACCGGAATAAAAAAGGAAGAAAATTTTCAGTAATATTGGAAGAGATTGACAAGCAATCGGCACGGGTGTTGCATTCAGGGCGCAAACGAGGGCGCAAACGAGGGCGGGACGCCCCCGGTGCTGGCGACAGGATGTCGCCGCTCCGGGTGCCGGCGAGAGGATGTCGCCGTTCCGGGTGTCGAGTTGCCCTGGTTTCCTGTAGAATAGTGCTCTTGGGGGCTTCGATCACGTATTCATCTGCCTCTAATGATGTCATGCTTTACATAGTCGCTACACCTATCGGAAACCTGGAAGACATCACCTATCGCGCTGTGAGAATTCTTGGCGAGGTCGATGTGCTCGCCGCCGAGGACACCAGAAGGACCCGCATCCTGTTCGAGAAGCACAATATCCCTTCGCCGAAAAAGGTCATTTCCTATCGCGAGCAGAATGAAAAATCCGCCGGGAATCGCCTTCTGAAGCTGATGGAAGATGGAAAAACGGTCGCATTGTGCTCGGATGCGGGCTATCCGGGCCTCAGCGACCCGGGTTACAGGCTGATAAACGCCGCGTACGAGCGTGGTATCAAGGTCACGGTTATTCCCGGCGCAGGCGCGATATCCACAGCGCTGGTGTCGTCGGGGCTCCCATCCGACAGCTTTACCCACAAGGGTTTTCCGCCGAAGAAACCCGGTCCCAGACGTCGATGGCTTGAAATGGACCGAGACCTTCCCCATACGCTGGTGATATTCGAATCGCCGATGAGGGTCATCAAGTTGCTCGAATCAGCACTGGAGGTTCTGGGAGACCGGAAAGCGGCTGTTTGTGTCGAGCTGACGAAAATGTTCGAAAAAGTCCACAGGGGGTATATGACTGATCTGGTGGATGAGTTGAGGGATGTCAGAATAAAGGGTGAAGTGACAATCGTAATCGCCGGGAACAACCCGAAATTCATAAGGTAGGGCGATCAGACCAAAACAGTCGGTTGGTGAAAGGTCGAATCCAATGCAGGATGACCAGTTCTGCCTTCGGGGCGAAAGCCTAGTTGCACCCCCTCATATCGATCCGGATTTATGCTATAAAGTACCCTTACTTCACCGTTTTCGGAGCCTAAAATATGCCTACCAAGAAAGCAAAAGAGGCTACACTCGATTTGATCAGCTTTATTGAAGCATCCCCGACCGCCGCGCACGCGGCCGCCGAAGCCGCCCGGCGATTGGACGCAGCCGGATTCGAGCGACTCGAGGAGCGCCTTAGCTGGGATCCCCCCCGCGGCGACAAGTTCTACATCATACGCAAACACTCCGCGATAGTCGCGGGCCGAATGGGCCGGCAACCACCGTGTGTTGCCGGGTTCAGAAACGTCGGCGCGCACACGGATTTCCCAGGTTTCCGTCTGAAACCAAACGCCATCTAT
>CBDUXL010000266.1:0-5026 GCA_965371155.1 uncultured bacterium | reverse complement strand
GATGATTTCGTCCTCTTTTCTCTTGAAGACCTTATCCAGCTCTTCGCAGCCCTTGTCAGTCAACTCCTGGATTTCGTCTTGCCCGTCGCGGCTGTTGTCCTCGCTGACTTTGCCCGCTTTCTCCATTTTTCGTATTTTATCGATATACTCGCGACGCATATTTCTGAGCTGTACTTTCCCCTCTTCCACCATCATCTTGACCATCTTCACCATCTCCTGCCTCCGCTCCTCAGTCAGAGACGGGATGTTCAATCGGACAATCGTTCCGTCGGATTGCGGTGTGAGTCCAAGGTCGGATTTCAGTATCGCTTTTTCAATCGCACCGAGGTTGGCCCGATCGAACGGCCTGATCAGAATAGTGGTGGCGTCCCCGATTGTCACGGCCGCGACCTGATTCAAAGGCATCATGGAGCCGTAGGCTTCCACCGAAATCCTGTCCAACAGAGCGGGATTAGCCCTGCCGGTGCGCACCATTGCAAGCTCGTGAGCGACAGCCTTTATCGCCTTCTTCATGCGCTCATCAGCTTCAATATATTGCTCTTCCATTTCGTCGTCCCCATGTCCGACAAGAGAAGTTACCCACCAAACACTCTTGCGCACATAGAGCAGCACCCGAGCCATTTTACTTTATCGCTTGATGCGTATCAAGGACCCACTTACTTGAGGTGGCCATTTGATAGCGATCCATCAAATGCGACAGTCCGCATTTTCTCCCTTTTCCACTTATTTACCTTTCACCTTCCGCTTGTAATCAACGTTCCAAGCTCGATTTCTCCATTCGCCACCCGACCCAATACCCCATCCTCACGAATGTTGAAAACGACCATATCGAGATTGTTGCGCTCGGCCAGAGTGACTGCCGTCAGATCCATAACGGCAAGCTTGCGTTCGAGAACCTCTTTATAAGTGATCCTATCGAAACGAACGGCATCGGGGTACTTGACCGGGTCCTTGTCGTAGACACCATCCACCTTGGTTCCCTTGAGCAAGACGCCGCAATCCAGTTCAAGCGCCCGAAGAGCCGCGGCCGTGTCGGTCGTGAAATACGGGTTGCCTGTGCCGCCGGCGCACAATGCCACTGCGCCGCTCTCAAGGACTTCCCTCCCTCGTCGCGGACTATAGGTTTCCCCGATCGAACCAATATCGATGGCGGAAAACACCGCAGCATCCGCACCTGCCCTGCCAAGGCTGTCCCGAAGCGCCAGGGCGTTGAGAAGCGTCGCGACCATGCCCATCTGGTCGGCAGCGACCCTGTCCATACCCCCCGCGATGCCTTTCACTCCTCGGAAATAATTCCCTGCTCCCATCACGATGCCAATCTGTACCCCGGATTTCACGACATCGACAATCTCACGCGAAATGCGATCGATTGTCCCGGGATCGATGCCGACACTCTCATCACCGCCCAGGGCCTCACCCGAGAGTTTCAGCATGATACGGCGGAAGTCAATGTTTTCAGCGGACATGATGGTCTACCCCGGGAGATCGAGCGTCTCCCTCGACATTGGTCATCGAAGCATACCATGCAGCCTTTGCATGTGAAAACATGGGTTGTTTCAAGGCCCTCCTTGCGACATTATTCTAGGAAATGGGCCATACTGCACAGGAAGGGTGGACCTAGATATGCGTATCGGAGTGCTGACATCCGGCGGGGACGCTCCAGGCATGAATGCATGCCTCAGAGCTATTGTTAGAATGGGCATACATCGCGGGCACCGAGTGTTCGCCTTCAAGAACGGCTTCAGAGGGCTTCTGGAGAACGACTCGCTCGAGATGTACAACCGGTCCGTCGGCGACATTATCACCCGTGGCGGAACAACCATCGGCACCGCGCGGTGCGATGAGTTCAAGGACCCCGAGAATGTCAAGCGTTCGGCAAGACAACTCGAGCTTCTCGACATGGACGGGCTGATAATTATCGGCGGCGAGGGCAGTTTCAGGGGCGCACTGGAACTTCACCAGCTTGGAGTCAAGGTTATCGGAATTCCGGGGACGATTGACAATGATGTCAACGGTACGGACTTCACAATCGGTTTCGACACAGCGGTCGAAACCGTACTCGACTGCATAAAAAAGCTCCGAGATACCGCCTCCAGCCACGGGCGCACGCTAATAATGGAGGTTATGGGACGTCACTCAGGATGGATCGCCCTGAAGAGCGGACTTGCCGGGGGCGCGGAAATAATCCTTACTCCCGAGCTGAAGTATGAGCTTGAGGACGTGGTCTACCGGCTGGAATCCGGTATCGCGCGTGGAAAGAAGCACTCGTTGGTCGTGGTCGCCGAAGGAGTAATGAGCGCTCCCGAGCTTGCAAATCAGATGAAAGAACAGTTGGGTTATGTCGCGAACACCGTAGTGCTCGGCTACGTCCAGCGCGGCGGAAGTCCGACGGCGAATGACATAATTTTGGCAAGCAAACTGGGCGCCCGGGCGGTTGATGAGCTCGCCGCCGGATCAACCGGAGTATTGATAGGTGAGATCAACGGCGACCTGGTTACCACTCCGCTGGAAGAGGTTCTGAAAGAAGCAAAGATCATCGACCCGACCCTCTACCACCTTGCAATGGATTTGGTGCATTAGGCATCCCGGAACGGCGACTCCCAATCGCCGCCACCGCGGCGTCCCGCCCGCGTTTTCCCCGACATCCCTACCCCTCCCCCTCCTGCTCCAAAGGCAGATCAACAACAAAAATCGTCCCCTCTCCCTCAATCGAACAGAACGCGAGCACTCCTCCATGCTCGCGGACAATCCTGTCCGAGTTCGTCAAGCCCAATCCTGTCCCTCTGGCCTGCTTCGATGTAAACCAAGGCTCGAAAATCGACTCATACTTGCTCGCCGGAATCCCCGGACCCGTGTCCTCCACAAACACCCGCACGTGCTCATTCTCCGAAGCGGTAGTGACAGTCAGCGTGCCTTCATTTCCCATCGCCTGCACCGCGTTCAGCACCAGGTTCGTAAAAACCATCCGCATCTGGTCGGGATCGCAGACAACATCGGGAAGCTTCGGATCGAAAACGCGCTTGATTTCGATCCCCCGGTGCTCCTTCTGGAACTGAATAAACACCAGGCTCTCCTCCAGGACATCGTTCAGCTTGCTCGGCTTCTTCTGTGCGGGACCGAGTCGCGCGAACTTGAGCAGGTCCTTGATTGTTCCACTCGCGCGGTTGATGTCTTTAAGAGCCGCCTGCATGGCCGAACGCTCGGGGCTGTCCTCTGGAAGCCTGGAAGCCAGCACCTGCAGGAACCCCGACACACCCGAAAGCGGGTTGTTTACCTCGTGCGCAATCCCGGCAGCCATTTGACCGAGAGTCGCCAGTTTCTCGCTCTGGAACAGTTGCTCCTGCAATGCGCTGACATCGGTGATGTCCTCAAACAGTATGACCGCGCCGTGACGCAATCCCGCGCCCGGCAGCGGATTTACTTTGATGTTCAGTTTCAGCGTGCGCCCGGGGAGAGTCAGAGTCCAGGTTTCACCGATTCCCTCATAGCTCTTACCCTCCTCCAGAGTATCATTGACCGTCTTCTGGAATCTCTCCTCGTCGTTGACGAGCCTGACAGCTTCGAACGGAATGCCGGTGACATCCGCACCCGTCATGTCGAGGATATCCAGCAGTGAGGGATTCAGCAATTGTATCAACCCTCGCTCGTCGAGCACCATGGCGCCGTTCGGCAGACTCTTGAACGTGCGCTCCCGGAACGTAACCTCCCGTGACAGGTCCTCGACCAGGCTCGCGTTATGAAGCGCCATTCCGGCCTGGTTGGAAAAAGTCTCGAGGAACGCAAGGTTTGTCTCATCGACCCGATGGTGAGGGTTTCGGTTGTCGACAACCAGCAGCCCCATAAGGTTGAATGCCTTGCACTTGACGCACATCGAGAGATTCTCCACCTGCTCGTCCCTGTAAAACGGGCATTCCTCCTTGCAGAGCCAGCATGCATTCCAGCCGAAAGCCTGAACCGGGCAGCTCACCTTATCGCAGTCGTACATCTCGAAACAGGTGGTCTCCTTCTTTGTGAGCAATGGGACCGTAACCAGGTGCTTGGAGTAGTTGTAGTTCCTGATGAAATCCTTGTCCGGCATGCGCGACCCCTCACCGAAAAACAGCGGTTTCCCTCGCAGCATCGCTGTTTTCAGGAAATGATCGTGCCGCATATCGATGTCCATGAACTGCACGCCCCGAGCGGATGAATCGAGCCGGACCCCGTGGAGCATTCTGTTGTCTTTGTCGAGAAGCAGCAGGAACGTGTGGACAAGCCCGAACTCGTCGGCAAGTCCACCCAAAATCGCCTCGGCGATATCCGGGATCTTGGTGGTCTTCAGAAGGCTGGTCGAGAGCACATTGAGCTTCGTCAGTGAGCGGGTGGCTTCCTCCAGCGATTGCGTCCTTTTCATCAACTGAAGGTTGAGTTTCTGGAGGTCCTCGGCGATGAGTTGGTTGATCGCCATGACCACAAAGAGAAAGCCCAGAGGATCGGCAAGGCTTTGCGTAAGAAGCACGACCGTTTGGAATCTGCTTCCCGGCTCGGCGGCAAGAAAAAGCATGAAACCAAGTCTGCCCGCGGCAAGAAACAGGAAGAATCCCTGCGCATAGAGCGATCGCTCTCGGAACTGTGTAATCAATGTAATAAGCGCGTAGATCAGCAGGAATGCCTCCTGCGCCAGAAACACCCACTCCCCGGTGAATAGGATCCTGGGGGCATTCTGCGATTCCGGCGGATGCCACATGAGGCTGAGGGCAGTGCTTGGACTAATGAGCGAGATAAGACCCAGGATGGCAAAGCTGAACCCCAGAATGACACCCATCGCTCTCAGAACCATGGTGAACTGCCGTCGCTCGATCAACCGGTGGGTAACCAGCGAATGGGTGATGATCATCAGGCCGCCGGCGGTGAGCGCATTGCTCAGGACGCGGAAGAACGGAGCCGCGAGGATCGGCGAAGTGCCCAGGGTGAGGTCGGCGAGGATTTCCAGGATTAGCGCCAGGAAGTACGCCGCAAGTCCCCATGCAAGATGCGTGGATTCTTCTTT
>CBDUXL010000265.1:0-5082 GCA_965371155.1 uncultured bacterium | reverse complement strand
CTCCTTGCGTCCTCGTAGGGCCTTCCGGTTAGACGCTGAAGATCCCGCGGACCAATCCATTCATCCGGGTTTTGGAGGAATGCCCGTATCACATCAACGCGCGTCCCTGAACCCATAAGGATATCGATTTTGCGGCGTTCTCTTCGGTGAGAAACCGGCCCTGATTCCGAGACTGACTGATTATTCCAGTCTTTTGACTGCATATATCAGTCAGTATACACCAGATTCCCGTCAGATGCAACCCTACCCATCCCTATCCCTTAACTCTCTTTCCTTCTCCCGGGCTGCGTCCTTTTTCGCTATCGTGTCTCGTTTCTCGTAGTATCTCTTTCCCTTGCACACTCCCAACTCCAATTTGACCAGATGCTTCACGAAATACAGCTTGAGGAGTATCAGGGTCATGCCCTTCTCTTCAATTTTTCCCTTTATCTTCCGAATCTCGCTTTTGTTGAGCAGCAGTCTGCGTGGACGACGTGGCGGCAGTGGATCGATCGTCGCGAACTTGTACGGCGCGATATGCAGGTCGAATAGAATCACCTCGCCTTCCACCACCTGCCCGTACGCATCGCGAAGGTTCGCGCCGCCCGCCCGGATACTCTTGACCTCCTGACCCGCGAGCGCGATCCCGGCCTCGAACCGCTCCAGGACATGGTAATCCCGGAACGCCTTCCGGTTCACGTACTTCGGAGGAGGAGGCTTCCGGCCCTTTTCCTTTTCGGTTTTCTTTTTCCTGGCCATCGTCAACCAGCCGGATTCGATCAATTCAATCCGGATCCCCAACCAGTCAAGTATAGCAGCGTGCGCTATCAAGGGCACGATTATGTATACTTTCCCTCCGAAGATGTTCAACCGTCTCGCTAACAAACACCTCGATTCCCTCCGCGAGATTATCGGGCCCGATTTTGTGGCAACCGACGCTGAATCCCTCGAATCGGCAGCTTGCGATGAAACCGAGGACCTGCGATTCATGCCTGAGGTCGTAGTGCGTCCGCGCACGCCGGAGGAGATCAGCGAGATTCTCAAGCTCGCGACAAGTGAGATCATCCCGGTGACTCCTCGGGGCGGCGGGACGGGCCTGTCCGGCGGCGCGCTTCCGGTGCACGGCGGCATCGTCCTTTTCATGGATCGGTTCGACAAGATTATCGAGATCGACAAGGAGAACCTGTTCGTTACAGTCGAAGCCGGAGTTATCACCGAGACCCTGCAGAATGCTGTCGAGGCCGAAGGGTTGTTCTATCCGCCCGATCCGGCCAGCAAGGGAAGCTGCTTCATCGGGGGGAATATCAGTGAGAACTCAGGCGGACCGCGCGCGGTCAAGTACGGGGTCACGAAGGACTGGGTTTACGGGCTCGAGGTTGTTCTGCCGACCGGAGAGATCATCTCGCCCGGTGGGAAACTGCTCAAGAACGTCTCCGGATACAACACCACGCAGCTTTTCGTGGGCAGCGAAGGCACGCTTGGGGTAGTGACAAAGGCTGTACTGAAGCTGATCGCCAAGCCGAAGTACGCGTCTGTGCTTCTTGCGGCGTTTGAGGATCCGCACGATGCGTGCAGCACTGTTCCTGCCTTGTTCCATGCGGGGCTCGATCCTGCGGCATGCGAGTTTTTGGAGAGGGACGCGATGGAGATGGCGGTCAGGCACCTGGAGAAATCGATCCCGAACTCCGATGCGCCCGCCCAGTTGTTGATCGAGCTTGATGGGAACGATGAGGAGCGGTTGTCGGAGGAAATCGTTTGTACGGGCGAGATCTGCGACCGCGGCGGCGCGCGAGAGGTGCTTATCGCGGAGACCGGCGCAAGGCGCGAGGAGATATGGGACGTCCGTCGAGCGGTCGGCGAAGCGGTCAAGGCGCATTCGGTCTACAAGGAGGAGGATACGGTCGTTCCGCGCGCGCAGCTTCCGGACTTGTTTGTGGGGGTGAAGGAGATCTGCCGGGCGCATGGGGTCAGGAGCGTGTGCTACGGTCATGCGGGCGACGGCAACCTTCACGTGAACCTTCTTAAAGACACGCTCTCCGACGACGAATGGCGCGACAGGCTTCCGGACACGATCACCGAGATATTCAGGCACTGCGTCTCGCTCGGCGGGAGCATCTCGGGGGAGCACGGCATCGGGTGGTCTCAGAAACCGTACCTGGGCCTTGCGATATCAGAAGCCGAACTCGACCTGATGCGCTCGATAAAGAGAACCCTCGACCCCGCAGGAATACTAAACCCCGGAAAGATATTCGACACGTAAGGACTGGAAGCGCTGGCGTCTCGCCAGCAGTTGAAAATCCTGGAACCAGGGCAACCACGAGGGTTGCCCCTACGGGTTCCGCTATTCATCATGTGTAGGGGCAACCCTTGTGGTTGCCCTCTTCGGGAAGGGATTAGCGTTGTTCTCTCCATAGTACTGATAGGATGCATTCCAAGGTTAGCACGACGTGGGAAGGAGGCGGGTGGATGGGCCTTCGGAGAACCTATAAGCAAGATGATAGCTGGAAGCCACCATGTGCTTGCAGGCGGCACCGGGCCACCGTTACAGACGAGGAAATAACGAAGACCTTAGTTGGGTTTTACCAGTTCGAGATCACAATTCTCGTATTATTGGAGTGAATACTCTGCGGAGTTCCTGCAGCTTCTCGAGAAGCCAGGCATGCTGCTCAGGCCAACTATCACGATTTCTAAGATCAACTGTTTTCCGGAAGTAGATTCTACATATCTTTGAGTCGGATGGGTTGGACCAAATCAACGGTTCCCCAAGTTCATTCTCCATCTCTTCTTTCGATTCTTGTAGAACCGAGAACCGGTTCTTTGCGCCACTTCCCCGTAAGTAGACTTCCGCGCGGAGTTCGTTTGAGCTGTAGCTATTTGCCTCTGAATCCCAAAACGATGCAATGCCTATCAGATTGACTCGGGACCATCCCACATCCATCCTCATCGAACGCCGGGGCTTGGGTATATGTCCTGTAGTAATTGATTCCTGACCATCAATAAGTACTTTGAACGCGGTCCAGAAATCCAGCTGCAATTGTTTATCAGGGGTCATTTCCTCGGTGATCCTAATTATCCTAGTCCACTCGTTCGGTTTCGATACGATATTGAACTTGGGCGCGACATCGGAATCTCCAATCTGCCACAGCTCGATTTCCAGACCGAAGAAGTTAAATCCCTCGCCGGTGATGCTATTTAGCCAATCGAGGGCGGCTCGGTGTTCATCCGTGATGTGCTTCGCGATCCAGATGATCGTCACAGCATCGAGACCGGCTGCATATGTGAGTAATTGACCGAGATGGGTGTGGTCGGTTCTCTCTAACTGATTCTCAATCAGGACCTTTGTCTCATCGAGCGTGTTCACACAGACAATATCAGCATAGAACAGTCCGACAGCCTTCTCCTGAGCCACGAGCTCGAGATCTACACTGATAGTGTCCCCCAGCAGCTTGAGATTCTCCTCCTGGGCAAGCCAAGGCGTAAAATCCCCGGACTCGCTCGTCCAGACGTGTCGCAGATCGACCTTTTCAAGTAGATTGAGTTTGCTCTCCATAATGGATGCAAGTGTACGCTACAATGGAGATTAACACAATACCGTGATGTGCCGCCCGACAGGCAGACAGCTTGGCCCTTATAGAGGCTGATTGTTCGAATCAGCGGGTCGACAGTGCGCCATGAGAAGAGACACCTACAAGTTCCTTCGAGCTGGAAGCTCAAAAGGACTTGTAGGTGGCACCATCCTGAAGGCCGGCGGGACCGGGCTGTTGAAAAAAGAACATAATCAGGGGAAAATCTGTGTGCCACCCTCAAGCGGAATGACGGCCTTAGCCGGAATGGAGCTTGTGGGTGATCTTCTGAAGACTGCAATCCGTTTATTCAAGACACCCACAAGCTCGAAGACTCGCTTGAGGGTGGCACATACCGTGCAAGTCCCGCGATCGACTCTGCTTTGCATGGAGACTTTTTCAACTGCCCCAGTTGGCGCTCCCAGTAGCCAGCGCTCCCAGTTGGCGCTCCCGGTTGGCAGCGCTCCCAGTTGGCGGCGCTCCCAGTTGGCGCCCGCAGACCGAGCATTTTCAAGAAAAATCTGGTATGGTATAGATGCTGCTGGATGGGCCTATTCCGGCTTGGCCAGCTTAATTAAATCGAATATCAATAACCTTCACATCAATAGCCCTCATGGAGTTGAAAAAATGAACAAATTTGCCCTGCTCTTCTCAACACTGCTGGTTGTTATACCAGCTTTGATCGGTTGTACAGGCGGAATGGGAACCGGCGATCCGGCATCTCCGGACTCGGTCCCCGGAATCACTGCCGACACGTCTTCCGATGCCTACCCCGCTCAGACACACCTATGGGGATACTATGATATTCATATCGACATCGAGGCGGAGACTGTCGAGGTGGTGTTGAATCGCAGCATCATGTTCACCGTGAATATCGTTCGTATACTCAACAAAAACCCGGCGACGCTTTCGTTCAATTTCAACGGGCAATCCCCGGGGCCGGGCTATGTCGATCTCGATCTTGATGTGACTATCCATCATCCAGCCGTAGGGGCGCCGCAGATAAATGGGTACGACGTGCGAGGGATACTGATCGGCGACGGCTCAGGCAAGATGGCTTATAACTCGGACCTGGCTTGCCCGGTCCTCGGCGAAGACCAGTACCTTCTAAACGCGGATGGTTACACTCGGTGGTTCAATGAGCCGGAATTCACCCAACCGGGGCTTTTCGGATACACGCAGGGGATTTTCGCGGCACCGGGTTACGATGGAAGCGCGACTCTGAACGGATACAAGTATTTCGCTGACGACATCAGTCCTAATGAGGACGCCTGGACATTCCTGAATGACCACGAGGCCGATAATGGCGTGTTCTCGTCGGGAGCCGAGAATACCCGCAAGTACATCATCCGATTCCCTATACCTTTACCCGGGTTCATGTACGGTTACGCCATCACGGCCAACTGGGAAGGCGAGGCGCCGCAGCAGCACCCATCGAATGCCCCCGAGGCTGTCGGCTGCGATGTCACCATAACCGACAACGTTTATTATGCGGACGAGTACGATAATGGTGGAGACCTGAAGCTCGACATCAGCCTCT
>CBDUXL010000264.1:0-5115 GCA_965371155.1 uncultured bacterium | reverse complement strand
GGCTATTTCGTGAGCTACTACGATTACTACCAGCCGGAGGCGTACGTTCCCGAGAGGGACCTGTATGTCGAGAAGGACGCCGATGTCAACGAGGAGATCGACCGTCTCAGGCACGCCGCCACTCAAGCGCTTCTGACTCGCCGGGACGTGATTATCGTCGCGACGGTGAGCTGCATCTATGGCCTCGGGTCGCCTTCCGAGTACACAGAGATGTCGGTCACACTCAATGTGGGAGACGAAATCGAGCGAAGGGGCCTCATCCGCAAGCTGATCGACATGCAGTATCTCCGGAACGACATCGCGCTCATCCGAGGGAGTTTCAGCGTCAAGGGCGACACGGTCGAGTTATATCCGGTCCATGAGGAGGTCCACATCCGGGCGGTCTTTTTCGGGGACGAGGTCGAGAGCCTGCTTCGGACTCATCCGGTAACCGGGGAAATCCTCGAGCAGGTCGATCAAGTCACGATTTTTCCCGCAAGCCACTATGTCATCCTCCCCGAGCGGCAGGAGATCATCACCCAGAACATCCTGGACGAGCTGGAAAAGCAAATCAAATTCTTCGAGGGGCAAGACAAGCCGCTTGAAGCTCAGCGGATAAAGGACCGCACTCTCTACGACATCGATTGCATCAGGGAACTAGGCTACTGCTCCGGTATCGAGAATTACGGAAGACATTTCTCGGGACGCGAGCCGGGAGAGCCTCCGGCGACGCAGGTGGAGTATTTCCCCAAAGACTATTTGATGATCATCGATGAGTCCCACCAGACAATCCCGCAATTGAACGGGATGTACAACGGCGACTTCTCGCGCAAGAGCAACCTGGTCAACTATGGTTTCCGGCTCCCGAGCGCTCTCGACAATCGCCCGCTGAAATTCCAGGAATTCGAGGATTTCATCAACCAGGTGCTTTTCACCACTGCGACCCCCGGTCCCTACGAGCGCGAGCGTTCCGAGCAGACTGTCGAGTTGATCATCCGCCCGACCGGCCTGGTCGACCCGAAAATCAAGATTCGTCCGATAACCACCCAGGTGGACGACCTGATGGAGGAGGTCCGGAAACGGACTGAAAAGAAGCAGCGCACACTGGTAACCACACTCACCAAGAAAATGTCGGAGGACCTCACGGACTACATGGAAAGAATGGGGCATCGAGTGAGGTACCTCCACAGCGAGATCGACACGCTCGACCGGGTGCGCATTCTGAGGGATCTGAGACGCGGTGATTTCGATGTTCTCGTGGGGATCAACCTTCTCAGGGAGGGGCTGGACCTTCCCGAGGTAAGCCTTGTGGCAATACTCGATGCGGACAAGTCCGGATTCCTCCGGTCGGAGACTTCGCTGATCCAGACGATGGGTCGTGCTGCAAGGCACGCGGAGGGGACGGTCCTCATCTATGCCGACACGATCACTCCGGCGATCAAGGCGGCTGTCGACGAAACCGAGCGCCGCAGGAAAATCCAGTCGGACTACAACAAGGCGCACGGTATCACGCCCAGAAGCATTGAGAAGGGCATAACCGATATTGCAGAAGGTCTCGCGGGAGATGAGGCGGAGATTGAGGCGGTGGTCGGTGGCACCATCAACTTCGAGGGCATTGAGCTTTCCCGGGATGAGCTTCCTCAGATCATAGATATGCTCCGAACTGAGATGCTCTCAGAAGCGAACGACCTCAATTTCGAGCACGCGGGCGAGCTGAGGGATGAGATCAAGGCTCTGGAAGCGTACCTGGAGGGGAAAGTAGCCGACAAGAAAAAGAAAAGGCGAAAGAGGCGCGCCTCGACCCCGGGACAGGCTCGCAGCGCGAAGCTGCGACGAAGAGCAACCCGAAGCAGGAAATATAGAGGCTAGCCCTCTTTGCATTAGACGGTCAAACAGACATCACGTGAGGAACCCAATGGAGAACGCATGCATCGTCGAAAACCGGAAGGCTTTGTCTTCAGTTCTCGCTCTGATCCTTGCTGTCCTGGTCGTTGGAGGTGGATCTAATTGCAGCGCCAGGGCCCCGGAGCGCGTGTTTTACGAGTTTCAAGTTGCTTGCATGAAACAGGATCGCGACCGTGCGAAGACGTTCTGCACGGCTCGTTTCATTGAAGAATCTCTGCCCCCTGAACATCAAATGGGAGGGATGGTCTCAGGTTTTACTCAGATCCCGGCCCCGGATGAATACATACCCAGCTTTAGGAAATTCTCAGAATCGCTTGACACAAGTATCGCGGGCAATACGGCCCGGGTAACGTGGTCCCTCCCGTTAGGCGATAAGGTGGTCTACGTGCTCGTCATGGAGGTGGGAGGGTGGAAAATCGACCGGACTGAACCGTGAAGCAACAAACCTTTTTCCGGGTGGTCTCTATGTTGGAATTCCCGCAGAGGTGGCGAATGAATACTGGGGAAATTCTGTCCATTCTTACACTGATGATCTGCCTGGTTTCAACTGCCTGCTCTAAACCAATCGGACGTACCGTAAACAACGTACTCACTCCTGCGGAAATGGCGATTCCCGCCGGACGTTACCAGGATGGTGTGGACATGTGGGGTCGCGGACAGGTACGCCTGCCTTCGCCGCAGCAGGAGCCTGTTCTGAAATGGAAAGTGGACCTTCCTTTCGACGGTGACACAACAACCGCATTCGTAGATTCAGAAGGAGGCACCTGGTACCGGTCGGGTTCTAATCTGGAGCGAGCGGATACTATCGTGCGCCTGAATCTGGATGGAACAGTCGACTGGAAGCATCAACTGGCCCGAGGGTCAGGATCCAAGTGGTCGCGGGCAAGACCAGTAATTGCACTTGAGGACTGTATAGTGTGTGTTTATGATAAGTTAGGACCTCAGAGACAGGATCCAGGTGGCGGCCGTGTAGAGACTTCATTGGGATACCTGGTCTGCCTGGATTTGAATGGCGATATCCGCTGGAGGACCGAGACGATCGATGGAGTGATGTTCGAGAGTGATACTTTTGCCGGGAGGCTTCCTGACAACAGGCTGATTATGAGATCAGGCTTGACTGAGCTAACTACCTTCTCACTGTCTGACGGGGAAAAGATTGATTCGTTTGAAATTCCGGGTTTTGCAGTGGTGAGTCCTGCAGGACCAATACCTTTGGCTGATGGCACTTACATTGTTTATGGGGTTGACAGGAATTTCGAGAATGGAATAGCATACATTTCAAGAATCAATTCCGACGGTTCACAAATCTGGTATCACAGTTTCGAGCAGAAGTACCTGGGATTATTGCCGCCATCACTCAATGAGGAAGGGGTGCTTGTTATTGGAAATATGAAAGGACTCTGGGCTTATGATGCTGAATCAGGTGGGCAGTTATGGCGACGGCACCAGAATCATCCATGCCGTCCGCTTGGTGTGACTTCGACCGGTGATTTTGTAATCACCAGGTTTACCGGATCTGGAAATCCGTCCCGTCTCGATCTGATCAACCCTGACGGCAATCAGATCTGGTCAATTGAACTGACCTCCAGCCTGATGATAGGAGAATCTCATGTCATTATTTACGAAGATGACAGCATCCTGATTGGATACAAGCACGGCATAACGCTTCTTAATCCGGACGGCACAATCAGATGGACCGTAGATGCAAATGACTTGGGATACTCGACGCAACCAACATTAGTTCACTGGAAATTCAATCCCGGACCGGATGGCTCCCTGGTTGCATATGCTGTGGACAAAACAGAGCATGGGGTGCCGGGACAAGCCTGGCAGGATTCTATTTTTGGTCTGGGTCCGTAGTGAATTCAATTGATCGACCGGACTGAACCGTGAAAGGGTAGAGGAATTGCAGACATCATCGATGAATCGCCAGGGAACTCTTGCTTCGCTGCTTCTTCTTGCTATGGCCGCATGCGGTTGCATGGGAACAGGAGCGGATAACAGAGATGGATGGCCCGTGACTTTCGGCTGCGAAGACTCCGATTCCGGCCTCGCTATCGCCGTTGACGCATCCGACAATATCTATTTCGCAGGTTACACGAGGGGAACCGGGATCCAGTCGGGACCCTCAATGCGCAGGTGCGATGTGTTCCTGTCCAGGTACGATTCCGACGGCGTACTCCTGTGGACGCGCACATGGGGTAGCGAAACAAGCTGGGATACCCCGAGCGGCGTAGTTGTCGATGATGCGGGGAACGTCTATGTCGCCGGGATGTTCGGAGGTTCGGTCGATTTCGATCCAGGACCGGGCGCCGAGATCCGTTCATCCCAGGGAGATAAGGACGTTTTTCTCAGCAAGTTCGGTCCGGACGGGGATTTCCAGTGGGCAAGAACCTGGGGCGGCGAGCTTGCGGATGAATGCACGGGAATCGGCATCAATCAACCGGGAATTGTTTTCGTCACCGGAAGCTTTTTCAGCGAGATCGATTTCGACCCACTTGGTGCAGGCGATCTACGCTCCATAGAAGAAAACCAGGGCGCGTTTCTCATGGCGCTGAATACCGACGGCGCAATGCAGTGGGCTCACACATGGGGCGGAGACGAGCAATATAACTGGATGCGAGCGGATGGAATCTCCATTGATCCCGATGATAATCTCTATGTCTTCGGCAGTTATTCAAGCTTTGTGGAATTCGATCCGGACGCTGAATCTGAATCAATGACCGGAAGCCAGAGGGAGAGCGGGAAGTACCTGAGCAAGTTCGATTCAACTGGCGCGCTCGAGTGGACGGATCAATGGCGGAACACTCCCATTGCGCACATTAAATGGGTCGGCAGCGATGAGTCCGGTGTCTACCTGACCGGAACA
This sequence comes from uncultured bacterium, assembly GCA_965371155.1. GTDB lineage: Bacteria > JAJVIF01 > JAJVIF01 > JAPKYR01 > JAPKYR01 > CBDUXL01. The sequence continues at coordinate 362 of CBDUXL010000264.1, read as the reverse complement.
TTCACGGGCAGTGTCGATTTCGATCCGGGAACAGTTGAGGATATGCACCGATCAGATGGCCTGGGCAACGTTTTCGTCCTGAAACTTGGCCCGGACGGGAAGCACCTCTGGACACAAACATGGGGAACCGGGATGCCCGAGTATTGCGGAGGACTGGCGGTCGACGAGCGGGGTATCGTCTATTTGACCGGTTGGTACAATGACGATGTCGATTTCGATCCGGGACCGGAAATCGAGCAACGGAGCCCTGTCGGCGAAACCGATGTCTATGTGAGCGCTCTCGATCCGAACGGCGGGTTCCTGTGGGTCCGAACATGGGGAGGTCTGGCAAGGGATTTCGGCAAGAGTGTCATCCTGGATGG
>CBDUXL010000263.1:0-5158 GCA_965371155.1 uncultured bacterium | reverse complement strand
ATTGGCATCGGCAACCACCAATCGTATCGTGTTGCGTCTCCATCGTCGTCGTGCGCAATGACCGTGTATGTTTCCTCCCCTGTGCTGCCGTCTACCTTATTCTCTCCCGTGATCTCATCTATCACTGGTAGATGGTTGTTGAGTATCTGCACCGGCATGCGGAAGTATCCTGCCAGGTGAGCCCCGGTCGGAATCGGCGTTCCAAATCCCTGGTTGTAGCCGGTAGGATCGGCTGATCGTACTGTGATCAGCACTTCCTCATCAGGCCCGGTTGGAGTTACGTCCGGTATGTTGAGAGTCACCTGCACGTAATTGGGACCCACTACCGGACCCGCACCAACTATGTCCAGCGGTGTGAACGTGACACCTCCCGCCGGAAGCATTCCAGTGGGGGACTCGACGGTCAAATCCTCGATCTCATTGACGAATCCCTCTGGAGTCGCTTCTCCCTGCCAGTCATACACGCGTACGTCCAGAATCAGGTCTCCACCTTTTTCTGTGGCGCTCACGTAGTATGCCGTACTGCCGGAGGAGTCTACCGTCATATAGAATGTCTCAGCGGCATTCGCTTCAATGGGAAAGTCATCGATCCCGTATGGGGCAACACCTTCCATCCAATGCGCGAGGACCGCGTACTGGAACTCGACCTGCGGCGATCCGCCATCCATTGGAAACTGTATCCTGTACTCCCTGGTGTTGGTCGTATCAGGAAGAAACGCCCCCCGGTACCCCTCATTTATGGGATCGTCAAAGTAATCCTCGACACTCTCCTGGGGCCCCAGCCCATTGGCAAAGTACTTGTAACCATTGATGATGGCGGTGAATGTTACCCCTTGCGTGCCGAGGTTGCCCTCCGTGTATCCGAGAAGCCCCGACTTGGTGAATTCAGTCGGATTCATCCAGCGCGTGTAGCCATCAGCGTTTAGGAGTGTGGTGTCGTTCCCTCCTGCGTAAAGGACGCTGGAATCAACACCGCTCACAATGGATCCATCACCGATTACCACGCCCATCACATCGAACCCGGTCAGACTCAACTCGTCGAACGGATGCGTTATGGACACCTCAAGTCCGAGAATCCCAGCGCTGGAAAACTGGTTGGTGTCGGTGATAGTGATTCCCAGGTTCGCTGGATCGCCGTCAGGCCCCTGTAGGAACTTGAGTATGTTGAAAGTCCCTTCGGCGGACCTCAGCGGAACAATGACAATCTCATTGCTTGCCGCATCCCAGGTAATATTGAAAATACCCCAGGGGAACAGCCCTGTGGTACTCTCCGCGGTCTGCGTAGCATCATCGGCATCAACCGGAGATGTAAGCAATTGTTCAGTCGAAGGGTCCCCGTCCGATTGGCCTTGGCCCTCAAGCGAGGGTTCTAGCGGGTTTCCGCCGCCGCCCCGGCAACCCAGTACAAATAAACTGAGAAGCAGCCATACGATACCCGCGTGCCAACCTGTGTAAGATTTCATCCTCATGATAGAACCTCCCTTTGTTGTAAAATAGCCCCTTTGAGATTTGCCGAAGGATCCCTCTGTAGCCTCCGCTCTATTGGAGGGGATTATAGCAGGAAATGAAATGGGAGGGCAAGAAGAAATAGAATTTATTTCTTTCCGGATAGATGGGAGCAGCGCCTGCAAATCCCTACGTTTGGCCGACTCTAGCTCAAAGCGGGGCGCTTGGGCTTTTGGGACTGTACGGGCTCATTTCCTGGCGACACACGCCACGTCTGGCCCTGGCCGGCCTGGCTCTCTTTATTGCATTCAGCCGTTACGGCCGCAATGAGTCTTTAGGCATTGTTGATGTTGTGCTGGCCGATTACGGAAAACTGGGGAGGTTCCCAACTGTAATATTCTGGGGGACTCAAAGCTTATTCGTAAGTGTTATGGTCGTGCTGCCAATCCTGGCGTTGATAAGTTTGTAACCTGGCAATGCATTTGCCGAGGATTCTTGACAGATCAAGCCAAGAATTTCAATTCCCGGGAAGTGCATTCTCGGGCTACGACGGCCCGGTGCCACTAACAAGATAAACTTGCGGGTGCCTGGTGTGAATAAATCCCTCCCCTCGCGGCAACAGGTTGACCGGTAACTGATCTCATGCACTGCGGACGTAGAACCGTCCGTTGAGGACAGCGCCAGCGATGAGGAAGAGGATGTTCGGCATCCATGCAGCGACAATCGGCGCAAGGATGCCACCCTCGGCGATCTTCACCGCGAATGTCGTTAACATGTAGTAGATGAAAACGAGGACCATAGAAATCCCCACCCCCCTGGTGCTGGTCGACCGTTGGGGCGCCAGCCCCAACGGTGCGGCAATCAGGGTGAACATGATGCTCGCAAACGGCAAAGCGATTTTCAGATGATATGTTCCCTTGATTTTTCGGATGTAACTCTCAGAGCGCTCGTCGGCGGCCCCCGAATCCAGGAACGTACTCAATTCCTGGAGGCTCATCTCCTGGGGGTCGCGGTTGCCCTCGGCGAGGATATCGGAGGGGGTGCGACTGATCTGCATCTCCAACTCAGGGCTGGTCATAATGCGAGTGTAGTTTCCATCCCTGACCGTCAGCACCCTCGCGTTGATGAAAATCCACCTGTCGGTCTCCCAGATGCCCTTATCCGCGGTGGTGAGGGTCGCGAAATCCGGGCGGGAAAAATCCCACCACTTGACATCGATAAACTCGTTCCCTTGACCGCTTGCCGCCGCGAAAAGCCATCCCGCTTCATGGTCCATGTACGAGATGTCCTCTTCCTGCAGGCTGATTCCTTTTGCCAGGAGCGCTCGATGTATGTACATCTTGCCGGCGCGAGTGCTTTGCGGAGCGATTTTTTCACTCAGCATGAAAGTCGCAAGAACCACAACCCAGGCGAAAAGCAGCGCCGGGAGAACAATCCGGAAGAAGCTTATTCCACTTGCTCGAAGCGCGGTGATCTCACTCGAATCGCTCATCCGTCCGAACGCGAGGAGCCCCGCGAAAAGCACCGCCATGGGAAATGTGTAGGCGACGGTCTGAGGAAGCGCCAGGATGAAGAACATGCCGACCTCCGCCGGCCCGAGACCATAGCTTGTGACAAGGTTCAGCATTTCCCTGAACAGAGTGACCGCCACCATGAGTAGCGTAAATGCGCCGACTCCAATGAAGAAAAACGGGATGAACTCGCTGAGAACGAGCTTGTCCACCTTCCTGAGCGAGATTAGGCTCATTCGCTGATGCCTTTCAAGGCTTTTGATCGCTTAGCGGTCGCGCCCGAATGAGGATCATCCAAGTGACAAACGAGATAACCTTCTCCTTTTTCTCGACCACTCTGAAATGGCGTTTGACCCGGTTGCTCGCGCCATGCAGCATCAGACCAAGCATGCGCACGGAATCCGAGTCGGCGCCGAACCTCTCGGCCCACTCTCCGAAATCGTGCTCCTTCGGATAAATCTCCACCTGGTCGATATTGAAATCCTCGCGTTCGACAAGATTCTCCCACTCGGCGAGGGTATAGCTTTTCACATGCGACTTGTCGCGCTGGGCCATGAGCTTTTCAAGGAAACCACTCAGCTCGGCATGTGGCGGGGCCAGTGAATCGATAATGAGAAGACGACCTGCGGGTTTCAGCACTCGCTTGATCTCCTTCAGACACGATGCGGCGTCGCGGGTGTGACGAAGGGCCAGGCGGGCGGTGGCAATGTCATAACGCGCATCATCAAACGGGATCGCCAGGGGATCACCCTGTTTGAAGCGAATGTTGCCGAGCCCCTCCTGTTCCGCCTGCGCCGCAGCTTCCGTCAAGAGCATCTCATCCGGATCGAAAGCGTCCACCAATTTGACAAACGGTGCGATCGCGCGCGCGACATAGCCAAGTCCCGTCACAAAATCCAGCGCGGACTCGTCATCCTTCGGCTCGGCAAGCTCGACAAGACGCGCGAGGTCAACCTCGCGGGAGTGCTCGTGACCGATCGCGGTTCTTGCGGATCGGACAGCTTGATCGGCCCAGGCTATTTCACCCTTCGCTATTGTCATCCCCTCCCCCTCCTTCAGTTCCTTCACTTTCGATTTCGTCCAGTATGCTGAATAGACTGGCGTCGGCCTGGAATCGCTCACCAAGGTAATACTTCTTCGCGATCTCGCTCTCGGCGATCTCCGGGGCAGTTCCCGATTGAAGGATTTTTCCCTGGTGCATTATGTAGACCCAGTCACTGACGGCGAGAATATCGCGGACGGAGTGGTCGGTAATCAGAATCCCGATGCCCTTCTTCTTGAGCATGGTAATGATGCGCTGGATGTCCTGGATCGCGATCGGATCGACTCCGGTGAAAGGCTCATCCAGCAGCATGAAATCAGGCGCCCCGGCAAGCGATCTCGCAATCTCGCACCGTCGTCTTTCGCCCCCGGAAAGCGTGTTGCCGGCGGAGCGTCGAAGGTGAGTGAGATCCAGCTCATGAAGGATCTGCTCCATTCGCTCCATTCGCTCCCGGTATGAAACCCCGAGAGCTTCGAGTATCAGAAGAACATTCTCCTCGACGGTGAGCTTACGGAAGATCGATGGTTCCTGTGCAAGGTAACCGAGGCCGAGCCGCGCTCGCTGGTATATCGGAAGGTGTGTTATTTCACGTCCACTGAGGTAGATCCTGCCCTTGTTTGGCCTGATGAGGCCGACCATCATGTAGAAACTGGTGGTTTTTCCGGCGCCGTTGGGTCCAAGGAGCCCGACAATTTTTCCCTCGGTAACCTTGAGGTCAACCATATCGACAACCCGGCGGCGGCGGTAGATTTTCACAAGGTCGCGCGCCTCAAGCAACTTCATGCCGGGCTTGACCTCGATGTGCTTGATCAACTCGTCGCCGGATTTCTCGTCAGGCCCAGCCTCCGCCCGGTCGACTACGGTCGCCGCGGGGGTCTCCTCGGACATGACTCCTTCATCGGACGGCGGTGATGTATTATTTTCCTGGTCCATAATCCGAATTCGCCGATCTCAAGGGCTCCTGAGTATCTTACCCTCTGAAGGGCAAAGGATCACCTGCACCCATAAGAATATCCACGGAATCCGCTCAATTGGGCGCACAGCCATGGGCGCACAGCCGTGGGCGCACAGCCGTGCGCCCCTACGGGTCGGTTTCATTTTCGCCTGTGTCACCTTGCTCTATTGCTTCCTCGAGCTCCTCGACAGTTCCTCCGAGACT
>CBDUXL010000262.1:0-5169 GCA_965371155.1 uncultured bacterium | reverse complement strand
CCTTCTGGATGTAGAAATCATGCCCAGGCCAGGGATCCATCAGATCCCATTGGGTGTCGTAGTAGGTTCCGTCGGGATTCGGAACCTGGTAGTAATCCTCAAGCAAGTACTGCCACACGGTTACGTCGTCGTACGCTATGAGAACCCTTCCCGTCGACGGATCGATGGCGACATCCCACGGGATCGCGTCATCCCTGAGCGGGATGTTCTTCGCAGGATAGGCGATAATATCGACATCCACGCAGCATTCCGATGGATCTGCAGAGCCTGTAACTCTCACGCAGACCTGTTCCTGGTTGGTGAAATCGAAAATTTTGAACGGGTGCTCATCCGTTCCGCTGTCGTATGAGTCTCCAAAAACTCCGTCATTGTCAAAATCCCATTCGAATGTGAGACCGGAGCCGCCGGAACCCGACGCGTCGAATCCGAAAGCGATGGCGAATCCTTCGTATGGCATCGGCGGATTGCCCGGATCGAGCTGGATATCGCAGGGACCGACCGGCTCATCCGAAAGCTCCAGATCGAATCGGAAGTATGCCGACAACGGGTCTTCCCAAGCATCGTTGATGACGTCGAACTCGTTCGTGTAGTCGTAATAATCATATTGAACGATTACCCAGTACTCGTTGCCGCCGACGTTTGTCACTGAGTCGGCCGGGATTTCAACAGGGTATGTCGAGTAATTCTCAGTCCCATCGATCGGAGTCATTTGGTCCGGTGTGCACTCGTGTAGCGAGCTCAACACCGTTGACTCGATGAATATCGCGTAGTCCCCGACTCCCGCTGACTCCACTCCCCAGTCCCAGAGGCTGATGTCGAGGATCATATCACCGCCATTCTGGGTGGGGTCCACGTAATAGACCGTGCTGTTGTCTTCCACGTGACACGCGATTGCCTCAGGCGCGTTGGATGGATGATGCTCTGGAAGCGGCCCTTCCCAATTCGCGATCACCGCGTAACCGAAAGTCACGCCCTTATCATTGGGGAACCGGAGGTAGTAGTTTCGTGTGTTGGATGCGCCTGTCGTGAACTCGCCGTTCTGGTTTGCATGATCGTTCAACCAGTCCCAAAGGTCCTCATCCACTTCCAGGCTGTTCGTGAAGTACTTGTACGGACACAAAGTCGCGGTTCCGTTGAATCCGGGAGACGCAACCTTGCCCTGTGTGTAGGCGAACAGGTCCATCTCGGCATTCCCGAACTCGGGCTTGTTGAACCATCTCGTGTACCCGTCAGGCGAGCCGTCGTCGAAAGCGGTATCATCGGGATCACCCAACATGAACTGATCGGTCCCCAGAACCGGATAGATGAGATCCGAATTTACGGCAAGCGCTGTCGAACCATCACCCATGAAAACACCGCGCACGTCGTACCCGTTGAACTGCGACATTCCGGGGAACGGGTGAGTGAGCCTGACATCGATGTCGATGTCGGTATAATCAAGAGTTGGAATAACCTCCAGAAGGTCAAATCCCAGGCTCGTGGGCATCGAATTGAGAAAATTGACCACATTGGCGGTGAACATGCACTTGCGATCGAGCACCGCCGTAACGGTCTCGTTCTCAATGTCGACATGCACCTCATAATAGCCCCAGAGATGTGTCCGGGCCTTCTGTCCGGAAAATGCCGATTCCGATGTCTGGGTGGTTAGGTCGCTGCCTGGAGCAACGGGATTTTCTGCACTGGCGCAGCCGAGAGCAGCAAGCAAGCAAAGCAGCGTCACTGCAAGAACGAAATTCCATCGAGCCATGTCGGGTCTCCTGAAGGGAACACACCCACTTCCAGGGGCTCTTTCTCCCTGGGGAAGTGTCTATATCATTTTATGAAATCTCAATTGCTTTTGCAACCGGGTCTCCACGTTCCCTGAAAAATAAAGCAAATCGTGGATGCACTCCGTTGCGACAGGACGGGAGTTGCGGCCCCACCCGGTCGAGCCCGGGCTAGATCAAACTCCTCGCCTTCAGCTTCAGATACTCATTCACAACCGCGACCGTCAACTCCTCCGGCGCGACATCCATCACCAGGCATCCCGCCTGCCTTAACTGCCTGGCGGCGAGATCGCGACTGGTGGCAAGATCGCACGCGACGGCCTTCTCAAAAAGCTCCGATGTATCGGACGGCACCTGGCGTTCGATCGATGTCAACTCGGGGTCCTTCATCAGAACGGCGAGCGGAAGGTGTCTCGGATGAAGCGATGGGAGATGCCTGAGGAGAACTGATGACGCCGACGGATCGACAAGGTCCGAAAAAAGCACAATCAAGCTTCGCTTGCGCCATGTTGCGAGGAACCTTCTGATCGCGCCCGCGTAGTCGCTTTCCACCTCGGTGGGTTGGGCATCGTAAAGCGCCTCAATGATGCGATTTAGCTGGGGCACGCCGCGACGTGGCGCGATGTAATGCTGGATTTTCGAGCCGAACGCCACAACACCGACCTGGTCCCCCTTGAGGATTGCGACATAGGCAAGCATCAGCGCCGCGTTTATGGCGTAGTCGAGCCTGGTGTGCTCGTCGATTCTGCCGATCATCTGCCGCCCGCAGTCAATAAACAGCGCAAGCGGCTGGCTGCGCTCCACCTCGTACTCTCTCACGACCAACTTGCCTTTCCGCGCGCTTCCTTTCCAGTCGATGCTCCTGAACTCATCGTCCGGAACATACTCCCTGAGCTGGCTGAACTCTGTCCCCCGTCCGAATCTGCCGATAGGCTTGAAACCGGCCGCGAAAAGCGCACCCTTTCGGGCCAGGAGGTCCCATCGACGAGTTTGAATAAGGTTTGGATATACCTGGCACTTGGTTTCAAGCGGAATCCGGAGCCTTCGAACGATCAGCCCCCACCTTCCGCGAACTCTCAGGTAGACGTATGGGAAGACCACATCGCCGCGTTTCTCCGGTCGATAATGGTATACGAGCCGCGCCGTTCCGCCCGGGGGAATGTCGAACTCCAGAATCTCGGGGTCGGCGCGTCCAGGCTCCGGAAAATCATCAGTAATCGCTCCCCTGAGTTTGCTGTCCCATTCGTTTCTCACCTCGATCGTGACCCGATTGTCATCGAGCAGGCTCAGGCGTGGTTCGCACTCGCGCTTGACTTGAATGTCCTCTCGCCCTGGTGAGAAGGTGTAATCAAGAAGCACCAGGAGCACACACGCGGCGACATGCACGCCGAAAAGCGGCGCCAGTGATACCCAGACTGATCCAAGAAGCAGCCAGACTGCCGCAGTCGCGAACAGGATCAGGCTCCGGCGAGTGAGGAGCATGACGAGAGTGTATCACAGCCCAAATCGCTTTGAAGTTTTACATGGATTGAACTCAGGGAGTACAATCGCTGTGTGCAAGAATCGTCGATCAAGAGTCCTAAGGATGAGAAGAATGACAAGCGTACTTCACGGAGACGCAATCTCCTTCCTGTCCACCTGAGCATCGCTGTGGGGTTGGTCGCGTATGCGGTTTATCTTCTTACATTATCCCCCGGAGTCAGTTGGGAACATCACTCCGAGGATTCCGGCGACCTGATTACCGCTGCCTGGGTGCTGGGAATTCCGCATCCCACAGGTTACCCGTTATTCTGCCTTCTCGGATGGCTGTGGAGTCACCTGCTGCCGTTAGGATCGGTCGCATGGCGAATGAACGCATTCAGCGCGATGTGGGGCGCGCTTGCCGCCGGGGTCACCCTCAGAGGCGTGTGGCGTAGTTTCGACTTGCTGCCCGAAAACACATTGTTCCGCATAACCCGCTCGGGAAGAGCGATTGCAGCGGTCGCCTCGGGGTTGATACTCGCGTTCGCCGAATATGTCTGGCAACAGTCCGTGATTACAGAGGTCTACACGCTCGGTTTGTTTCTTACATCGCTGGTAGGTTGGATTCTGATCGAGCTTCTTGTCGGTGCAAAGGAGATCGAAGCCGATCCTGCGCCCGATAGGCTTGGACTATGGGACAAACGCCGTGCGAAACTGATTGCCCTCCTTGCGCTGAGTTGGGGTCTCGCGCTGACCAACCACCTGACCAGCGTTTTCCTGCTCCCGAGCATCCTTCTGGTTCTGGTTTTCGGCAGGGTCAACCCGGCAGGAAAGGAATTGGCAAAGGGCATCGGCTGGCTTGTTCTCCCCTTGCTCCTGTACCTCTACCTCCCTATCCGCTCTCTCATGAACCCGCCCTTGGACTGGGGGAACCCCCAGGACCTCGATTCGTTCATCTGGGTTGTGACAGGCAGGCAGTTCAAAGAGCAAATGTTCAACCTTCTTCCCTACATGATGCTGCACCAGGTGATGAAATACTCATCGGTGCCGATGGCGCTGGGCTTCCTGGGCGCGCTGGCGGCGGGGATGGGGGTATGTCGTTTGCTGCTCGCGAAATCCGGTCGCGTGCTGATTCTGCTCGGTTACACTCTGCTGCTGATGGCTTCGAACTTTTTCTATCTCTCCAGTTACTACATCTGGGATCCTGAAGGCTACCTCCTTCCGTCGACATGGGCAATAAGTCTGTGGGCGGGATGGTCGATAGTGCTTCTGGTCAATGTTCCGGTCCGATGGATCGGCTTGGGACGTGCGGCAGGGATTATCCTGCTTATTCTCGCACCCATCGGGGCGCTGGTCGGGAATTGGTCGGAGGCCGACCTGTCGGGAAACCGTGATGCAATCAGGTATGGCGAGGAGGCTTTCCAGGCTTTCGAGCCGAATGCAATCGTGCTGGAACTCCGCTACGAGAGGGCATTTGCTCTGTGGTATTACCGCGAAGTAGAGTACGCAGATGAAAGGGACGATGTCGCAGTCGTGTTCGCTGAACATGCTTCATTCGACTGGGGTCTGGATCTTCTCCGACGCAAATATCCCGACATCGTGTTTCCAGACACGCCTCTTCAGGGGTCGGAAGCTGACGCTAGAACCGCCGCGTGGATAATCCAACGGAATATCATGTCCAGACCGATCTACTCGGGCGCTGACATAACGGTTTTTGAGGACTTGGAGGATGAGGGGTATCGGTTCGAGGCGGTTGGGCTGATGTTCAGGGTCTATCCTCCCGAACCGGAGCAGGAGGAGAACGAGAATGACGAGACTTGAATCGGGGACACCTGCATTTCGAGACGAAATGAGATGTCCCCTGATTCTTCCAACTACTCTTACTTTGTATCAACCGTTTGGGCCCTGGTATCACCCGGACGTCTGTACGGAATAAGCATGG
>CBDUXL010000261.1:0-5169 GCA_965371155.1 uncultured bacterium | reverse complement strand
GTCCGCTTCTTTGACGCTCGGCATCAACGAGGCTTGGGCGAAGGCTGATATGATGAAGCTCATGGGCTGGTGCCCATCTCACTTCATCAATCACTTCGACCTGGTTGTCGGCCGCTATAAGACTGTCTTCGGAGAGTTCGGCATGGCGTTCGATAATCGTTTTAAGGCCAGGCCCGGTATCCTCATGGATCTTGGCGGCGACAGACTTCAGATTAAGGCTTTCCTCGCCCGGAATAGCTATTTCGGCGAGCAGGAAGGTCTTGGCATCGGCCGAGTCAGTTATGGCTTCGGTGATAGCAGGTCTGTCTGTGGGCCCTATGACGAGTTTGCCAGGGTCGGATTCAACTACCTTGGCACTGGTGCCGGCAACGAGCAGGGCATGGGTGTCGACCTCGATACTGAGCTTCTCAGCGGGGTCTACCTCAATCGCCTGCGAGTCGAGTATTTCCAGCTCGCCCAGGACCAGTTGGGTTACGACGTCTCAGCATCCTACGGCAGTGACTTTGAGAGCAGCATAATCGCATGGGTCGACCTGTACAATAACGGCAACACCAAGATTTCTGCGGCGTATGCCGATATCGGTCTCGTGCCCGGTTTCTCCTCGATCGACAACAACCCGTTCGAGGAGTACGACGCCATATTCCCCGGAATTGGCGCCAACGCTAACTGGGCTTGGGAGTCAGGTTTGAACCCGTTCCCCTGCGACTTTGTCGGCGGGGGGATGCGGCTCGAGCACACGTGGTGGGATGTTCTCAACACCCAGTTAACATTCTATGATGGGGTCAACCAGGCTGAAGAGGATTACCCCGCGGTGGTCCGACTTAAGATTCGCTACCCGCTTTCCGAAGCGAGCGATATTGCCCTCGAGTACATCCATAGCGGTATTGATGCACTCACGCTCGCCAAGTTGCGGGGCGAGTTCTATGTCAGGTTCTGACCATTCTGCGCCTAAACCTTGGATCGAACTCCGACCCCCCTCATCGAGGGGGGTCGGCTTTTTTGCGGTTCCGTTCCAAAGACCAGCGACGCTCGCGTTCCCAGCAGGCTATTCCTCGGCCGATCCCCCGAATTCCTCCAACTCCCGTGTGTCGCCGCGCACGTAGCCGCCGAACGGCGTGATGTACAAGAATGAGTCATCCGGAAGAAATCCCGATTCCGGGTTCTCGATCAGACTCAGAAGCGCGTATTCCGTCCGCTCCAGATTCAAACGGACCTGTAACAGCGTGTCACGCATGAGAAGACTGACCGTTGAGGGAGACTCATAGCGTCCGAATTTGTAAAGGCTGTCAAGCAACAGCTCACGGACCTCCGCCCAGTCCTCGTTCGGGTCATCTTCGATGCTCGGCGTCAGTGGTATCACCCGCTGGTTCTCGGTCAACATGAAACCCCTGAGTCTGAAGTCGGTTGGTTCGGCGACCAGGGTAAAACCTCGCTTGCCGGGCGGAAGGAAAAACGTGATGCTGTAATCCGATGTCAGAGTGCGCCCGGTCATGTTCGGCTGAAGGTATCCCTCGAGCTTGAGCTCGTGCAGATACGCGTACTTTCCCCTCGTCACATAGCTTGAGTAACCCGCCTCTGCGGCTCCGAGCTGAAGCAGAGTACTTCGGCATGAGTACTCGAGCAGAGTGAGTCGTTCGTTTACCGGCACCGTGTACGCTATCCCATTGGATTGCCTAAGGAGCCGGCCCAGAGGAGCACCGTACGCGGGTCTTTCGATCGTGGAAAGACAACAGAAGACGATCAGCGCGAGTGCGCCTGCGATTATTGTTATTTCTGATGTGCGGAGATTCATGCGCCTATTGTACCCGATGATACCCACCGCGCGAACCCTCAATCCCGGAAAACTTAAGAGGGACCGGCATGTTTCGCATAGATCAGGCAGAAAATGATAGCAGGTTTCAGGGCAGCGGATCATCAGCATCCAGCTTGATTCATAAGATTCACCGGTCTAGAATTAAACAGATTAAGAAAACCAACTGAATATGGTTCCGCAGAAGTAATGGCTTTAGGATTGTGTTCCTGAGCAAATTCACCCCGGACGGGGAGTGGTGATATTCGGAGCCACACGACATAACGACCAAGACACCAAGGACACCAACCCATAGGAGGGTTCAATGACAAGTCAATTAACGCTTCAGTCCGGAGTGCTCATGATCCTGATAGGTGCGCTTGTCTCCTGCTCAGCAGGAGGTTCAGCAGGCAGCCAAAACTATCAGCCGATCGCGCCCAACCTTGTTGAGGAGAGCGCCTTTGATTCCAACAGCGGAGCGCGGTACCTGTGGGCATACTATGAGGTGCATGTTGATCCCAAAGAGACCAAGGTGGACATCGTACCCGTCCGGCACGCAACACAACACTGGAATGTCCTTGGATGGCTCGAACAGTGGCCCTGCACTGATTGCGTCGCAATTGTGGGCATTGCCGACAGCGGCTACGGGACGAAACTGGTCGATGTAGAGATCACCCATCCTTTCTTGAATCAAAACCTGACCGGTTTCGACGTGCGCGGGATTGCCATGTTCGACGGGAGCTTCAATTTTCCCAGCGCGGATGTGACCGCTCCCGATCGTTACGCCGGTGACGGCGAGCTTATCAACGCGGACGGTTACACTGCGCTTTACAACAGCGGGACGGAGGGTTCGGGTCCTGACGGTCTGCAGGGTTATATGAAGGGCGGTTTCGCAACCGCGCAGGCCCCGAACGCCGAAGCGAACGGATTCAAGTGCTACAGCTCGTCCGATTCGGCAAACACCCGCAATGCGTTCTACGCGGGGGACTCGGTCACGCAGACATTCGACATAGACATGCCCGACGGATCTTTTGTCTTCGGATACGCTGTCGATGCTAACTGGGCGCCTCCGACGACCAAACCGGTCACCGATCCGATGACGCATTTCCCTCCCGAAGCCAACTGCCCCGAGCCGTGGAAAATCGTGGTCACTCAGGAGCCGATCGGCCTCGGCCTTACGGAAACCGGGGGGAAAGTTGTGCTTACATTCGATATCTACGACCACCAGGGGAATTGCAGCTATACTTCGCCTCTCTTCGAAATGCCTGAAATGTTTGTCGGAGCTCACAAGCCCGCATGGGTTTTGGACGGCCCGGGCTACAGCCGTTACCAATCCACTTTGTATAATTCGTACGGTGCTCCAGCAGGCCGGTACAGAGGCTTTATGAGAGTTGTGGACAACGAGAATTCCAGCGCGCCGGCGTGGCTTGATCTCACGGGTTACCAGGTGTTTATGGTCGAGGTCAGTGAGTACGAGCAGAATGGGTGGGCCGGCACGTGGGGAGGTCCCGACTGGGACGGCGGCGGCTACGAAGTCGCCGTGGATATTGACGGCAACGCTTATGTCACCGGTGAATTTCAGGGAACCGTCGATTTCGACCCGGGCGATGAGACAGATGAACGGACCGCTGTCGGAGGCCGGGACGCATTCCTGTCGAAGTTCAATTCCGATGGCTCGCTGCAATGGGCTTTGACCTGGGGTGGTAGCGGGTATGACTACTGCTATGGCATCGCGCTGGACTCATCGGGTTATGTCTACGTTACCGGTGGGTTCAGCGATACGGCCGATCTCGATCCCGGTCCGGGGGTATCGAATTTCAGCGTGATGGGGGCTACCGATGGGTACATGACGAAGTTCTCTCCTGAGGGGGAATTCATCTGGGTCGATGTCTGGGGAACCTTCGAAGTCGACTGGGGCAGAGACATAATCTGCGACGGAAGCACATTCGTCTATCTCACCGGCATAAGCGAGGGAGACGTTTTTCTCAGGCAGTACACCCCGGATCACGTCCTTAACTGGATTTGCACGTGGGGCGGTCCCGTCAGCCAGTTCGCGACTGGTGTTGCCGTGGACTATCATGGGGATATCTACGTGTCGGGTAACTACCAGGGAACCGTCGATTTCGACCCCGGTACCGGTGATGACAGTCACACGTCGGCTGGAAGCATCGATTGCTATCTCACCAAATTCGATCCGACAGGCGAGCACGAATGGGCGATAACATGGGGCGGGTCAGGATTGGATAGCGCGGAAGATGTGGCGCAGCACGGAAACACAACCCTCATAGTTGTGGGTCGCTTCAGCGGTACGGTCGATTTCGATCCGAGTATCCAGGTTGAGCTTCGTGACTCAAACGGCGGGGAAGACGCCTTCATGAGCAAGTTCAATGACATCGGCCAGCTTTCATGGGTTTACACCTGGGGAGGATCAGGCGGCGGGGCCGAATGGGATCGCGCCAGAAGCGTGGCGGTTGATGATGTCATGAACATCTATGTGACCGGCGAGTACGGCGATACGGTTGATTTCGATCCCGGAGCGGAACTAGTGTTGGGTGTGGCCAACGGCATGACCGATGTCTATGTGAGCAAATTCAACATCTCGGCGCACTTCCAGTGGGTCAGTACGTGGGGAGGAACAGGTCAGGATACCGGCCTTTCAACGGCGGTGAATACTTACAATGATGTCTTCGTCACGGGGGCGTTCTATGACACCGTCGATTTCGATCCGGGTTTCGGCGGCACTGATGAGCACGCTTCAAACGGCGACAGGGATATTTTTCTCTGCAGGCTCAACGCTGAAGGGCAATGGTGATATTCGGAACCACACCACAAGCACCATGCCACACCACAAGCACCAGCCACATCACATGCACCACGCCACTACATCATACAAACCACACCACAAGTGGTGTGGTTACCGGTTCCTCCTGAACATCACCCCGCGACGGCGTATGTTGGCTGCTCCGATTTCTACACTCTCCACAGGGATCTTGTCGAGCTGACGCCAGAACCAGATTCCCGAGAGGAGCAAAGCAACGGCAAGTAATGTCGAAAGCCACCAGGGACTAATCTTCGCGAGTATTGCTATACCCCCGAAAAGCGCCCCGAGCAACCACACCAGAATCACCGCGAATTCTTTCGAGAACCCGTAGTTGACGAACCTGTGCGACGTGTGGTCCTTGCCGCCCCACCAGAAGTTGATTTTCCTCGCGCCACGGCTGAAAGCGACGAAGAACGTGTCGAAGACGAGCACGGCCATTACGAGTATCGGAGCGAGCGTGTGGCTTGCCGGATAAAAGCCCTCCGGAGCCGGAAGCCGTCCCGCAATCAGCGCCAGGAAACTAAGATAGAAACCGAGTGTGATGCTGCCTGCATCGCCG
>CBDUXL010000260.1:0-5198 GCA_965371155.1 uncultured bacterium | reverse complement strand
TATTGTGTCGGTTTGGAGGAGTTCGTTGATTGCGGACATTATCTCCCGACCGCAGGTCCATTTGCCGGATGGATCGCTAAGACCGTCCTCGCCGGACCAGTCGTAGCCTGAGACGATTTCGACTGCGAGGTCGATAATGGTGTCATGGTGGGAGTCGAGTTCGGAGATGATGCGGGGGTTTTCGACGTAGAGGGAGAAGGTGAAGCTGAGGCTAGTGTAGGCGCCGGATGAATCGTTAATGGGCGCGACTATGGGGTCATCGGCGAAGCCGTGGTAAAGCTCCTCGTAGACCGCCGGGCCTTCCGTGACGCCGGGCCCGCCCGACATGCCCAGCGTGCCTTCCTCGCGAGGGAATTCGATTCCCGAGAGGTCGGGATTGATTTCGTGATTGAAGAATGTCGTAACGAAACCCGAAAGCGAGCCGACAGGGGGGTCGAGGAGGGTGGTGAATTTCGACGGGACCAGGATGTCGTCGACGGTTGTCCAGACGAGGTCTGTTAAGGCGGTAGTTCCGTCAGGGAATTCCACGCTCGTGCGCATGGGGACGTAATCGTCCTTGCGAACGATCAGGCTGAACGACGGAGTGAGGAGGGTGATATCCGCCGGACGGCAGAGAAGCCGCCAGGCGGGGTCGCCGTCCCAGAGCGCCGGTCCCTGGTATTCGACAGCCCATGCGCGCGGGAGGACATCCATGAGATCGGGACGGGAGAGCAGGACATGATCGAGTGCCGGATATCCCGCGCCCGACCCGATCGAGGCAAACTCGCCTGGGAGGTCGTCGCTCAGGTCCCACAAGCAGAACCATTCGTCGGGATCGCGCCAGGCGGCGAGGAAGCTGGCTTCCTCGGGCAGCAAACCGCCCTTTTCGTCATCGAGGAAGAGCCTGACCTCGCCCGTGAAACTGATGGCAGTCAGGGATTCGGGATGCTTGGCGGCGTCAATGCCCTCGATGACTTCGCTGAGCGAGACTGCCCCGGCTGCATACGGTTGAAGCAGCAATACGAAAGTGGATATGAAAACGGTTTGAAGGATTTTCGAGCGGATCATGGTTTTATTTCTCTAAGTTGGTGCGGTGGTAAGGAAAAGATCGGCGATATTGTCACCTCTCGAGACCCTCAGTTCAGGAATTCCTACGACAGGTTCATGGTGTTCGGATTCAGATCGTTGTTTCTTCAGCTTCTTGAGGCGGCCATCGGCGACTGTCATGAAGCTGGACGGGTCGACACGGATGATCGTGGATTGCGTGCCGTCGCCGGACTGCGAGTCGCCACGGGCGAGCACGGCTGCCGGTCCCGAGTCGGTTCTGGCGGTCAGGAGTAAGCAGGCCGCTGAGAGATACTGCCGGCGTAGGTCATCGAGATAGGCCTCGATCGGGTCATCCCGTTTCGCCTGGAGCCGCGCGAGCGCGTACTGGGTCGCCAGAAGTGCTTCCCTGGACATGTGCGAAAGCATGATGGTCTCATCGGCGACAATCACGAAAGTCCAGGGCCGACCGAGCTCCGAGGCGGCGTTGATGAGGCTGAGCGAGAGGGTTATCAGGTACTCGAAAGCGTTCTCAGCGCCCTCGCCGATATCCGATTCGCGATCGGCATCAAGGATGATGAGCATTTCCTCCTCGACCTCGCGCTGGAACTGGCGAACGACAAGGGTGTCGTGCCGGGCGGTCAGGGGCCAGTGGACGTGTCGGAGACTGTCGCCCTCGCTGTATGCGCGGGTGCCGAGAAACTCATGGCTTTGGCCCTCGCGGGGCACCAGGTGCTCCTGTTTTTTCTCCCCAAATCTGGCGGGGACTGACGGGAGCGCGGCGAGTCGGACCCAGGTGGGCAGGACGAGGCATTCATCAGCGATCGGAAGCCACCTGTAGAAAGTGAACATGCCGAATGGGTCGCCGCCCTCGATTGCCACCGGACCGAATTTGTGGACTCCCCGCACTGATGGAATGATATGCTGCATTCCTTCGGACAGCTCCCCCGCCTTGAGCCGGAGGAAGCTGACATAACCGGGTTCGGAGAACGTGTGCTCTTCGGCTGAGGCGTCGGCGTGTTCCCTGTAGGCTCGATCCCAAACCCGGACATGGTAAAGCGGCAAAAACGCCAGTGTCAAAGCTTTGTAGTTGACCGGCACGTTCTCTCCGACAAGGGCTTCTTTTTTTATGTTGCGCTCCAGCCGGAGTCGGGAGGAGGCGATCCAGGCCCAGATCAGCGCGACGATCACAAATGTCGCGAGCGCAAGCGATGTGAAGAGAAGGAGATAGAATTTCAGACGTATGAACGCGCCGAGGGCCAGCACTGCAAATACCAGAATCACTTTTCCCTCCAGGCTTGCCCTTCTCAGAAGGAGAAATCCCAGAATCAGGAGAAGGAGCAGCCCCACTCTTATGTAGGGAAAATGCGTCATCGACCCTCACCGAGAGGACTGACCTTGGCGAGAAGAGTGCGGATCAGCTCGGAAGTCGCGTCGTCGGAGTATCCGGCCTGAGGTTTAAGAATCATGCGATGGGCCAGGATCTGATACGCGATTTCCTTTATATCGTGCGGAATCACGTAGTCCCGTCCGCGAACCAATGCCATCGCCTGACCCCCTCGATAGAGGCCCAGGCTACCGCGTGGGCTCGCGCCCACGAGGATAGACGAGTCGGTGCGGGTGCTTGATACGAGCTTGACGATGTAATCCATCAGATCGTCCTCGAAATGAATGCCCCTGACGGTCTTTTGGACCCGCAAAACGTCATCTATCGACAAGACGGCGGTTACTTTCTCAAGCGGATGAACCTGAGCCTGATCGAGCAGCATTTTCTTTTCCTGGTCGCTTTCGAGGTAGCCGAGCTTCAAGCGCATCAGGAACCGGTCTTTCTGCGCCTCGGGAAGAGGATAAGTGCCCTGGAATTCGATTGGATTCTGTGTAGCTATCACCATGAAGGCGTGAGGGAGGCGGAAAGTCGTGCGCTCGAGCGTAACCTGGTACTCCTCCATGCATTCGAGAAGCGCGGACTGGGTGCGCGGAGTCGCGCGGTTGATCTCGTCGGCGAGGACAACATCGGCGAAAACAGGCCCGGCGCGGAACTGGAACTCGCCGGTTTTCTGGTTGTAGACGAAGGTGCCGGTGATGTCGGCGGGGAGGAGGTCAGGCGTGCATTGAATTCGCTGGAAGCTTCCGGCGATGCTTTTCGCAAGGACCTTGGCGAGTGTGGTTTTGCCGGTGCCCGGGACATCCTCGAGGAGGAGGTGGCCTCTTGCGAGAAGGCAGACGACCGCGAGATCCACCTGGCCCGGTTTGCCGATAATCACCCGCTCGATCGATTCCTTCAGCTTGCAGGCGGTTTTGATGGCGTCGTCGATCGGGAAGGGCTCGATATCGACGAGATCGACTTCATCCTGCATTGCGATCGGAGAGGTTCCGGTCTCCGGCGCGGGGGGAGGGACTGGAACAGGTGACGGGGACGGCATGATGTGAACCTTTCTGGTAAGTGATAGTCTTGACTGGCAATTGTACCTCATATGAGATTGTGGAGGCGATATCGGTTCGGAGGAGGGCCTGTTGCGGACCGATTGCCGGCGGGGTATCATCAATTAATACTAAATCTTCGAGAGGTGCGACGTGCGGCTGGAGATCGTTGTAAGCGCAATTCTTTTCATCTCATTTGCATTCCCCGTTGCGGGATGGGGACTGGATGAGTACACCGTCAGGGTGGGTGACGCGAAGCCTGTTGAGAAGGAAGTCGAGTTCTGGGACCTTCCCGGGATCGGAGCAAGTTCGCTTGCAGTGAACCCGTCGGATGGGACCATCTGGGCTTTTTTTCATCAGACACGCAACCTGGCTGCTCTCGACCCGTCGGACGGCGAGGTGCTTATCGATGTGCCGTTGACGATTTCGCCGACGGCCATGGCTTTCTCTCCAAACGGAAGGGTGGTGTTTCTGGTTGGAGAGCCGATAGGTGACATGATAATAAGTGCCGGAATCGTCCAGGCGATCGATGCATCCGATGGGTCTCTTCTGGCCCAACTAGAGATGGAAGGCGCGTGCAGCGCGTTGTATGTCTCTGAAAAGGGGACAATCTGGGTCGCGGCGGGCTTGCAGTACGCGTACCAGGGTCAGGTGTACGAGTTATCTTTCGGTGAGTCGGAAGCTGAAGAAGAGGAGGCGGGTTACGAGTTTGAGATAGTCGCGCAGGCGGCTTGCGGGAAGATCCCGTGGGCGATAACCGAGCGCGACGGGAAGTTATACGTAAACGATCTTGAGCTTCAATGGACTACTCAACCCGATGGCTCCATGGGGCCACCCTATGGAGCATGGGTGTGGGTGTATGAAGCGGAAACGTTGGAGCCGCTTGGTCAAGAATGGGTGGGGGTCAATCCGGACCGTCTTGCAAACACGAGGGCAGGCGTGCTTGTGGGATGTTCCGGAAGCAAGCAGACCGAGGACGCCTACGAGCCCGCACTGGCGCTGATTCGGTCGCCCGGAGACACTGATCTGATCTACGTTGGTACGGCCGGGGCGAGCGATATTGCCGCATCGCCTGATGGTAGCTGGGCTGTCGCGACCCTCGCTGACTGGGGGCCTCCAAATCCCTGGAGCGGGGTGGTTTCCCTCGAGGAGAACCTGGCAGGGATAATCCCGGAGGCAAGAAGGTGGCTGTATACGGGTGATGTGGAGTTGCTTTACTTCGATAACGGTGAGGTGTGGACTTATCGTGTGACGGTGATCGCGTCCGAGGAATCCTATCTGAGAGCAATTGCGATCAGTCGACGTGGGAGTGTCCTGTACGCGTTGCAGGCGGAACCGGAGCGATTGCTTGTAGTGCCTCTGGAGTTGCTGGAATCGGATGATTGGGAGCCGATCATGGAGGAAGAGGAACTGTAGTAGACCGGCAAAAAACCAATGGAAGAACCCACAATAGGTTGTGGGCCAACGATGAGTTGTGGGCCAACGGGGAGTTGTGGGCCACCGATGGTATGGGAAGATGCACGGGGAAGATTGTCGGGTTGGTCCTCAGATTGGAAATCCCGGGGAGGTTCAGAAGATAATAATGATAGGTGCTCCGGTTACTCTGTGGTAAGCATCATTTGGACCACGTGAAAACAGGTGCCCGGATTTGTGCGTCGGAGAAACAGCAGCGGCGCCGATTGAGGTTGAAGCGGAGTCCGAAGAGCGTTGCGAAGAGAAGCAATTGAGTAGCGAGCGCCTGAATCATGGATCAG
>CBDUXL010000259.1:0-5200 GCA_965371155.1 uncultured bacterium | reverse complement strand
ATGGTCAACTCCGGGCCGCTCGCTTTCTCGTCGTATGGGAGCAACGTATTGCCCCACATGTACGCCAGGCGCACACAATCGGGCCGATGAACTGAGCTGTAGAGCTTGCATCGCGGCGAGAACTCATCGTTCTCCCCCATCGTCCGCCGAACCCTCACGAACGGCGCCCTTTCAAGGTACCTGTACACGCTGTCAAGGGTGTCGGGAAGATTATCGAGAATCTCCTTTTGTCTGGTTGTTGGACTCGGCGTTCGAACCCTTTCATCACCTATTATCACCGTGAGCGCCGCCGAACGATTCCTGACGCTTGTAGACCAGTTGCAGTTTCCGAACTCCGTGAAAATGGCGTGCTCTTCGGACATCCTCCGAAGCTCCTCGTGCGGAGTATCCCGCACGTTCGGCATGCTGTCGAACCTGGTCCTGATAAACTCCAAATCCGGCTTTACGTAAGACATAAGAGCTATCTCCATAAAGGTAAAGGGACCACACGGGTCCCATCCTTCAGGCTGAATTCCTGGCAAGAATAATATCTGCAAAAGAAACTGAAACTTGTCAGACGTCTCTGACGTACTCTCTCGTCCGCTCGACGATTTCCTGGACAGTGTCGCAAACCGGGACACTGACCGCTTCGAGCGCCTTGACTTTCGCCACGGCGGTGGAGCCTTTGCCGCTGACGATTGCTCCGGCGT
Source organism: uncultured bacterium (assembly GCA_965371155.1). Classification (GTDB taxonomy): domain Bacteria; phylum JAJVIF01; class JAJVIF01; order JAPKYR01; family JAPKYR01; genus CBDUXL01. The sequence continues at coordinate 4,511 of CBDUXL010000259.1, read as the reverse complement.
GGCCCATTCGCTTGCCGGGAGGAGCAGTCCTTCCTCCGATGAACCCCACCACCGGGGTCATCATGGTCTTGATTACCTCCGCGGCTTCCTGCTCGTCATTGCCGCCGATTTCGCCCACCAGAACGACCGCCTTCGTTTCCTCGTCGGCGTCGAAATCCCGAAGCACATCCTTGAAAGTGGTGCCGACAAGCGGATCGCCGCCGATGCCGATACAGGTCGATTGGCCGATTCCCGCTTTGGTCAGGGAGTTAACAATTTCGTAGGTAAGGGTTCCGGATCGGCTGATTATTCCAACCGGGCCGGGCATGAAGATGTCCTGTGGAAGGATCCCGATTTTACACTTGCCGGGAGACATGATGCCCGGGCAGTTAGGGCCGATCAGGGTGACTCCGGCGTCCCTGCAACGATGCCAGACCTCGATCATGTCCTGTATCGGAATGCCCTCCGTTATCAACACGATAACCTTGCATCCCGCGTCCAGCGCCTCCAGGGTTGCGTCGGCAGCGAAAGCGGCAGGCACCAGAATCATGCTTGCGTTCGCGCCGGTCTCCGCGACAGCCTCGGCGACCGTATTGAACACGGGCACATCGTCCATTTTCTGACCGCCCTTACCGGGGGTCACACCGGCCACGACATTGGTGCCGTACTCAATCATTTTTCGGGCATGAAAAGTGCCCTCGCGACCCGTTATCCCCTGCACAAGGACTTTTGTTTTCTCGTCAATGATTATGCTCATGATGTCACCGTTCCGTTGCTTGTATTCAGTTGGTGGAAACGCTGCTGCTCAACCATTCGACAATCTTCTCCGACGCTTCATCGAGGCTTTCGACCGCCTCCAACGGCGATTTCTTCAGAAGCTTCCTTCCCGCCTCCTCGTTTGTTCCCGCAAGTCGAATTGTAATGGGGACCTTCAGCTCAATGCCCTTGATGGCCTCCAGAAGTCCCTTCGCGACCTCGTCGCACCGTGTGATTCCGCCGAACACGTTGATCAGAATCGCCTTAACATTCGGGTCCATCAACACGACTTCCAGCGCGTTCTTGACCAGGTCGGCGCGAGCGCCGCCGCCTATATCGAGGAAATTCGCGGGCCTCGCGACTCCCTTGCCGGCGCGCTTGACCTCGTCCATTGTCGCCATTACCAGCCCCGCGCCGTTTCCGATAATCCCGACATTCCCGTCCGGAAGCCGCACGTACGTAAGTCCGCGCGAGTGAGCTTCCCTTTCTATCGGGTCCGTATCCTCGGACTCCTTCAGCTCCTTCAGCTCGGGGTGACGGAACAATCCGTTGTCCTCGAAATTGATCTTCGCGTCGATCGCCCAGATTTTCCCGTCTGGCGTAAGCACCAGCGGATTGACCTCGACCAGCGAGCAGTCCTTCTCGATCGTGCACCTGTACAGCCTCTGGATAATCCCCGCGGCTTTCGGCGCGACATTCGGCTCGAATCCGACGCTGAACAGCATCTTCCGGACCTCGTACGGATGAAGTCCGTACGCGGGATCGATCCAGACCTTGCCGATCTTCTCGGGAGTTTCCTCGGCGACCTGCTCGATATCGACACCACCGGCGGGGGATGCAATGACCACATGCTGTTTGCGGTCGCGGTCGAGCGTGATCCCGACGTAGTACTCCTTCTCGATATCGACCGCCTTCGCGACCATGACCTTCTCGACTGGAAGGCCCTTGATGTCCATACCGAGGATGTTCGCCGCGTGCTCCCATGCTTGGGTGGGATTGTCGGCGATCTTCACTCCGCCCGCTTTCCCGCGACCGCCGACAAGGACCTGCGCCTTGATGACAACCGGGCAGCCGATTTCCCTGGCGAGCGCCTGCGCCTCGTCGGGATTTGTCGCGATTCCGGATTCAGGCACGGGAAGGCCGTAATACTTGAAAAAGTCCCTGGCTTGATGTTCGTGGATTTTCACTGTGTGACTCCGAAAGGAAGTGTTTGTTGCCGAAAAGAAAACGTATGGTACCGAAAAGAAAAAGCTCCCGCCACGCATCGCGCTCCACGACGCATGGCAAAGGGACAGAGATGATAACATCGATTGGCTGGATGTCAAGCAGGATGGGTGGTGGGGAGCTGCGGCGCATGGGTTTCCGGCCACAAGAAAAGCCCCCTGATCGGAGGCTGGGAATGAATTCGTTGTGAGACCGCAGTGAAGCTCGATAGGGACTCAGTATATCTCATCTGTTCGTAATAAGACCAATTAACAGTGAAGGAGGTGCCCTGGAATTCGGTCCACAAAGTTGGCGGAACAGGAACGTTGCTTATACCCCAGTATCGCGTGAGAGTTTGCCCCGCGCCGCAGTAGTCCACGGTGCCGGCATAGTAGGCAACTTCCGTCTCGCAGGTAAAAACGTCTGTGGGGCCATCAGGAGCAGGGGGTGTTCCTATCGTATTAATGCGCAAGACTGAAAGGGGCTGCGAGTAGCATTCTGCGCATGATGGATATTCCCTGTAAACATGTGCCCAGATACACCGGTAACCGATTTCTGTATCATCCCAGGCAACAATGAATTCTGAATCATTGTCATCGTACCAATCGCCTTCCTCCGGGGGGACGCAGTCTTTAGTCCGTGCGAAACGAAACATGTTATATGGAACTGACGGATCGCAGTCCCTGAATGTGGCGGTATAGGAGCAGATCTGATCGCATGTAACATAGTCGGTGCATACCGGATCGGCTTGGATTTCGTAGCATATCATCTGCCCCTATTCACTCTTGTGAACGCCAACATGCTCCTCATCATAATCCTTGCCGTCGCTAACCCAGGCGAACACATCCCAATCGCCGAAGTCGTAGGCAGACCAATTCACGTCACAGGTATAAGTCGTGCTTAGAGGTGGATCATAATCAGGAATCAGCATGCCACTGGGAACAACATCCCACTTGAACTCATAATCCTCGCAGTCATCGTCGAGATCGAACCAGTCTACAACGTACGTCACTTCACCGGTCCAGCCGTCCACCTCAGTCGGGCCGGTGGGGTCATAAAGAACCGGCGCGTGGTTCGATTTGATGACTTCAACTATGCACTCGTCATACCCGCTGCCATCGGACACCTTCACACAAACGTCCCATGTGAGAAAGTCGTAGGATAGCCAGTTCACCGGATAGGTAGCCGCGCTCGGCGGATCTGGGTAAGTTGGCTCTTCATAATGCTCGACCACTTGCCAGTAGTACTCAAGCTCATCATCATTGGGGTCGTAAGCAACAACGACATACGTCTTCTCCTCGGTGCAGGTCCACACCCCGGTCTCGCCAAAGCAATCGGTGATCACCGGGTCATCGTTCCCGTGCTTGGTAACAGGTAGGCACTTCGTGGGTGCCTCTTCGACGTGACCATCGTCAACCTTCACGCAAACCTGCCAGTCGCCGGCAGCGTAGCCCGACCAGTCCACGATGTATGTATTCTCCTCCGTCGGGTCGTCGGGGAAAGTCGGATCTTCATTAGCCGGGAGAACCTCCCAGTAGTAATCCAGGGGGATGTCACACTCATCGAGATCGGCAGCGTCCACAGTGTATGTCTCTTCACCTGTATACCAGTACACGTCCGTCAGGCCGGTGATCTCACCAGAAATATCCGGCGGGTGGTTCGACTTGGTGACTGTGATTCTGTCATCGTCATACCCGATGCCATCGGAGACCTTCACACAAACATCATACAAGGCAGGATATGGGTCAGGTTCGTACTCCGACCAGTCTACTGTGTACTCGGTGTCCGGCGTCGGCCCATCCGGGTAAGTTGGGTCTTCATCATCCTTGACTACTTCCCAGTAGTATTCCAGATCATCACCGTTGGGGTCTTCGGCCACTACGGTGTACGTCTTCTCCTCGGTGCAGGTCCACACCTCGGTCTCGCCTGTGCAAGAGATGATCACCGGCGGACCGTTAGGGTCTACCGGAACCGACACGCGGGAGTAGCCTGCCAGGTGAGCGTCCGATGGAATCGGCACTCCAAATCCCTGGTCATAGCTGATTGGATCGGCCGAGCGAACTGTGATCAGCACTTCCTCTTCAAGTCCCGCAGGGCTGACATCCGCAATTTCAAGGCGCACATGCGCGAAGTACGGACCATCAGGCGGCTGCAGTGCATCGATGAGATCCTGTTGAGAGAACGTCACACCAACCGAGGGCAGCATTGCCGAAGCTGAATCAACAGCCAGGCTCTCGATCTGACTGATAACATCCTCAGAACTCAGCTCTCCCTGCCAGTCGCGGAGGATCATGTCCAGAATGATGTCTCCGCCGCTGCCGGTATCGGTCCACCAGGTGGTGCTCTCGGAGGCGTCCACAGACAGGCAGACTACCTCCGCCGTGTTCGCTTCAAGCGGGAAGTCGTCGATCCCCGGATCCGGGATTCCCGCGCCCTTCCAGTGCGCCAGCATTGCGTACTGGAACAGTAGCTGCGGCGATCCCCCGTCCATAGGAAACTGGATGTAATAGTTCCTCGTATTTGTCGAGTCGGGCAGGAACGCTCCTCGATTTGTCGTATTCTCGGGAATGGCG
>CBDUXL010000258.1:0-5218 GCA_965371155.1 uncultured bacterium | reverse complement strand
ACGGATCGGTCGCGTACTCGCGAGACGGCACGTTCAAGCTTGATAGCGAAGGGAACATAGTCACATCCGACGGCCTCTTTATCGAGCCGGCCATAACTGTTCCCGACGGCACCGTGAGGATCGAGATCGCGAGCGACGGAGCCGTGTCGGTCCAAGTCGGTAGCGACACCTCTCTCACTCAAGTAGGGCAGATCCAGCTCGTGCGATTCCAAAATCCCGCAGGGCTGGAAACGATCGGACAGAACCTGTTCAGGGAAACCGACGCATCCGGCGATCCAATCACCGGAACACCCGGTGAGGAGGGATACGGGCAGACCGTGCAGGGATTCATCGAGATGAGTAACGTCTCCATCGTGGATGAGTTGATCCAGTTGATTATCGCGCAGCGCGCATTCGAGACCAACTCGCGCGCTGTCGATGTCTCCGATCAGCTCCTGAGTATCGCCAACAACCTGGCGAGGTAATTCGTCAGGTCGGAAATATCAAACAGCGCAAATCTCCTTTTTTAGCTTCCAGTAGGGGGAAAGCGGATTATTAAGGATGATTAGGTCGGGCTGAATGGATCCAAACCATGAGCGTCCGGTTCTAGAGGGGAACCGGGGCATCCGATCCGATCCTCGCACACTAACATCCCCCGCAGAAAAGAATACCGCTTTCCCCCTACCCTCCTGCCATATTGGTGGGCGTCGACAATGAAAGCTCAAGTGATACAGATACGAACCAGTCTTTTTCTGCGATTCTCTGCGGTCATGGTTGCAGCCTGCCTGACGATTGCGGCAACTGAGGCCAGGGCCGATGAGTACCAGACACTAAACGCGGGCTGGCTGCTTGAGACGGCACGAAACACGGTTTTGACAAACGAACCCTGGGTGAGCGCCGGATGTGATGCCCAAATCAACGGTGGGCCGAGTGACATGGCCGTCTACCGCGATGGCAGACTCGAAGTAGTTGGCGTACTCGAGAGAACACCGAACAGTCTCAGAGACGTTGGAGCGGTGTCGGTGGAAGTTCTCGTGGACGGAGAGCTGTACATGCGGTTCGACCCGAGCCCGTACCTTGAGGTCACACTGACCACATTCAAGACTTCGAGGGACATCGACCGAGGCGAAATACTGAGTGGATCGGACGTGGCCGAGACCACTGTGGACGTTCGAACTCTCCCCATCGGCGAGCTTTTCAACAGCCTGGACGAGATCGTCGGGATGGCCGCCAGGATGAACGTGCAATCGGGGCGTATTCTGCATCACGACTTGCTCGAACCGCCCACTGTCGTGGAACGGGGTGATGTCGTCCTTGTCGCGATTCCAATTGGAGGAGCGGAGATAACGCTGAACGGGATCGCACTGGATTCCGGTGCCGTCGGCGACGAAATCCGCGTAAGGAATCCCGACTCAGGGACCATCATTACGGCAATCGTTACAGGACCCTCCCGCGCGGAGATACACCTTGCCATTTAAGAAAAAAATCTGATGACATGAGGATGAGACAAATGCGTTACCTAATACTGCCGATATTTCTGATTTCCATGATTCTCCCCGGCACGCCCGCCTGGGGGACCAGCCTGTTTGATGAGGAGGGATGCGAGCTTTTCACCTGCCACAAGGCTTCGAATATCGGAGACCTTGTGACCATCATCATCTCTGAGTCAACCCAGGCAACCAATCGTGCCACGACCGAAACCGATAAATCGCTGAATACGGACGGAGAACTTACGGTAACGGGTTTCCTGCAATGGGTAGCCGGTTTGCCCGAGAAGATCTCTCCCATCGAGGATCTGACCTTCACACCGAGCGAGAGTTTCAGCGGTGAGGGTCGAGTGCAGACGCAGGGAGTATTCACCGCGCGAATAACTGCCACAGTCATTGATGCCCTGCCGAACGGCAACCTTGTACTCGAGGGCACACGCGACATAAAAATAGCCGAAGATACGGCGTCTCTCACCATACGGGGCGTTTGTAATGCCCGTGATATCACTCTGGACAATACGATTCTTTCGAGCAAAATTTCAGACATGGAGATTCTTTACGAGGGCGAGGGGATCATCGCCGAGCGGCAGCGCGACGGAATTCTCTCGCGGATATTCAATTTCTTCTTCTGACCTACAAGCGCGAAAAAGTCATGAAACATAAATCACACAAGTTATCGTTGTTGTTTATCTTCCCTGCCGTTATGGCTCTCGTTTTCCTGGCGCCGATGGACGCGTTCGGACAGGATGTACCCGGTGAGCTGGGTCCGGATGTGACTGAGGACATACCGCCGGAACCCGAAGAACCTGAGGATGTCTATTGGCAATTCGCCGAGCCCGAGTACTACGCAGCAGCCCCGAAAGTGCGGGTAAAAGATATTGCACGCGTTCTCGGGGTGCGAGGCAACCAGCTATACGGAATCGGTTTGGTCACCGGCCTTGCCGGGACCGGCGACAACTCATCGTCTGTTGATTTCACCGCGCAGGCGATTGCCAATATGCTCGAACGGGCGGGCATACCGGTCGATGCCGAAGACATCAAGATAGAGAATTTCGCCACCGTCATGATTACCTGCGACTTACCCGCGTTTGCTCGAGCGGGTGACATGATCGATGTCACGGTCAGCGCGATGGGCGACGCTGAAAGCCTGCAGGGCGGTGTTCTGATAATGACTCCCCTGCGCGCGGCGAATGGAGAGATCTACGCCGTGGGTCAGGGATCGATTAGCCTGGCAGGTTTCGGCGCCGGCGGCGGAGCCGGTGGAGCCGGCGCAAGAGCGCAATCGAATTTTCTGACCGTAGGCAGAATACCCAACGGTGCTTATGTCGAGCGTGAGGTGGATTTCAGCCTTGCGCCCAACGACATCCTGACACTAGTGCTCATGCATCCGGACTTCACAACCGCGATTCACCTCCGCGACGCAATCATGGCGGCGTTCCCGACAATAGAAATCGTTGAGGCCCGGGATGCCGCAAGCGTCAACGTTCTTGTCCCCCACATGTACAGGGATGACATCGTTCGGTTTATCTCCCGGGTCGAGAATCTCACCATCACGCCTGATATCCCGAATAAAGTGATAATCAATGAACGCACGGGCACAATCGTGATGGGCGCGGGCGTGCAGGTTATCCCGGTTGCGATTGCTCACGGGGCGCTCGCGATCACGGTCTCGCAGGGTTACGATGTCAGCCAGCCACCTCCGCTCAGTGGAGGTTTCTCACTTGCAGTGCCGTCGGCCGGCTTGATCATTGAAGAAGGTCCAGCACAGTTTGTGCGGATTTCATCGGCCGATCTGGTCGCCGCCCTCAACGCCCTCGGGGCGACTCCAAGGGACATAGTGGCGATATTTCAGGCTCTCGACGCCTGCGGCGCCCTGCAGGCCGAGCTGGTCATAATCTGATTCCAATCCCACAGGGGTTCGAATAAGCCTCCTCTCTCATTCACCTTCACCCCCCCGGTAACCGGGGGGTGTTTTGCTGAACGCGGTAGTCATGGCGGGCAGGATGCCCGCGGTCCCAGTGAGGTCAATTCAAGTCGACATGAAACGCAATCACCCGACTCTCATCTCCCTCGTTTGCAGCCATGAACGCCTCAACCATCTCACGTAAACCGTCCCGATCGTCGATTATCGGCTGGTTCTCGACAAACCACGCTCGCTCCTCATCGGTTAGCGGCTTCAGAAGATTTTCGCGTCCAACCGAAGATGCAAATCTGAGTAGCTCGTGCCTGAACGTGTGCTCGCGACCGAGCACATCGAAGAAGCTGTAGTCAATCACGTATACTGCGTCCAGCTCGTATCGACTCCTGAATGGCTCACTCATCACGGTGTTCTCAAGATGATACGGCGCCACAAGGTGACCTTCCCGATGGATGTAAAATGCGACAAATGTCTCCGGTGCACGCTCGATGATCTCTATCGCATAGATTTCCCATGTCAGATTTCCGTGAATTATCTGCGCCACTTTGCGGTCGTTCAAGCCGAAAAGGTCGAGAGTAGGTAGACCGGACCGGTAGGGAATCTTCCCGCATTGATCGGTCGCAAGAAGTCCGTCAATATCAGGATTCTCCGCAAGATCACGCCCGACAAGGTCCAGGGCGTCGGGCCTGGGTGCCATGTATCCTTGCCAGATCTGCCCGGGAGTCAGTCGTCCCGCGGCAAGTCCTGCGATATTGGCCGAGAGGAAATTCGGCGGGCGACTCATCGGAGGGTCGATATCCGTCGCGGGAGGGAACGAGTACGCCAGGTTCCCGATCAAGAAAAGCAGTGCAATCCAGAGAGTGGGCCGTCTGAACCTGGCCTTCTCACCAGCCCCAGGGACAAGCACGAAAGCAGTCACAACGCTCAAGATCAGCAGAGGTATGCAGAAACGGTCGTTCGGGTGGATGTCGCCCCCCACGTAAAGGATAAAGGCTATCTGGGCAAGGGCAAGGAGTCCGACCAACTTGAGTTGTTCCCTTGCCAATGGTGAAATCAGACCTTTCCGTAACCATGCAGCGCATAGAGGCAGCAAAACAGGCAACCAGAGAGAGTGGTTCAGAAAGCCGATGAGATACAGGGACCCGATCTTTGCCTTGTGACGGAGGCCGTTATTGACTTTGGCGAAAAATGTATTGGGAACCCAGGCATCGAAAGCTGCATACCTCCAAAGGAGGAAAATGGAGAAGGCCACGACGATGATTATTGACCAGAGAAGCAGCCTGGATTTGCCGGTTCCGCGATTAGTTTTGCCTATACAGGTGAATTTCCATGCTCCAAATATGACTGAATACATAATTCCTTCAGGTCTGGTCAATGCTAGTAATACAAGAGGCAGGGCTGATAATGGAAAGCGTCGGGGATCTGAAGCCTCGAATACGACCAGGCGCCAGCTCAGCATCAACAAGTAGACAAACAGTCCAGTCTCAAGGCCTGATTGGCTCCAGAAAAGGAACATAGGCGCAGTAGCGACAATAGCGGCAGCTTGTATCCCCTGCGCTCCGCGACCACGTTTCAACGCTCTGAGGAGCAGAATCATCTCCAGTAACGCTAGGCTCCCGAAAAGCAACCCCAGACATCTTGCGGCATTGCCTGAATCTAGCCCCAATCTGCTACACATTGCCAAAATTACCACCCAGATGGGGTTTGAGTACCCCTCAACTACCTCGCCACCCTCGTTGAAGACCAGGCCCAGACCAGATGCCACGTTCTCCGCGTACCGGAAGCTGATATACGCGTCCTCCGCGAATACCGTGAAGGAGATCACTGAGCACAT
>CBDUXL010000257.1:0-5233 GCA_965371155.1 uncultured bacterium | reverse complement strand
GCCAACGAGAATTGGTGGTTTGTCTCGTACAGTTCCGAAACCGACCGGAAATTCGAAGATGATATCGGCTACCTCTCCTCGCCGCGTGTTGGAGATATTAACGACGATGGAATAAACGACATCGTCTGCGGAGCGAAAGACGCGCAAGGGCTTAAGATCTACTATGGCCCCGACTACACAGAAACAGGTTGTTTCACCTATGAGTCCGGCTTTGAAGACGGCATTGTCGGCGCATTCGTTCCTGCGCTTGGTGACTTCAACGGAGACGGAAAATGCGACCACGCAATTGGCTTCGATGATGGCTCTATACAGGTATTCATCACAGATGAGTACGGCGTCGCGCAGGCAATCGAAGGATATTCAAGAGGGCTTAGCGTCCCGGGTTTCGCGACCCCGTGCTCCGACGATTTCGATGGTGATGAGATTTGCGACATCGTAGTCGGCGCCGGTGATGGGAAACTCCATTTTTTCAAGGGCACCGGGAATGGTTTTGAAAGAGTCGAAGGTGTTTTCGACGAACTTGAAGTGGGGGAGTATCCATCGCCTGCCGGATACGATTTCAACGGTGACGGTGAAACCGACCTCGTGGTCGGAAACCGGGCAGGCGGGATGAGCGTCTATCTAGCGCCCGATTGGCGTGAGGTCGAGGGCGGCCTTGGACTTGCTGGCGTCGGGAATTTCGCATCCCCGGCTTTCGGCGACCTCACCGGCGACGGCGTGCCGGAGCTGCTGATCGGTTCGGTTGATGGTACGTTCCGTTATTATGAGGGTCAGGGCGCGGCATGGTCCGAAAGGTACTCCTGGGAGTTCCATCCATGGATGCGCCTCGGGGAAATAGAGGAATACTTCGAGCGGACGCATCCTGCGGCCACGCTCTTTCGCGGGATGACTGACGACGAGGCACTCGTCGCATTTCTCGAAATGTTCGAAAGATGCGGTGAGGATTATTTCGATGAGGCGGCCTTTGCATTCGGCAATATTCAAACCGAAATCCTCCGCACGATGGCCCGTCTCGACAATGCGGACCTGCTGTTCGAAAACGCGCGTGTGATCTACGATTTCGCGTCTAAGGTCAAGTATGCAAGTATCAAAGAAAAAGAGGATTACACGACCATCGAATACGTGTCCGAGGACGGCACGCTCCGTGAGATGCCCCGCGATATCTACTACTGGTGGATAGTCCATCCGGTGGTCGAGTACGAAATCCCTGCACGCGTTGACGCCTCGTACTGGCGGCATGACGCCGAGTACTACGGCATTACTGAAGAAGAATGGACACGAAAAGAGATCGCTGCGGTAGAGTACGAGCACACGGCAAACGCGCACTTCTGGCGTATGTTCCTGCCCGAAGACAGGCGATACGGCAAGAACCTGCTTGATGTTGTCGAACCCGCGGAAAACATCAAGGAAGCCGCCTACCTGGTCGCCGACTGGATTACTTTTTCGGGCTCGAAACCGGGCCGGTGGAACGAATACGGGAAGCGGAGCAATGACCTCCAGCCGCTGGTCATTTACGAGAAGAATTACGGGTCGTGCGGCGAGCAAGCGATGATTTGCGTCGCTTTTTCGCGGACCGCACTAATCCCGAACGCCCCTGTGGGATGCCACGGCGAGGATCACGCATGGAACGAGTGGTGGATGGACGGGCAGTGGTATCAGTGGGATGTCGGTCATTCGGTGTCTGGATTGGGGCACCCGTGGAATGAAGGGCAGGGACACACCCGAACACCGCTCCTTTCGATAACCCGCCGAAGGGGAGACGGGCTGAGCGAGAATTCGACAACCCGTCCAGTCAATCCGCCGGGATCCAACTACATCAGCGGGAATGCGCCGGGATATACCGAAGTCGGCCGGGTGAACATCCGGGTCCTGGATGAAGTCAACGAACCTGTCGAGGGCGCGCTTGTGGTCGTCAGAAGCAAGTGGAATAACTACTACCGCTCTTCCATCTGGGATTACACCGACCCGGAAGGCAATTGCCGCTTCGAGCTCGGCGAGCCGATCACCGGCTCGTGTGTCGTGGATGTTATCACACCTCTCGGCATCACAGGCACCGAGTATTTCGTTGTCAGGGAAAACGAGGAGTTTGAGTACACGTACATTCTGCCGGGACGTTTTAACGGACGTGAGATGGATTTCGCTGCAAGGGAGTCAGGCAATCCAGGCCTGGACAACGTGGAGGTCTCGATTTCGGTAATCGAGGAAGAGCAAAGACCGCAGAACTTCTCGACCGGCAGACGCTCTGATGTAGGAAACATGACACTGTACGAGGAGACCGGCTACCATGGCACTCGCTGGTACTCGGAACCGAATGACGATACCTACGGAGTCTATTCGGCGATGTTGTCAGCGTCGGAATACGAGAGTTTCCTGGACACGCATGAGCTGCCTCCAACCGATTGGACAAAAGGGAGCGGCTATTCCAAGCCATTCACCCCGGATGCCGATGATGTACATCTCTTTTACAACGCGAATCGCCATACGCATGTGAGATTCAAAGTTACACTCACGGCAAAACTGCCGATCGAAAGCCCGACCATCGAGCTCTCGTCCGCACCGACTTCAGCCAGGACGGGTGAGAGGATCAAATTTGAGGGGCGAGCATCCGACAACCTTCATATTTCGGCGCTCAAGGTTTCCTTCAATGGCGGAGTCGATTTCACGGACATCACCGGCTCTCTCGATCGGGATACAGGGGAGTTTGCGTACACATGGGACACAGGCTCCGGAGGGCCGATGCCTGCAGGAGAGTTCACGCTTGTTTTCCGCGCTGAAGACTGCGCCGGTGGATTTCAGGAGACGAATGGGGTTAGTTTTGCACTTGAAACGGCAAGGGATTTCAGTGACCAGGTCATATACCAGGATGATCCCGATTCGCCTCTGCCGGTCTCTTCATGGATGCTCGGTCCATTTACCGTAGGAGAAAACGAGCGTTTCCTCGGTATTCAATGCGAAAGCACCGATCCTGATTTCGATGCGGACCTTTTCCTGTTCTACGACAAGAACGGCAATCGGAAGCTGGACGGAACAAATGAGCAAATCGCAAGCTCGACCTCCCCAACAGCAATAGAGACCATCCTTCGCAATGATCCCGAGCCGGGTGTCTACTGGGTATTCTGCCAGGGCTGGCGGGTGATCGACCGGGCAGATATCGACATCTGGGAGGAGATCAGGAATTTCCCCTCGGGAAATCTCCTGTCACTTGATCCGTTGGACGCAGGCAAGATGGTAGCCTATGGACTACTCGATATTTCTCTTTCGTTCGATTTCACGCAGACCTTCATTACCGACTTGAGCCAATCCACTGAGCTATTCGTCAACAATCCTGAGATTTCAGGCAGTTTCAAGGAAGGATTCGATATCGATGAGGGATCTTTCAAGGTGATCTTCGCTGGTGAAGATATTTCGGCTCTGGCTAGCGTGGACGGCGACGGTTTTACCGTGTCGTTAAGCGAAATGTCCATTCAGGTTGGCGTCGAGTATCCTCTGCAAATTGAAGCCGGGACGGCAAACGGGCTTTACGACAACCTCGAACTGACACTCACCGGCGCTGTGCCTGAAAGGGCGAAGATAGAACACGCAATCACCGAAGATGCTGAAAACATTTTCGTTGAAATAGAGCTTCTGGAAGAGGGCGCAATGCTCGAAATGGCCCGCGCAAGGGTAGACCGGCTCCCGTGGGTCGAACTCGAGTTGGGGGGAGATCTCGCATCGGCCTGCCGGGAAATCCCGCTCGCCGATATCGAGAGCGGAGATCATAAGCTCGTTGTCGAATACCGTATCGTGGGCGACGATCCGGAATCGGAAGAACTCGACTTCGAGTTTAATCGAAGTGTGCAACAGAGGCTCGTAAGAATGATTCCGGGCGACGGCGCGAATGTTTTCGACCATCGCTCGGTTCTTATCGCCTACTTTTCGCTCGGAATCAAGGATGACATCGCGAGTGTCAAGGTGATCCTCGACGACGAGGAGATTACGGATTCAGCGTTGATTTACAGCGACGGCCTATTCTATCTGCCTGGAGAAACCTACGCGAAGGGCGAGCATGTTTTCGAGGTGACGGTTACTTTATATGACGGGCGCGTGATAGAGGGAAGGTCTGCATTCACGGTGTTATCAATGGACGAAGAGGAAAGCGAAATCGAGGAATAAAGCTAAATATCGGCGCAGGGGGCTGAAGAGGAAAGCCATCGGTTGTTTTCGATGAAAAAACCGACCCCAATACAGGTTCGGTTCTCCCGATTGCGTTCGGACGGCCGAGAGGATTACTAACGGGCATCGCCTATCTGAACGAACGCCCAACACCCTGTACATGGAGAAGACTGTAGGGATACTAATATGTCGTGCCACTAGCTTCTTGACTGACCGTCCTATATGTTGGAAACAAGCGTTTCAAGCCCCGAGAATGATACTCTCCCCTCTTCTAAGCTGAACTCCAGCACCTCGATGCCGAGCCCTGCAAGCGCCTTTCCTGTCCTCCCACGTGGCTTCCCCGGGACAACCAGCACGCGCACGGGGGATGGAGATTGCAGTGCCCCGTTAAGCATGAGTTGACCTATGGCGCTGTAAATGCTCGATGTGGAAAGGTCTGTCTTGGCCTCGAAAAGGACCACCATGCAGTCTGCATTGTCGCAAACGAACAGGTCTCGCCATCGGTCGTTGGCAGTTCTGAAACCGAGTGTTCCCAATTTGTTGTGAAGCTCATTGATTATAGGTCCATGATTGCACTTGCTCTGGATGATTTCCGCGGCCGTATAGCTTCTCCTCTGACCGGAGAACTCCGGCGCAAACGAACTGGTTGCCGATTCGACCTGGTATATCGCCTCGCCGGATCTCAAAGCTGCCTTATAGCGATCAACCTCGTGGACGAAATGAGCGACCTGGGCAGGCAAATTCGGATCGTCCAAGCGACCGATGACCAGCCCCTCGGTCGCTTTGGAATCCGCCCAGGATATTACCGCAATGCTATCGCCGCGGTGGAAGGACAAGAAGCCTTCCCTGCTGATCCCTTTGATCTGCCCCCCAAGTCTGCCGCTGTGGGATATAAAGATATTACCCTCATCATCGCGTACGAATACTCCTGCAAGGTCTTGCCTGGATTCCTTACCGATGATGATTTGAGCTTTAGGTGAAGGATGTATTTGGGAGTTTGGGTCTTCCACGCCGAAACCGCACCAGAAGCGATCTGGTGCGTAATCACAATTGAAGTGTGACCAAATGCCTAGGTCGGGAA
>CBDUXL010000256.1:0-5235 GCA_965371155.1 uncultured bacterium | reverse complement strand
CTTCCTCGGGACATGAGTCACACACCTGCAGGGTGAACTCATACGTTCCGGCATTGCCCTCAAGCGGCGTGCCCGACAGCACTCCGGAAGGTGAGAGATCGAGCCAGGTCGGGAGCGATCCGGAAGCGACAGACCAGCTCAGGGCGCCCTCGCCACCGTTCGCAGTGCACTGGAAACAGTAGAGCTGGTTTTCGAGCCCGTCCGGCAGGCTGTCGAATGAGATCTCCGGGGGAGCGGCGCAACCGGGAACGGGAGCCTTGGCGCATTCGACGGAAATGCTGAAGAGCCCGGCCGATTGACGTGGCGTGATTGTGCTGGTTTCAGTGACCATTGCGACAAAGCTGATGGTCAAGGGGCCATAGAACTCCGGGAATTCGCCGAGAACATGGCCATCGTACGTCAGCTCCAGGAACCATGGGAGCACCGATGTTGACGGGTACAGATTCCAGATTAGAGGCTTGGTTCCGCCGTAAGCTGTAAGCTGGACATCATATTCCTGGTCGCAATAGGCGGTTGGGAGTGCGCTGCCCGGCACATAGGGAGGCGGCGTGCCGTCGAGCGGGTCCTCATAGTCGAAGACGATCGGGCCGAAGTCCTCCCGGATGATCTCGCCGTCGGGGAGGGTTACGGTCGCGCGGATGTAGACATTCTCGTGCTTGGACGAATCATCAACCGCTGCCCCTTGCCTGTCCGAGTACTCCAGGTCGGCGACAGCGTGCCACCAGAAGAGAATCTCCGTCCCGCTTTTAGGCACTGTAATGGTTTGGAGGGTTGTTGGGTCCGCCCTGCCGGGGAGGGGAGTCATGGCGTTGTAGGCTCCTCCGGCGCCATCCTTGTACTCCATCGAAAGCGAGATTTCCACTACCTGCTGGCTTTCCAGATGCAGGTAGACGGGTAGGATTGAGTCGTATTGGAGGGTCTTGACATTCTTGAACGTGACAGTCGGCGGCAGCCCCGGATTGACCAGGCCGTCTCCTCCCTTACAGCTTACTGCCAGGCTCATAAGGATGATCAAGCCTAAAACTATTGATGCAATGCGTAATGGTGCGAGTCGGTAGACCGGCATTGTTTCTTTGACCTCCTGCTGTAGTTGGGACGGCGCATAACAAACCATCCCGCCCGCAAGGCGGGAGTTAATTGTACCCATTAATTCGGGCGGAAATCAAATCCTTTCTTGTCTTGGATGCGTGCACGGTTCGATTTTTCAGGGATCTTTCTAATCGGGACCGCGGGCATCCCTGCCCGCATTTTTCCCGTCAACACTGCACTCCTGCGGGCAGGGATGCCCGCGGTCCCATCCAACGGGATTTCGGGGGACGGGAACGCGGCACGGCATGCACATCACCACACCGTTGTTCCAACCCGGTCCGCGGGCGTCGCAGAAGGCTCTCAAAGCCCCATCAGAAGCGGCATAGCGGGGGCTTCTTGAACTCGCAAACCGCCTTCTAAAGTGCTATAATCAACCGGTTCGGAAGACTGATCCGCCGGTGTTTGTCCGGCGTTATTTAAGGTTTAGAGAGTGGAAAAAAACCGTCCTTCAGAGACTGACGACAACAATTCCCTTCCCCCGCCGAATGGTGAGGAACCGACTGAGGGCAACATTATTGATGTTGCGATTTCGCAACAGATGAAGGACGCGTACATAACGTACGCGCTCTCGGTGATCAAATCGCGCGCGCTGCCGGATATACGGGACGGCATGAAGCCGGTGCATCGACGCATCGTCTACACAATGCACGAGGAAGGCTATACCTCCGGAAAAAGGCGTGTGAAATCCGCCGCGGCCGTCGGAGATGTTCACAAGAAATATCACCCTCACGGGGATGGAGCGATTTACGACACGATTGTCAGATTGGCGCAGCCGTTTACTCTGCGCTATCCGCTGATAGACGGGCAGGGGAACTTCGGTTCGGTCGACGGCGATCCACCCGCCGCGCAACGATACACGGAGGTCCGGCTGGACAAACTGGCCGAGGAGCTGTGCGTTGATATCGCCAAAGGCACAGTCGATTTCGTCCCGAATTACGATGAAAGTCGCGAAGAGCCTGAAGTTCTTCCCGCCAGGATTCCTGCGCTTTTGATCAACGGCGCTTCGGGAATTGCGGTCGGAATGGCCACAAATATTCCGCCGCACAACATAGGAGAAGTTATCGATGCTCTCGTCCATCTAATTCACAATCCCAAGTGTACGATTGAGGATCTGATGGAGCACGTGCCGGGCCCGGATTTCCCCACGGGCGCCACAATTCACGGCATCAGCGGCATAAAGGACGCCTACACCACCGGTCGAGGGGCGATCGATGTATACGCCAACGCAATGATCGAGCCCCGCCCGGGTGGCAAGCATACCATTGTCGTCACCGAACTTCCCTACATGGTGAAGAAGTCGGAGCTGATCGAGAAAATCGCGAAGCTGGTCAAGGATGGCGTTGTTGAGGGAATCCAGGACCTTCGCGATGAGTCCGACCGCACCGGCCTCAGGATCATCGTCGACATCAAGAAAGAGTACAGCCCGAAGACAATCCTCAATATTCTCTTCCAGAGGACCGCCCTGCATTCGCGTTTCAACGTGATTATGCTCGCCCTGGTCGGGAACGAACCTCAGATATTCAATCTGAAAGAATGCCTTGAGGCGTATCGCGATCACCGGACCCGTGTGATTACAAGGCGGTCGAAGTTCGAGCTCAAGGAGGCCAGGGCGCGGTTGCACAAGGTCGAGGGTCTCCTGAAAGCACTGGATATCATAGATGAAATAATCGTGACCATCCGTGCCAGCGCGAACGCCACCGAGGCGCGCACGCGATTGATAGATGAATTCGAGTTCACCCAAATCCAGGCGCAGGAAATCCTCGACATGCGCTTGCAGCGCCTTACGAATCTCGAACTCAACAAGCTGCAAGGCGAGCAGGAGGAACTCAACAAGACAATCAATCATCTGGAGGAGGTTCTTGCCAGTCCGGAGGAAGTCCTGAGGATCATCAAGAGCGACCTTCTGGACCTGAAGAAAAAATACGGGGACGAACGAAGGACGGCAATCAATCCCAGTGAGCTTGAAATCGGTCAGGAGGAGCTGATACCGCGGACGAAGGTTGTCATCTCACTGACCGAGACCGGATATATCAAGCGGATACCGGTACGCACCTACCGCACGCAGCGTCGGGGCGGCAAGGGCGTAAGGGGGATGAAGACCAAGGACACCGACGTTGTCGACCATCTGGCGGTCACGACCACACATCATACGCTGCTGTTTTTCACCAACACCGGCCGGGTGTTCGGTTTGAAAGCGTACCGGGTGCCGAAGTATGACCGCACGGCTCGCGGAATGTCCGTTAATAATCTCATCAGCCTCCGACCCGATGAACGGGTCGTGGCGCAGCTTCCTGTTGAATCGTTCATGGGAAAGGGATTCATTTTCATGGCCACGGCGAACGGGATCGTGAAGAAGACTGCGCTTAAGGAGTATGCGTTTATACCATCGACCGGCAAGATCGCGCTCGGGGTGGACGAAGGCGACTCGCTCGAGTGGATTCGCCTGACGACCGGCGACGACCACGTGGTTCTGGCTACAGCCCAGGGGAAATCGATCCGGTTCAAGGAGACCGACGTCAGATCCATGGGTCGCGGTGCTCGCGGAGTGAAAGGAATCAGGCTCGGACGGGGCGACAGCGTCGTCGGCATGACCCGGGTGGCTGAAGGCAAGGATCTCCTCCTGGTGACAGAGGGGGGCTACGGCAAGCGCACGGCGTTCAAGGAGTTCACACTCCAGAATCGCGGCGGCTCGGGGCTGATCTGTGCCCGTGTGACAAAGAGGACGGGGGAGGTGTGCGCGATTCGCACCGCGGGGGAGGAGGACGAGATCCTCTTGATGAGCGCCCAGGGAATTATCATACGCTCGAAGGTGAATTCGATCAGCCGAATCGGTCGGGCGACGCAGGGTGTCAAGGTGATGAATCTGGACGAGGGAGACAAGGTCGCGGCATTGGCTTTGGTTATGAAGGAAGAGGAGCTTAATGAGGAAAACGGTGAGGTGAGTGAGGAGAACAACGAACAAGAGCAGAACAACCCGAAGTAACATGCAATAGCAGTAATAAGCAGCAAAGTATTACAATAGCCGACAATTAGCCGCGATTAACAACACAAATAGGATTTATAGGTATTACCATCAAGACCCAAACCGTCATTTTCCGTTCGATTTGCGATCCATCCCAAAGAGTGCTCTGTGAGCCGCATGAATAAGGGCTTGCAGGGCGACATCGCGGAGTTGAGGCTTCTTTAAATTCGGCCCGATTTGTGGTAGAATATTGGAGTTAAGATGTCCTCGTTTGAGGGCTCCTGAAAGGGCAAAAATGGCAGCAAAACCTACCGCGGATACAGATGACAGCAGGTCTCTTTTCCCACCCAAGCAAAGCGCCGGAATATCCTCCGGGAAGGAAGCAAAGGAGAGTCACTACGACGCAGAGGACATCAAGGTCCTGAAGGGTCTCGAGGCGGTCCGAAGGCGACCGGCGATGTATATCGGATCGACCGGGGAGAAGGGCCTTCATCATCTCATCTGGGAAGTTATTGATAACTCAATCGATGAGGCGATGGCGGGTGCGTGCACGAAGATTCGCACGATCCTGAACGATGACGGCAGTGTTACGGTCGAGGATGATGGTCGCGGAATTCCGGTCGCGATGCATCCGGAAGAGAAGAAGCCGGCGTTGGAAGTCGTTATGACCATGCTTCACGCCGGAGGGAAGTTCGAGGGAACCGGCTACAAGGTTTCGGGTGGATTGCATGGTGTCGGGGTCAGCGTTGTTAATGCGCTCTCGGAGTGGTGCGAGGTCGAGGTCAGCCGCGATGGCCATGTCTGGCATCAGCGCTACGAACGCGGGGTAGCGGTCTCCAAGCTGAAAAAACTCAAGGAAACCAAGAAGTCCGGCAATAGGACCACCTTCTACCCGGACTTCGATGAGATCTTCGAGGAGGGCAGCTACAAGTTCGATATTGTCACTCGCAGGATTCGCGAACTTGCCTACTTGAATGCAGGATTGAGACTGCAGCTTGTGGATCTGCGCGATGGGGCTCGTCGTGAGGAGGAGTACTGCTACTCGGGCGGTATCGCTGCTTATGTCAAGCACCTTAACAAGAAACATACGCCGCTGTTCTCGAAGCCTTTCCACTTCCAACGCGAGGTCTTGGATGAGATGGGTCGTGTGGTGATTGTCGAGGCGGCGCTCCAGTACAATGACA
>CBDUXL010000255.1:0-5254 GCA_965371155.1 uncultured bacterium | reverse complement strand
AGACAAAACCATGTTCTGATGATGGTGAGTCATGGATGCGATAGCGTGCTCGTGGTTAAGACCGACTTACCTCAGCGCGGTTCACGTCGTATTTTCACTGACAGGATAAGCGGGACCCAGGCAACCACTGTGGGTTGCCCCTACAGTTTTTTCATGGATGGCGACTTCATTCATCCCCGCTGACTCTATCTCTCACTCTGAGGGCCAAATCAGCCAGATTAGGATCGCTGAGCGCCAAGGCTTCCATTGCAAGCATGTTCGCCCACATGAGATATGGGCAGCCCGGCGGAAGGTGTTCCTCGACCACGCTCCATGCATCATCCATCCCGCCGAGACGCGCAAGGTAATACGCTCGTCTGAGATGCATCTCTCGCGTGGCGCCGGGAAGCGCGCACGATTCTTCTATTGTCGCAAGCGCGGCCTGGAGGTCGCCCCGGCAGCCCTGCAATTCCGCCTGCGCGGCACGGATAAATGCACTGTTCGGAAATTCAGCAAGGCGATGGGAGAGTATGGATTCCAATTCGGACGCAACTTCACTTGAATCCCACGGCGCCTCCGTTTCCGGCGATACAAGGGGAGAGTATTGCAGCATCCTCAGTTTTGTCCGAACATCGGATGGCGGTGCGATTGTCGCGGCTTCATTGAGATACTCAACCGAAGTTTCCATGTCTCCCTCGGTCAGGGCAATTGCCGCGAGCTGCAAAAGGACGCCGAGATCGTATGGATTAAGATACTTGCCGGCTCTCTCGGCAAGCAGTTTTGCCCTCGCCACATTTCCCCTGCCCAGCTCCAGACTGCTTGCCCATCCGAGCAAAGTCGCGGTCTCCAATGACTTATCGGCAATCGCAGGCCAGGACCCCTCAGGAGCATCCAGCCATTCGAGGGCACCAAGCTTCTCGATGAAGTCCCTGAGGTCGTTTTCCAGTCCCTCGAAATCACCGTTCTCGGCATCGAGCCTGAGGAGAGCTATAGCCACATTGATGTTGAACCCTTCCGGTGGATTGTATGCTCTCGCGATTTCCGCCGCCTGACCGGAGTCGCCGCCCAGATTGGCCTCGTATAGATGCGCAAGTGTCAAAATCGGGTCGTCGGCTTCCTCATACGGACTGACAGCCGTCCACGCTTCGGAGAATGCCGTAATCCGATCAATTTCCTCCGACAGAATTGCTCTGTAGAAAGAGACCTGCAATGTTGATGGATCCTCAGGCGCGGTTGCACGCAATCGATCGCGCATGGTCTCTGCGGACGCCCAATCGCACAGATCGTCATAAAGGCGAGCGAGCGCGGCCATTGCGGCAGGATTTTCAGGATCGGTCTCAAGAAGCATCTCGTAGTGAGCCTTAGCTTCCTCATATCGCCCCATGTTCCAGGTGATCTCTGCGCGAAGGCGGAGAAGGTCGGGGCGGTTCGCATCGATTGTGTAACCCAGAAGCGCCAGAAATGCGTCATCGAGCCTGCCGAGCTCGTAGAGGAATCCGGCGCGAACCTGGTTGGCTTCCTCGGTGTCTACGATTCTCGCTTCCAGTGCGCCATCCAGGAATGCGAGCGCCATTCTCGGACCTTCCGACTCGTAGAGATCGAAAACACCGGGCCACAGGTCTTCAGCCGTCACGGTGGACCAATCGAATGCCTCAGCGACGTCCTGTTCGCTATCCACCACAGATTGCTCCGTAGCATCAGGAGCGGGCTGGGGAGTTGAACGACGAGGGCAGCCGGGAAAGACCGCAAGCGCCAATGCCGTCAGGGCAAGTATGAAAATGTGCGATCTCATTCTGCGTGAATCAAGACTCACGCGGATTATACCGGTTTCAGCCGTACTTGTCGCTCAATGCACAAATTGGGGGTGCCCACGGGCGAGGGTTAATGGTTACAGGATGGGGTCCCAGGTATGGGGATCGTTCGGGCTGACACCCGGACCGGGGCGATACACTCTCACGACGTTGTCCTCGGTAATGGCAAAGGTGGACAGTCGTCCTTCCGACCGCTCGGGCTTGGGGTAGGCGATGATTGTGTATCGAGCCGTGCTGCCGGGATTTATTCCGTTCTGATTCAGGAACGCAAGGGAGTAGTCGACGATCAGGTCGGACTGGCTGACATGCCTTGAGATGAGGTTGGCGTCCTTGAGCGCCTGGAAATCAGCATAGCTTCCATCGTGACGGGACAGCGAATAGTCAGCCATTACCGAGCCGATACTCCTGAGATGCCTTTGCGCCTGAACCTCAACAAGCCTCGAACGCTGCGCCAGAATCTGGGGAATGAGAATCGCAGCCAGCAGTGAAACGATGCTGATTACAAACAGCAATTCCAGCAGGTTATAACCTGCCTCATCGCGCCCTGGTTTTCTCATAAATGCAACAAACATTAGCCGTCACGGTTTACCACTACGCCCATGGACGGCACAAGCAGTTCTGCGCCGGAAGAAACCCGGCTCCAAAATATACACCAAATAGCGGTCGGCAACCCTGACCGCAAGTATTTCAGCCCCTGAGCTACCATACCCTACCTACCACATCCAGACTCGTCTGTCCATATGCCCAAGGGTCGGTTCCCCATATTCTCGCAGAAATTGAATCCTGATTCAACCAGTCAAGCGGTCCATTTAGCCTTTTTCACCTCAATTAGCGCCCCGAACGCCAGAACCAGCAAGCTGCATACTGAGATAATTAAGCCAAGCTGAAAAGCGCGCGGTACATAGCGAAAAACGATTCTATGTTCCCCCTCCGGCACCAATACGGCCCTGTATGCTCCGTTTGCCTTCAGGATCTCAACCTCCTCGCCATCCAGAAATGCGTGCCACTCCGGATGATAGGTATCTGACAGAACCAGAAACCTCTCAACCGGAGATGTAACAGCAAACTCAAGCTCCAGCGTATCATCACGCAGAAGTGTTACATCACCGTCTTCAGCATGCCGATCCGGTGAGATCCCGAACACCTCCGATGTCGGGACCCCGGGCCAGTCTTCCACCTCGATTACAACCCTCTTGATTTCTCCCGCATCAGATGCGGCAGATCGAAGGCCGGTTGCCTGAATGAGGGCAAGGGCCTCATCCAAACCTGATGCGGGAATCGCCTCATCGGCCAGGTACCACCTCGGAAGAGCATACAATCGTTGATATATATATAGCCCGCCTGAATGAACGAGAGCCCATTCGCTTGACGGAGCACCGGAATCAGGCCGTTCGAGCAGATCGGGGTCATCCGAGATAACATGACCAACCGCCATGGCATCCAGTAGCGGTGATGACAGGGCGTCCGGGTCGGTCAAAGGCAGGGAGAGACGGTTCCAGGCCACCGAACGCGGGTCGAGCGCCTTGAGCACGGCGGTTTGGTTTGACAGGATGAAAGAATCAGAGCCCTGAGTATCAAAGCATCCCGCCCACGTGGGCAGGTTCGCGCCGAAAGAAAGAGGGGTTTCAAGGGTTCCCGCGTGTGCCGGCGGACCGGAAGTGTGTTGTATGATCCTGTACTCGGGCGAGCGCGGCAGGGCAGCGATTGAGGCCGTCTCAGGCATAAACGGGACCGGCTGGCAGACAGGGTGACGATAGAAGTGCCCATACACGACCGCGATAATCAGTATTAAAGGCAAATAATATCCAGGCAGCCACCCTTGTCGTTCACTTCTCCACCACGCCGCCGCAGGAAGGATTATCGCGATCACCCCGAGAATCAGGACAATGCACGCAAGAGTCGAATGCTCGAGTTCCCAGCGTGTATCAGGGTTGAGAAACGAGTCCGGGACGAACAATGCTGCGAATCCAAGCGCCCCGATGACGGATAAAAGAGTGAATGCCCATTTCAGGGGACGATCGGACCGGGTTTCCCCGTCGAGGAGCGAGTGGAATCCGACACCAGCGAAAAGGACCAGCAGGAATTGGGGCTGATCGAACGGGATGTACGGTGAGAAGGACATACCGGGGATGAATCTCGTTACACTCCTGAAAATCTGGGGCACACAAATAAGCGTGCACAAAACAAGCAGGGCAATCAATGCCGCGCGCTCGGAAGAAGGCCTTAGTTTCAGCATGCCTAAAATGGCCAGGAGGAGAAGCGGAATCCCGATGTAGGGATGTTGCTGACCGTTGCGGCGCTGGAAAACCGGGGCAAAAAGCACTGCGAGTCGCGATGGCTCAGTTTCCACGAGATCCGGGATTTTCTTTTCAGTTTCTGACTCGTTTGAAATGGAAGGAGTCTGCAGGGTCTTGGGGGGCTTGTGTGTCCTCGCTTCCTGTATGGCTTCGCGAGAACTTAGACTGAGATGCTCGAAGGTGGGAAGGTTCTGAAACGCCGAAATAAGCCCTGCCGCAAGAAACGCCATTGCCAGAATAGCCAATCGCCTGAGCCACCATGAAACAGGCTTGCGAGCGAACACCCAGATGAGAACCCGATGCAGAAAAACCAGATAGAGAAATGGGACCACATAGGCGGGATGCCCGGAAGCTAACTGGAGCCCCACAAGCAGGGAAAGAGGAAGCGCTCTTACTATTGAAGGGCGAGCTTCGAGAGCATCGGACGCCCAGAGTATCCAGGGGTAGTACATGATCGCGGGGAGCTGATAGGTCCAGAGGGGCATGTAATGTCCGCATGACAGGTACAATCCGACCGCGGCAAGGCATGCGGACAATCTCAATCTGCGGGTGCGCAGGTATAGATATAAACCTATCCCGCCTATCCAATAGGCCAGGAATGCCGAGACCGTATGCACTTGCTGAAGCGGTGCAAACAGCAGCGCCAGGAGGAGTGGCGGATGGTGCACCGGGACGAGGTGGTTCGCATAGAGCGCCGATCCGCAGTACGCGTGCGGATTCCAGTGCGGCCAGCGACCATTCGCAAGCTCACGCTTAGCGACTGAGTACCAGGGGTAGACCTGGAAGTACAAGTCGGTGTCAAGTATGTAGGGTTCCTTGATTGTCGCAGCCTCGCCGCGAGCCTCGGCGCGTGCAAGCTCCTCGTCGCTCAGTTCCCTCGCCCAGGGGTAGTTCAGATGCCATGTATCTGAGACTATCGTGCGACTTCCGTTCAGCGTCGGCCAAAACAGAAGCAGGACAATCGCAGTTACCCCAAGGATGCCTGGAAT
The DNA here is from genome assembly GCA_965371155.1 of uncultured bacterium. Classification (GTDB taxonomy): domain Bacteria; phylum JAJVIF01; class JAJVIF01; order JAPKYR01; family JAPKYR01; genus CBDUXL01. Next base: position 178 of record CBDUXL010000255.1, on the reverse strand, counting down.
CTCAGTTCGCCAGGAAAGAGGCTGAGCGGGAGAGGAAATTATCGGAGGGATGCCGTTCATTCTGCAGTTAAGTCATGAAACCATACACGTGCATCCGTGATTTGATTATGCTGGACGCATCTTAACCGGGACCGCGAGCGTCCCCTCGACTTTCGCCAAAAAATAGGAAGAGGTTGGC
>CBDUXL010000254.1:0-5260 GCA_965371155.1 uncultured bacterium | reverse complement strand
CGAATGGTGATCACGATGCTTTTCTGAGCAAATTCGATTCATGGGGCAACTTCGAGTGGGCGCGGACCTGGGGTGGACCAGGGGATGATTGGGGGTACGGAGTTGCCGTTGACGGCTCTGGGAATGTCTATGTTACGGGCAATTTCGAGGACACAGTCGATTTCGACCCGGGCGGCGGTGATCCGCACACTTCGAATGGTGGCTGGGATGTCTTCCTGAGCAAATTCGATTCATCGGGTAACTTCGGATGGGCGCGGACCTGGGGTGGGTCAGATGGTGGTTGGGTCAATGGAGTTGCCGTTGACGGCTCTGGGAATGTCTATGTTACGGGCAATTTCGCGGGCACATGTGATTTTGACCCCGACGGCGGCGATCCGCACACCTCGAATGGTTGGGTGGATGTCTTCCTGAGCAAGTTCAATTCATTGGGCAACTTCGAATGGGTGCGGACCTGGGGTGCACCGGTAGGAGAATGGGCATACGGAGTTGCCGCTGACAGCTCTGGAAATGTCTACGTTACGGGCGAGTTCTACGGCACGGTCGATTTCGACCCTGGCGGCGGTGATCCGCACGGCTCGAATGGTTTGACGGATGTCTTCCTGAGCAAGTTCGATTCATCGGGTAGCTTCGGCTGGACGAGAACCTGGGGTGGGTCAAGCCATGATGGCGGCTATGGAGTTGCCGCTGACAGCTCTGGGTATGTCTACGTTACGGGCGATTTCAGGGGCACAGTCGATTTCGACCCCGGCGGCGGCGATCCGCACACATCGAATGGTAAGAAGGATGTCTTCCTGAGCAAGTTCGATTCATTAGGCAACTTCGATTGGGCGCGAACCTGGGGTGGGTCAGACCGGGATCGTGGCTTTGGAGTTGCCGCCGACGGCTCCGCGAATGTCTATGTTACGGGCCATTTCAGGGGCACAGCCGAGTTCGACCCGGACGGCGGGGAGCCCCACACCTCAAATGGTTATTACGATGTCTTCCTGAGCAAGTTCGATTCATCGGGTAACTTCGACTGGGCGCGGACCTGGGGCGGGACAACCCAGGATTTTGCCGATGGAGTTGCCACTGACGGTTCCGGGAATATCTACGTAACGGGCCAATTCCGCATCATAGTCAATTTTGCCCCCACCGACCCACCCTGCAACGATGATCCGGATGAACATACTGCGAGCGATGGCTGGGCCGCATTCCTGACCAAGCACCTGCCGAACGGCTGCTGGTAGGGCCATTTTGCTCTCGTGGATCACCCTCTTGGGGCTACATCATAGTGATATAGCTTGAAAGTTTGACTCAGCGGTGCTACTCTACATGGTGTTGGAGCGAGACTAGCGAGGGCCTGCATCCCCATAGGCGCTCCGTACGAATGATTTACTTTGTCAAGAACCCAGCTACCTGATGGGTGTGCTGTTAATTTTTTCTATGTACTGGAGCTTGAAACCTCCGCGCAGTTATCTTTACGAAAGGAGGACACGCACATGGCTCAGGGAAAAGTCAAATGGTTCAACAAGGAGAAGGGCTACGGCTTTATTGAGCGTGAGGGCGACAGCGATGTCTTCGTGCACTACAGTGCAATCGATGGGGACGGCTTCAAGACCCTTGAGGAGAACGAGCGTGTCGAGTTCGACATGATTGAAACCGCAAAGGGTATGCAAGCAACTCGTGTCAAACGCCTTGCGCCACCCCCTTCCTACTGATTTGTCCTCCTAAGTAGAGGTAATCAGTCGCGGGATCCTATGAGGGGGTCCCGTTTTTTTGTGCGCTAGCTACTTGAACACTAGATTGACAAGCCACTGGGTGAAATGCTGCGCGACCGCCCGGTTGGCCTCTTCGTTCGGATGGGAGTCTTCGTTGTTCTTTTGATATTCAGACCGCAGGCAGTTGTAATCCCCTCGTCCGGGTCGATCGCCCGCCAGAACATCGAAAACATCGTACGCCGGCAGGTTTCCAACGTCCTCACTGTAGGGGCCTGCGAGCCAGTTTGCGAAGACTCGCGCTCGTTCTGCGCAATGCGCCTGTGTGGCTCCCGGCACGAGGGGAGGCGTGGTGAACGGGATGAAAAGCGTCTCCGGATGCTCCCGGACAACTTCTTTCACTGTCTGGTAATAGCCCTTGTACTGTTCGAGGGCAGCATCGGAACCAATGTTCGATGCGGGGAAGCAACTCTTGAAAGCAACAATATCGTATCGCTCGCCAATAGGAAGCTCCCAGGCGATCATGTCGTGATAGTGCTCGGTGAACGTGACCGGCCAATCTTCCGGATCAGTGTTATCTCCAACGCATCCGTCTCCGTATGTCCTGTTGTGAACCTCGAAACCCGCCTCCTCAAGCATCTCCCACATGCCGCCCTGGCGAAGGAACCCCGATCCGGTCGAGTGGTGAATGAAAAGAAACCTGGGAGGATGATCGGTCGGCGGCCCCCATTCGATATCGGCGGGTTCTGTTGAGTCGCCTTCGGTCTCGCTCGTCTCGTCAGCCTGCAGCCCTCCGGAGCAGCCCAGGATCAACAGAAAAAAGAGCAGGGATGTCAGCATTAGGTTGTGTGTCATGGTTGTCCTCGCATCAGACGCGTTCATGTAGAGACATGAACGCAGGCAGGCACCCTATCCGTACCATGCAATCGCCGGGATTGCAAAGGGGCCGGGTTGTTTCATTCTGTCGCCGTCGGAATTTCGCCGACGTTCACCCAACCCCTAGCTTAATCGATCTTAATGTGTCGGCGAATGCCGGCCAATTTGGTCATGCCATCCATCTTCGACATCGTCGAGCCCTGGTTCTTCAGTTTCTTAATCATACTGATCCGCGTGTCATCCTTTTTCGTAACCGCACCGATCTTTGGAGGGACAGGTGTCGCGCCGCAGACCAAGATCGCTCTGGGGGCCCTTTTTGCAGCGATGATTCTCATTGTCAATGGTCCGGTCTCGATACACATGCCCTCTTCAATCCTGGAAGCAGTCGTTCTTGTCGCCGGAGAGGTGGCGTTCGGCGTGACACTGGGCTATGCGGCAAGCCTGGTGTTTGCAGGTGTTCAGCTTGGCGGCATGATGATGGGCTATCAGATGGGTTTCGCGGTCGCCAACGTGCTCGATCCGGTCAGCAATAACCAGGTGTCCATCATCGGACAATTCCTCTTCCTCTTTGCGCTTCTGTATTTCCTCGCTATGGATGCGCACCATATCCTCCTGAAGGGCATGGCGGACAGTTACATTCTTGCACCCGTTGGAACTTTTTCCGTTACCCAGCAGGCGACAGGATGGATCGTCGGCATGTTCGCTCGTATGTTCTGGCTGGGGCTGAAACTCGCCATGCCTGTGGTCGGGGCAATTTTTCTCGTTGATGTCGCGCTCGGTATCGTCGCGAAAACAGTACCGCAGATGAATGTCTTCATCGTGGGGCTCCCGCTGAAAAGCCTTCTTGGAATGTTTATCCTCGCTCTGGGTTACCCGTTCTTCGCCCTGGTGATGAGGTACGATTTCCAGAACTTTGTGGATGGATTCTACGGAGTCATTCGCCTTCTGTAAATCCGCTTTCGTTACCCTCCCGAACAGCCCGGTCTCAACTACGCTGTAAGGCCTTTCCCGGATCATTGAAAGGGAGCTCAATCCTTGACATTGCCCCTTTTTCCTGCGAGAATTTTCAATGTTGATCTGACCCATATTTAAAAACATGACGGCGATGTAGGCAGGGGAAGCCGCTCAGTGACGGTTTTGGCACGTCAAGAAAATGAGGGAGGTTTTCGATCATGTCCCGAATCTGCCCGATAGCAAGCGCGGTGGTTCTTACTATTTTTCTGGTGGTTTCCTGCTCGAATGGAGGAAGCGGCCCGGTTTCACCCGACCTGGGTACCGCCGCTAAGAACCCTCCGACAAGCGCCGGTAATGTCCATCTCTGGGGAACCTGGGAGGTGAATGTCGATCCCGCTACTGGAGCCATTGAGGCGGTTCCTATCCGCGGAGCACAGTTCACCTGCAATGTGACCCAGTTCATGCAACCCCCAGCTTCCCCCACGAACTTGATGTCGATTCAGATTGACCCATCGACTGATCTCAGCACGGGATACGTAGTAGTGGATGTCACCTTCTCACATCCATTTCCCGGGGTCGACCAATTCACAGGGTTCGATGTTCGAGGCGTGTGTATTGGAAATGGCTCCATCGCGGGGATTGTGGATACCGACATACTCTACGCCGGGGAGGACGAACTCAGACTCCTGAACGCCGACGGTCTGACCCGGTGGTTCAATCCGAGCGAATTCACGTCATATGAAACCTTGTTTGGGTTCACCACGGGCTCGATGGGGAACCCGGGGTATGACTGGACCGCGACATTGAACGGCTACAAGTACTTCTGCGATGGACTGGGGCCGGAAGATGATGTCTTTGAGTTCTTCACCCAGCCCGGCGCCCCGAACCCCAGGGGAATGTTCGCCGCGGGTGCTGTCTGCACTCGCCGATACGAACTTCAGTTCCCGGTCGTTGGCGGGCCGCCGCAAATCCTGTTCCAGTATGCTGTGTTAGCGAGTTGGACAGCACCCTCGCCCAACCCGCCGGAAACTATCCCCGACGATTACTCTCTTAACGCGAATTGTGATGAAGCCTTCGCGATCTCGGTAGTTGACCAGTCGGACTTGTATTATGTCAATCCAACCACGTATGGGGGAGATCTGCATCTGACCGTGCGAGTTCTCGATCATCAGGGTGCTGTGGATCCTTCCCAGTACATCAACGAGATTTCGGCGATACACCTTGAGACCCCAGACGGACTGATCAATGGGAACGTGGCATCGTTCGTGGGTACCGGTCTCACCGATTCCTTAACCTATGTCGGGCCGGATTTCATTGAGTTCGATCTTCTGGTTGAGGAAGCTTATGTCACCCCGTCCTCAGTAGGTGAGTCCCAGGTACTTGTCATCATTGAAAACGCTGCCCCGAACAGTTACTTCTCGGGCCTTGCCGGATTTGAGTACCCGGAGGACGCCGCGCTCGCTGCGTATTACATGGCAACTATCCATGTGACCGATGAGCTTCCATACGTGGATCCTATCGCGGTTGCGGAGATTACTGCCCCCGATCCTCCGTTCTATCGTGGCGATCCGATTCAGTTTGATGCATCAGGTTCGTACGATCCGGACGGGGGTGATATCGTTCTGTATGAATGGGATTGGGACAACGACGGAACGTATGAGGAGGAAGATGTCACGGCATCGCATGGATGGTACGACGAGGGCACTTACTACGTGCAGCTACGTGTTACCGATGAC
>CBDUXL010000253.1:0-5280 GCA_965371155.1 uncultured bacterium | reverse complement strand
CAAGGACGGATACTCGGCAATTCAGGTAGGGTACGATCCGGTTCCAGGGCACAAGCTCACCAACCCCGAACTGGGCCACCAGAAAGAAATCGAAGGGAAGCCGTTCCGGAGGCTTCGTGAAATGCGCGTTGACAACTCGGAGGACTACCAGGTCGCGCAGGAGCTCGGCTTCGACCTTGTCAAGGTCGGTGATATTGTGGACGTCATCGGTACCACTAAAGGTCGGGGGTTCACGGGTGTGATGAAACGATACGGTTTCCATGGGGCGCCATCCAGCCACGGTACCAGCAAGGTGCACAGGAAGCCGATGTCGTCCGGTGCGACCGATGCCGCGCGCGTCTTCAGGGGAACCAGGAAACCCGGACATATGGGGAACGCCCGTTGCACGGTGAGGAACCTGGAAGTGGCGTTACTCGATGAGGAAAGCGGGATTATCGCTATCAAAGGCGCGGTTCCGGGACCCTCCGGCGGGCTAGTCCGGATCATCCCATGCGCGAGCAAAGCGGGCGACTGAATGGAGTGACCGATCGTGGTTAAGGTGAACATATACGACATAGAAGGCAAGACCCACGGCAAGGTCGCCGTGGACACCATACCCGATGGGTTTGAGCCGGATGCTGGCCTGATCGCGCGCAGCCTGAAGAGGCAGAGAGCGAATGCCCGTATCCCAAGCGCGCACACCAAGACCCGGTCCCAGGTCAGGGGCGGAGGCCGGAAGCCATTCCGTCAGAAGGGCACCGGACGAGCGCGCGCCGGAACCATTCGGTCCGGGCTATGGAGGGGCGGCGGAGTTATCTTCGGCCCAACCTCCGAGCGCAATTTCTCACTGGACATGAACCGCAAGGAGCGGAAAGCGGCGTTGAGGCATCTGGTCTGGTCGAAAATCCAGGACGGCGACTGGTTCCTGATCTCCGACTTCGAGATGGAGAAGCCATCGACCAAGCAAGGCAAGGCCTTCCTGGAGACGCTGGGACGTGAGGGCAAATTCCTTATCCTTTTGCCTGCGGATGAGAAGTACGACATTATCCGGAAGAGCTTCCGAAACATTCCGAAAGTGACCATTCTTCCGCCTGAGCGGTTGAATACATTCGATCTTCTGAACAGCTCCACCGTTATCGCGCACGAGCAGGCATTCGAGACGGTCAGGAACACCTGGCAGGTGTGACGAGATGGAATCATACAGGATATTGGTTCGTCCGCTTGTGACGGAGAAGTCAACCGCGGGTCCCCAGGACGGGAAGTACACGTTCGTGGTGGACAAGCGCGCGTCCAAGGAGCAGATCAAGCGCGCGGTGCAAGAGCGCTTCAACGTGAAGGTAGTTGATGTCAACACCGCCAACTTCCGTGGGAAGATGAAGAGCCGCGGATGGCGTTCAAAGGGCAGAAAAGCCGACTGGAAGAAGGCCTACGTGACTCTCGCCAAAGGGGAGACGATTCCGGAGCTGTACGAGGATCTCGGTTAAAGAGGCATGAAATAGCGCTGAAAGGCGGCACAGACGATGCCGGTTAAGAAATACAAGCCATATACGCCCTCTCGCAGGTTCATGACCACACTCGTGAGTCCGGAAGTGCAGCGTGAGAACAAGCCTGAGAAGGCTCTGGTGGTCGGCAAGAGAGAATCCGGTGGTCGGAACCGTCACGGTCGGACCACCGTGCGATTCCGTGGCGGCGGACACAAGCGCAGGCTGAGAATGATCGACTTCCGTCGAGACAAGCATGGAGTTCCCGGAAAGGTCGCCCGGTTGGAGTACGATCCCGGACGCAGCGCCAATATCGCGCTGATCCACTATATTGATGGTGAAAAACGCTACATTCTCGCTCCACTTGGGCTTCAGGTCGAGGCGGAGATCTCCAGCGGTCCCGATGCCCCGGTTGCGCTCGGCAATGCACTGCCGCTCCGAAAGCTCCCATTGGGCACTACGATTCACAATATCGAGCTTGTTCCCGGCCAGGGCGGGAAGGTCGCTCGTGGCGCCGGAATGGCCGCGCAGCTTCTCGCGAAGGAAGGTAACTGGGCTCAGATCAGGATGCCGTCGGGCGAGATCAGGAAGTTCCTCATTGACTGTTACGCCACGGTAGGACAGGTAGGGAATATCGAGCACGAGAATATCGAGTACGGCAAGGCCGGGCGCAAGCGTTGGCTGGGAAAAAGACCCCACACGCGCGGGACGGTCATGAATCCTGTGGATCACCCGCACGGTGGCGGCGAAGGCAAATCGAAATCCGGTCGACCGCCGTGCTCGCCCTGGGGCATTCAGTCCAAGGGCTTCAGAACCAGAAAGAAGCGGAACCCGACCAGCAAATTCATCGTACGGCGGCGCTCAGCGAAGCGCGGCGGATAGGCTGGCAAGGCCGCGGAGAATAAACCATGTCGCGATCGAGCAAAAAAGGACCGTATGTCGACGAGAAGCTTCTCAAGAGAATCAACGAGATGAACGAAACGGGCGAGAAGCGAGTGTACCGAACGTGGGCTCGGGCCTGCACAATCGTGCCCGAGTTCGTGGGCCACACAATAGCCGTTCATGACGGTCGAAAGCATCTCCCTATCTACATCACTGAGAGCATGGTGGGCCACAAGCTTGGGGAGTTCGCCCCGAGCCGGATTTTCAGGAGCCACGGCGGCAAGCAGGCCAGGTCCAAGGGCGGAAAGAAGGGCTGATCGGGCGGATCATGGAGTATCTGATGGAAGTGATGGCAAAAACAAGGTTCGTGCGCGGGTCGCATATCAAGTTCAGGCGCTACTGCGTGCTTATCAAGGGCAAGGATGCCCAGCATGCCCTTGACATTCTCGATCATATGCCGAGTCCGAATGCCCGGGTTATTTTCAAGACGCTCCAGAGCGCCGTAGCAAACGCAGACCACAACCACTCGATCACGATTGATAACCTTGAGGTGAAGGCAGCTTTCGCCGATAAGGGCCCGATCATGAAAAGGTGGCGACCGAGGGCACGGGGACGTGCGACGCCGATAAAAAAGCGGCTTAGCCATGTCACGGTAGTGGTCGGACCGAAAGGAGATATTGACTGATGGGTCAGAAAGTACACCCAACCGGTTTCCGTCTCGGCATCTCAAAAAAGTGGGACGCCAACTGGTATGCGGATCGAAAGAACTATCCGGATATCCTCTTTGAGGACCTGTCGATACGAAGAGAACTTAAGCACAGGCTGAGAAACGGCTCCGTGGACCGTATTATAACGGAACGTGACCCCGGCAGAGTCAAGATTATCATCTACACATCCAGGCCGGGTATCATCATCGGTTCCGGCGGGAGCAATATCGAGCGGATCCGAAGGGAGCTTCAGAAGAACGTTAAAAGCCGTGTTCTGATCAATATTCAGTCTGTGGATCGTCCCGATCTCTCGGCGGCTCTGAACGCGCAGTCGGTCGCGAGGCAGCTTGAGGAGCGCAAGAGGTTCCGACGCATATGCAAGCAGACCATCAGCCGGATCATGAAGAACAAGGCGCTTGGTGTGAAAATCAGGGTGAAGGGTCGACTGGATGGGACGGAGATGGGCAGGGCGGAGACATTCCGTGAGGGACGTGTCCCGCTTCACACGCTCCGTGCGGATATCGACTACGCCTACGAGATAGCTCAGACCAATTACGGCACTGTCGGTGTGAAGGTCTGGATTTATCGAGGTGACATTCCTACTAATCTGGCGTGAAAGGACGCTGCGAGAAAGCGGTAGATAGCAATGCTTCAACCGAAGAGAACAAAACACCGCAAGATGCACAGGCGTAATCCCACGGGTGTCGCGCGGAAGGGGAATTATGTGGCTTTCGGGCAGTACGGCCTTCAGGCGCTGACTGGAAACCGCATCACCGCCCGACAGATTGAAGCGGCCCGAATCGCCATGACCCGCCATATCAAGCGTGGAGGAAAGGTCTGGATTCGCATTTTTCCGCATCTTTCCATCACCAAGAAACCCGCTGAAACCCGAATGGGTAAGGGAAAAGGTAATCCCGACCACTGGGTTGCGATTGTGAGAGCGGGAACAGTGATGTTCGAGATCGGCGGGGTGAAAGAGGAGCTTGCAAGAGAAGCCATGCGGCTTGCCGGGCACAAGCTTCCGGTGAGGACGCGGTTCCTGAAGCGTATTTAAGCGGAAATCGACGGAGTAAGGAATATGAAATCCAAGGAGAACCTGAAAGCATATCGCGAAATGGCCGAGCAGGAGCTCAAGGAGAAGTACGACGAGTTCGCCCGCGAGCTTTTCAACCTTCGTTTCCAGGCGGCGACCGCTCAGCTTTCATCCCCTGCCAGGTTCAAACAGGTAAGGCGCGAGATCGCCAGAATCAGGACCATAGCGCATGACAGGAAACTCAGGATTTGAGGTAACCATGATCGAATCGAGTGAAAAACCAGCCATCGAACTCCCGCCCCGAAAAACCCTTAAGGGCCGCGTGGTGTCGGACAAGATGGACAAGACGATTGTGGTGACAGTGGATCGCCGCAAGAGGCATCGGCTGTACGAGAAAATCATCACCAGGACAAAGAGATATCTTGTCCATGACCCGAGAGACGAGGGCGGTATCGGTGATTTTGTTCTGATCGAGGAAACCAGACCTCTTTCGAAGCGCAAGAGGTGGCGTCTGGTGAAAATCCTGGAGAAGGCGCGGTAAGAGCAGAAAGGATGATGGGACAATGATCCAGCAGGAGAGCCGGCTGAAGGTTGCCGATAACTCCGGTGCCAAAGAGATTCTCTGCATCCGCGTTCTCGGCGGATCGGGCAGACGTTATGCGCGAATCGGCGATGTGATCGTGGCAACCGTAAAAAAGGCTCTGCCGCACGGTAACGTGAAGAAAGGGGCCAAGGTCAAGGCTGTCATAGTCAGGACCCACAAGGAGCAGACGCGGATCGACGGCAGCCGGATTCGGTTCGATGATAACGCCGCGGTCATCCTCGGGCCTGATGGGAAGAACCCGGTCGGAACCAGGGTGTTTGGACCTGTCGGTCGCGAGTTGAGGGAGCGACGGTTCATGAAAATAGTCTCACTCGCCCCCGAGGTGCTATAGGTCGAAAGGAAACAGGCTCTATGGCAAAGCAATTGAAAAAACAAGCGCCCAAACTGCGCATCAAAAAAGAAGACACCGTCTACGTTCTCGGCGGCAAGGATCGTGGCGAGACTGGAAGGGTCCTATCGGTTGACCCGATGAAGCGCAGGGCTACGATCGAGGGCATCAACCTGGTCAAGCGCCATAAGAAGGAAAGCAAGGCCGGCGGGGGCGGTATTACAGAGATGCCCGCTGCGATGGATATCAGCAACCTAGTGGTTGTC
>CBDUXL010000252.1:0-5314 GCA_965371155.1 uncultured bacterium | reverse complement strand
GAGGGTGATAAGGATGAGAGTGATAAATATGAGGGTGATAAATATGAGGGTGATAAGGATCGAAGTAAATATTAGTTCCCCGCCTGCGTGTGGGGACCTCCGACGTATCTCACACCCTGACGCGCCCTGAATTTGGGGCGCGTTCTGGTTTACTAATTGCCTGTGTCATTTGCTTCCAGCAAATGATTGCCTGTGCCATTTGCTTCCAGCAAATGGTATGGGGTCATGCCACTAAACCTCCCGCCTTCCCTGCAGGGCCTTGATGAGTGTCACCTGGTCCGCGTAGTCAAGTTCGCCGCCAATGGGAAGGCCGGTCGCGATCCGGGTCACCTTCAGCTTGCGAAACTGCTCATGCAGCATTTCGGTGAGGTATCCGGCGGTTGCATCGCCTTCCACGTCCGTGTTCGTGGCAAGTATCACCTCTGTCACCGACGGATCGCCTTCAAGAATACGTTTGGAAAGGCTCTCCACGCGAAGATCCTCCGGCATGAGCCCGTCCAGCGGACTGATTCTGCCTCCCAGCACATGGTAAACGCCTCGATAGTCATGTGCTCGCTCGATTGCGATAAGGTCGATCGGCTCCTCGACCACGCAGATCACCGACGGGTCCCTGGTCGCGTCGCGGCAGATTCCGCACGGACCGTCCTCCGAGAGGTTCCCGCAAACAGGGCACGGAATAACTTTCTCTTTCAGGGCAATGAGACTCTCCGACAGTGCCCGGATATCCTCCAGCGATGCATTGAGAAGGTGCAGCATGAGCCTCTGAGCGCTTTTTGGCCCAACACCGGGGAGCTTCTGCAGCTCCTCGAGAAGTCTCCTCACGCTTTCAGGGTAAAGATTGGACATCGTTCAGTGCGGTTTTCAGAAACCCATGCCTGGAATATTCAACCCGCCGGTAACTTCCGACATTCGCTCCTGCTGCAATGATTGAGCCTTGTTGAGAGCTTCCCGTATCGCTATCAGGACCATGTCCTCGAGGATTTCATGGCCCTCAGTGAGCGCTTCGGGATCGATTGAGATCGAGAGCACCTCACCATGACCGCTTACAATGCATTTCACCATCCCCCCGCCTGCGGAGTGCTCTATTCGCTCACCGGCAAGATTCTCCTGAACCTTCTTCAGCTTCTCCTGCATCTTCTGCGCCTGACGCATCATGGCGTTCATGTCGAAACTCATGATAAATTTCTCCTGATATCCAGCAGTCGATCATCCGACGGGACCATTATAGTCCACAGTGTAATCGGGAAAATCCTGAACGATAAGATTGTGAATCTGATTCAGCTTCGGATCTTTCGGCGCAGGTCTGGTTGCACCCCGGAACAAGGCCGGACCATTCGCAGCCTGCACGCCGGGCACGGCTCCCTCGCCATCATGCATGCCCGTCTGCTTCTGCTCCCGATCCGGACCAGCGGAATCCGTACTTGAACGCTCGTGGACTATCCTCAGCTCGACCGGACGCTCCAGTGCGGTCTCAAGCCCCGCGGTCAGGCGATTCAGAGTTGCCTGACGGTTCAGCAGCCGAACGATCAATGCACGATCCGCAGGATATCGCAGGGTCAACAGCAATGGCGCGGGGGAATCGCCTTCGACTTCCGGCCATTCGGATGGGGAAGGTGATGGAGTGGCTTCAGCCAGCAAAACGTACTCCGTTACCGACATCTCCCTGACGCTTTCGAGCGCGTTCCTCCAGAACGGCTCGATGTCTCCGGGAATCCTGAGAATAGTTGAGTCATCAACCTGTTTAGGGGCTTCTTCAACGCCCGGCTTCGTATCGGCAACGGCGCCGTTAACAGGTTTTTCCTCGGGTTTTTTCTTCCGCTTGAGGCTGACGCCGCCGGTAAGGCTGGTCCTGCCGGGAGGTCTCGCAGGCTCCTTCTTTAAGGGAGCCTCAACAGGCTTCTCGCCGGCAGCCGGGAACATCACAATATGCGGTTTCGACGTCTGGGATTCCGTCCGACGGGCTTCTCTTTCTTCCGCTCGAGACTCGCGGCCAAATCCGGATGCGAGCCTCAGAAGGGAGACCTCCAGAAGCAACGCAGCCTCATCCTCCCATCGAATCTCGCTCTCCGATTTGGCCAGAAACGTGATCGCGGAATGAATGTCGCCGATTCTCAAACCTTCCGCCTGAGACTTGATCAACTCGCGCTCCTCATCGGGAAGGAGATCCAACTCGGACTGCTCCAGATTCAGAGCGGAGATAAGGAGATCCCTGAAGTGCATGAGGAGTTCGATGAGGATCGACTTGGGTTCTCGACCCGACTCAATCAGTGAGGCGAAAGCGGTGCTCACGGAACCGGGATCCACCGCGATCACGTGGCCTGCCAGCCTCCGGATGTCCAGCCGGTCGGGGATGCCCAGAACATCCCTGACTCCCTTGAGTGTAAGTCCATCCGGCTCGAACGCGATGGCCTGTTCGAGGATGCTGATGCTGTCGCGCACGCTGCCGTCGCCCGCTCGAGCTATCAACTTCAGTGCTGAATCCTCCGCCGGAGCCTTCTCCTCGCGGCAGATCCAACCGATATGCTCCGCCACAAGGTCAATTGGAAGCCTTCTGAATGCAAAATGCTGGCAGCGGGAGTGAATGGTCGCCAGGAGTTTTCCGGGTTCGGTCGTGGCGAGCACAAACACGGCGTGAGGGGGTGGTTCTTCGAGGGTTTTCAGGAAGGCGTTGAACGCCTCCTTGGAAAGCATGTGGACCTCATCGATGATATACACCATCATGCCGCCGCCAAACGGGACCTGGCTCACCTGGGCGACTAGCTGCCGCATATCATCGACCGATCCGTGGCTGGCTGCATCGATTTCAATGACTCCCAGGCCCTCATCCGTGCCCTTGCACCGAGGGCAGTTATCGCACGGTTCTCCGTCCGAGGGATGCTCGCAGTTGATCGCGCGGGCGAGGATTCTGGCGACGGTGGTCTTGCCGGTTCCCCTGGGGCCGGAAAACAGGTACGCATGACCCGTTTTCCCCTGCCCGATGGAGTTCAACAGGGTCCGGACGATATGCTCCTGACCGACCATCTCGCTGAACTTGCGAGGCCGGTAGGTTCGATAAAGTGCCTGGTAGACCATCTTCCTTGAAGGAATTCCTCCGCTGAGTCCTAAGCGTACCCAGCCCGAAAGGCGAGTATATCAACCTCACTTCGTGTGAGTCAAAGATACTGACCTCTCAGGGATCGGCTGAATGTGCCGATACGAGATAATGGCGCACAATTCCAGTTTGGGCGCAACCGTCGGCTTTGGGCAACTGTCCAATAGTTTGACACAATCAACGTCCGCGCTTAATATGATTGTCCCCATTAGGGATATCCGGCTGAGGTGTCCCTGGGGAAGGAGTGAAGCATGGATCCTGTTTTCTGGCTCATTGTGATCCAGACAATAATTCTGTTGTTCGTCGCGTGGTTTCTAGCGAGCATGATCGGTCGCATCATGTCCCTTTTGGACACGGTCAACGAAAAGGTGCGAGATGTCGAAGGGGAACTGAAACCCATCTTGCGCGATGTCGAGCAAGTGCTTCGCAATATTGAACCGCTGTCGAAGGAGCTTGGGGACAAGAGCAGGGAAATCGGATCGATGATCGAGAACCTGGACAAGGTCACCGACGATGCGCAGGCTACCACCAACGCGATACGTCATGGTGTGGTTCCGTTCGCGCACTCCATCGCCGGTATATACACGGGCCTTACCGAGGGCGCGAAAATTCTGGGTGAGTACTCTCGAAAGGGCAAGGACCAGGTAAGATAGGAAAGAAGGAGCGAAGATAAATGACCGGACAAGATGAGCGACACTACGACTATGCGGGAGAGGCCGTGCGATGGCTCGCGGCCGGTTTCGGGCTCGGCATGTTAATCGGTGGAGCTTTGGGGATCCTCCTCGCGCCGAAACCGGGGAGCGAGACCCGGGAGCAGCTCAAGGAAATCGCCACCGATCTCAGCGAGAGAGCGCGCACGGTGGCAAGCGACCTGAGCACGAAGGCAACCGCCACGTACGGTGATGTAAGCGAGCGCGCCCGCACTTCCTCCACCGATGTGGGAGGCAGGATGCGCACCGTGGCCAAGGACCTCGGCGGGAAGGTGGCTGAGGCCAAGATCGCAGGTACACGGGCTTACGAGGCTGTCAAAGAGGGTTACAAGAAGACGGTCGAGGAGCTTGGAACCGAGGAGAAAGCCGTAGCGGACGAGGGCGATATTGAGGTGGAAGTCGACATCGAGCCGACAGACGAACAGTAAGGGCCGCATATCCTGAAAGCACCTGTTGCAGAATAAGATTAATAATGCCCCTCCAGATGGGGGGTAGTTTTTTTTCTCTGCTAAATCGCACCTTGCCGGGATGAGGATCGTTGGGTATACTCAAGTCGCTGATCGGAGCGTCCGCGATCGGACGCCGCGAATCCCGTCAGGTCCGGAAGGAAGCAGCGGTAAGCGGAGTGTTCGTTGTGCGGTCGATGCCGGTCAGCGTTTTTTTCTTCCCCGGTAACAGGCAAAATAGACGTCAGCAAGATAAACGTGCGGTCACTCCAACTGCGAGCGGATTTTGTCGAGTATGGGTTTGATCTCTTTTTCGGCGATCTGCGCATAGCCGTGCTCGGTGGCCAGACGGTACGCCTCCTCGGCTAGCGCAAGGGCCTCGTCTGGCTTTCCCTTCTTGGCCACTATTTCTGCCTGGTACGCAAGGGAGCACGACAGGCTATCTGGTAGGCCAACCTTGCGGCAGATGCGCTCCTGTTCCTTGAAGAGCGCCATCGCGCTGTCCAAGTCGCCACGGATCTTGAGTATCTCGCCCTGGTTGCCAAGAGAGGACTGAAGGTGAGCCAGGTCACCAAGCTCGCGGCAGATGCGCTCCTTCTCCTTGTAGAGCGCCATCGCGCCGTCCAGGTCGCCATGTTCTTTGAGTATCTCTCCTTGGTTGCCAAGAGATATCTGAAGACTAGCCGGGTTGCCAAGCTCGCGGGAGATGCACTCCACTTCCTTAAAATGCGCCATCGCTCCGTCCAGGTTACCGCGCTGAGCGAGTATTACCCCCTGGTTGCCAAGAGAGACCTGAAGGCCATTCAGATCACCAAGCTCGCGGCAGATGCACTCCATTTCCTTAAAGTGCGCCATCGCTCCGTCCAGGTTACCGCGCTGAGCGAGTATTATCCCCTGGTTGCCAAGAGAGGCCTGAAGGCCATGCAGGTCACCAAGCTCGCGGCAGATGCGCTCCTCCTCCTTGTGGAGCGCCATCGCGCCGTCCATGTCGCCACGGTCTTTGAGTAGAAATCCCTGGTTGCCAAGAGAGATCGAAAGGAAAGCCAGGTCACCAAGCTCGCGGCAGA
>CBDUXL010000251.1:0-5380 GCA_965371155.1 uncultured bacterium | reverse complement strand
GTGATTGATCCTGGGACGGAGACTCTTCGGATTCGAAGCGCGCTGGGGCTTCCCAAAAGTGTTATTAAGAAGGCAGTCGTCAAGGTTGGCCAGGGTATCTCCGGTATTGTTGCGAAGAGCGGTGAGAGCTTGTTTATACGTGATATCGAGAACGATCCAAGGTTCGGGAACAAGGCGTCGGCAGGGAAAAAGGCGCAGCGGTACGACACGAATTCGCTCATATGTGTTCCGGTAAAAGGTCGCGACGGCGCGCTGCTGGGTGTTTTGAATGTCAACAACAAGTCAAGTCATGAGGCGTTCACTCAGGACGACCTCGATTTGCTGGAAGTTGTTGCGAGCCAGGCCGGCATTGCGCTGGAAAATGCCCGCCTGTTCCGTACAGCGAAAAGCAGGATCGAGGAGCTCACAACTATCCACGATGCCGGCGAGTCCATCCTTATGGCGGAGACCAGTGCGGAAGTCCTCGATGCTGTGGAACACGAGATTCGGAACATCTATCCCGAGAGTGAATACGCAGTAGTGTTTGTCGATCCCGACAACCTATTCGTGGAGTTTCACCAGGGCAGCGATCTCCTTCGCGACTTCTTCGAGCGCGGCAGAGAAAAGGGCATTATCGCCGAGCGTCTCCAGAAGCTCGATGACATATATCAGCGCCCGCTCCTCTCGGAATTCGATGATCCGCTGTCGGTCAGAGTATTCGATGATGAACTGATCGACCGGGGAGTTCTGTTCTCGATCCCGCTGAGGAGTCCACGCGGTGTTCTCGGGTACATTGATATCTACCTCGAGGACGAAGAGCAGTTGGACATGGACCGGGTGCGTGTTCTCGAGATAGTTGTTCATCAGGCGGCGGCTAACATCGAGAACCGGAAAATCTACGAGGAGATGGGTCACGGTTACACCGAGACTATCCGAGCGCTGTCGAGCGCAATCGATGCGAAAGACAAGTACACGATCGGTCACTCGGAGCGTGTGGCGCTGTTTGCGGTTGAACTTGGAAAAGCACTTGGATTCGACAAGCAGACACTTGAGTATGTCGAGCGAGCGGGAATCCTTCACGATATCGGCAAGATCGGAGTGAGCGAGCTGATCCTCGGAAAGCCGGGCCGTCTCGATGAGCATGAGTTCCAGGAGATGAAGGACCATCTCAGGAAATCGGCTGAGATTCTTAAGCCGATTAAGTTTCTCGGGCCTGCGTACGACGGTTTGACGATGCACCATGAGCGAATGGACGGTCGTGGGTACATGGGTGTTCCGGGGGAGAGGATCCCGCTTTTGGGGCGGATTCTTGCGATTGCGGATGCATTCGATGCGATGACCTCCGACCGCCCGTACAGGAGGGGGCTGCCGGTCGAGGTCGCGAAGCAGGAGATGAAGAAAAACGCCGGTACGCAGTTCGATCCCGACCTGGTGGAGGTTCTCTGCCACGTACTGGATCAGAACACCGACGAAAACGGCAAGATGACCTTCGAGAAGCTGGATGAAATCAACCGCCGCAGCCAGGTTAGCTTCAAGTACGGCAAAGACGCGATGTACACTGTGCTGAAGCCTTTATCGGAGGAGGAGCGCGCGAAACGGGACCAGCGTCGCAAAGCCGCGGCGAAGAAAATCGCCGCTGCCGCCGGTAACGGTGAAGCGGAAAAGAAAGATCCGGTTCAGATCGACATCGAGGATAAGGGAGAACGGAGTATCGCGGACAAAGGCTGATGTGAGCGAGTGCGAACGTAGATCGGCAGGGTCTGAAGACTGGGGCGCAACGAATCTGCAGGACAGGGGCTATAGAGAAATCGAAAAAAACCGATATTTCCTCTTGTGGAGAAGCAATAAATCAAGTAAAATTTAAGTGAATTGTGGGGCAAGAGGTTTTGTTGTTGCCATGATTCACACCCTGGTTGGGGAGCCGGGTTTCAGGATGCGCCAACAAGCGAGGCCCGAAGCAGAGGTTCCCATAGGCCACTACTGTCCATCGCTACATACAAGCAGCAAAGCCGGGCCGAAAATTTGGCCCGGTTTCTTTATGCCCTTTTGCCCGGGCATCAGGATTTCATCCTCGGAAATTCCCGCTCGATACAGACATTGGCCCCCCTTATAGGTTACAATCTTTCTTAATCCTCTTTGGTAGCCTAATGGAGAAGATTCACCATCCGGGTTTGATTGTGCCCGGATTCTCGACAGGAGGTCGAAATGTACCGATTGGTAATGCGTGTTTCTGCTGTTTTCATTTTCCTTCTAGTGCTCGCCGTTCCTATCCGGGCGCAAGGCGACATTGATCTTGACTGGTCCGCTCTGATGACAGGAGGGACGACGGACGCATTGGCAGGCGGAGGGGGGTCGATCGAGGAAGTGGTCCAGGACATGACTGAAACCGTGGGGTTGTTTACATACTACACGGACGAGGCCGCGAGAAGGGCGCTCATGCTTGTCAATTCGGATCAACTCGACGAGACCTTTTTCCTGTCGATGACGCTCAGCCGTGGAACCGGACAAGGGCTTTTCGCGGCGCCGATGATGTGGGGAGACATCGCATTCAAGCTCAATCGAAACGGGGACAACATCGAGGTCATCGAGCCGAACTATCAGTTCTCCACTGTTATGGGTGAGCCTATGGCGCTCGCGGTGGAAGCGGGTTTCTCTGATACGATCCTCGGGAGTCTGGCCATCGAGGCGGAGTCGGAAGAGGACGGAAAGGTTGTGATCGACCTCTCGCTCCTGCTGGGGCTTGCGAATCCCATCGCATACTTGGGCGCCTACTATGGCGACACCATGATAGATTGGACAGGGACCTACGTTGAAAATATTCAGGGCTTCCCGATGAACGACGAAATCGACGTGCGCGTGCTTGTCGGCGGTTACGAACTCGGGATGCAGGAAGTCGGGTTGCATTTCTCCATCTCGGCGCCTCCCGGCGACGGCTACATGCCGAGACTCGTGGATGATCGTGTGGGGCATTTTCTTGACCAGTCAATGGTCTATTCAGCGGAGACAGACAGGACCGAGACTCGTTTCGTTCGTTATGTGCAGCGATGGCGACTCGAAAAGGCCGATCCCGAGGCCGAGGTCAGTCCGCCTGTCGAACCGATCGTCTTCTGGCTGGAGAACACGATCCCGCTCGAATACCGTGATGCTGTCCGGGAAGGCGTCCTGATGTGGAACGACGCTTTTGAGAGAATCGGGATAAGGCGCGCTATCCGGGTGCGGCAAATGCCGGATGACGCCGACTGGGACCCGGCGGACATCCGCTACAACACGATACGCTGGTTCATCGCCCCCGGCCAGAACTACGCAATCGGTCCGTGTAGGACAGACCCCAGAACCGGCGAGATCTACGATGCGGATGTCGGAGTCAACGCGGATATGATGAGGTCTATTTTCTTGAACTACGACTTCGAGGTCGATCCCATCAGACAGGTCTTCGAGGCATTCATGCCTCCCGGCGGGCCGAATCTGCGTCACCGTCAGGTGCCCTGGGACGAGAACACTGAGGCGTTGATCGAGCGACAGTTGATGAGTATCGCGGGGAGGGGCGCGCAGGACCATTTCGCTGCGATTCACGCATTTGAGGGCGCCCGAACGGCAGCGGTGCTCCACGCGCGAGGTATGGAACCGGGCAGCGAGGAGGAAGACAAGTTCATACACGAGTACATCGTCAGCTTGATTGGCCATGAGGTCGGTCATGTACTGGGCCTGAAACACAATTTTGCGGGCAGTGCGGCCACACCCCATCACAAGCTTCACCAGGGTTTCTGGACCAGGCGACATGGATTGTCTCAGTCGATCATGGACTACACAGGCTCGAATGTGGCTCCATCAGGTGAACTCCAGGGCGAGTACTTCCAGACCTCGCTCGGAGACTACGATCGGTGGGCGATTGAGTACGCTTACGCGCCAATAGAAGCGGAGACGCCCGAGGAGGAGCTGGAGGCCCTGAACGAGGTCGCAAGCCGTGCTCCGGAAGCGCAATTGCGTTATGCCACGGACGAGGACATGTACGGCTGGGCACTCGCCATGGATCCGGATGCTGTTGCATGGAACCTGGGGGATGATCTTGTTCGCTATCACCTGGAGCGTCTGGATGTAGCCAATGAACTCATCGACAGGATCCTCGAGCATTGGAGCGATCCGGGTACGCGTCCGCCCACGATCCGTCGCGCTTTCTTCTACGCTTTCTTTGACTATTACCTCGCGGCAATGAATGTCCCCAGATTGATCGGCGGCGTTCGAGGCTACCGCGACCATGTCGGCGATCCCGGCGCGCATCTCGCCCTCGTCCCTGTCAGCGCTGCCGAGCAAAGGCGCGCGCTGCAATTCCTCGACGAGTTCATCTGGAGCTCGGATCAATATCAGTTTGATGCCGACCTGATAAACATGCTCGGCATGGAGCACTTGCCGGGACTTGATCGGTCGTTGACCTACTACGCCCAGAAAGACTTCGATCTCCACGCGTATGTTTTGGATCTGCAATCCTGGACTTTCACATGGATCTACGATCCGATAGTGCTTCAGCGAGTGGTTAACAACGAGGTGAGGATGCCCGAGGGCGAAGAAATCTTCACCATGGTCGAGCTTTTCGACACGGTAAGGGGAGCAATCTGGACCGAGGTTACAGAAGGTGCACCGATAGACAGCTACCGTCGAAATCTCCAGCGCTCGCACCTCGAAATGGTTGCCGGCATTGTGCTTGATCCCGCCTACGGAACTCCGGAGGACGCAATCACACTCGCTCGTCGAGACCTCGTGATTCTGAAGGACTCCATCACCTCACTGTTGAGCGGTGAGCATAACCTGGATACCATCACTGTCGCGCACCTTGAGGAATGCCTGTCGAGGATTAACCTGACACTGATCGCCCCAATGGATCGTGGAGGGGATGAACAGCCGTTTTTCTTGTTCTATTAGGCAAACGAAAATGTAAGAATCGTCAGGTTCGGGTCCGGGTGCCACCCTTGATCCCTTCATGTTTCCATTGAACGTTCATGAAAGTTGCACGCTTCGGTTTCTATTCTCACCCGTCGCGTGGATTCTGATGACCACTCTACTCGGATGTGGTCCCGTCGGTGATTCGGACAACGGACAACTCTCGGTAGCATCCAGCGAAGAAACATCCGTTGTGGAAGTTGAGGAGTTCGTTCCTCTCACATTCTCAGAAACCCAATTGCTTCTTGCAGACCTCTCCATGTTTCGAGGTAACCCAGAGCGCAATCTCTCCGCTGTCGGAACCGTACCCGGAAGACCAAAGTTGCTGTGGCGGTTTCGGACAAGGATCAAGTACGAAGGACCATACGAGCAGCGCGGGGATGATGCCCTCACACCCGGGTCGCCATGGCCGGGTCTTGGCTGGACCGGCCAGCCCGTGCTCCTGGGGGGTCGGGTCTATTTCGGT
>CBDUXL010000250.1:0-5391 GCA_965371155.1 uncultured bacterium | reverse complement strand
CTGCTGTCAGAAGGATGCTGACGGCAACGGCCTCGTAATATGCCTCGAGTCCTGCCCCGATTCCTGGCCCTAGTATTTTGATCCATACCTCAATCCCCGAGTCAGCCGCAACAGGTAACGCCGGCAAGAGCGACGCCAGGAGGAAAGTAAAAACCCAGGCGGGTATTCTGAAGTACCTACTTATAGAGGATCGCCTCCTATTCGACTATTCGTCTTCCCCGTTTACCTATTCGATTATATCACCTATCGGTATCTCAAACATTGCGGAGCCGGATGCGCTGATGCGCTGAGTGCCGTCCTGATTGACCTCGATCGTGATTCGATCCGCGCAGAAGGTTCCCGCCGGGTTTCTTATAGTAACCTGCTCAGGGACACCCTCCGCCGGACTCTCGTATATGACGCCTCCCGCGAGCTCCGCATACATGCCGCCGTCGGGAGGGTACGTGATAGACAGGCTCGCAGCCTCGATCACCGTCTCCTCCCCGATCAGCAAATCAATCCCGCCGGTGCCTGTGAGCGTGGGAGGATCGAACGACAGTCTGAACGACGGCATGGTAAGCGTGTTCGATGCGCTGGTTACCACCGACCGGTCCAGGCATTCCAGAAGAATCGGCTTTCCGTCCTCGACCGTCAATCGCGTGCGCTCGGTCTCGACCGTGATCGTGCGGAAATCGAACCTGAGTGAGCCGAATAGATTGCCCTCCTCTTCCTCATCGGGCAATTCAATATCGTTCACCAACCCACCGAGATCGTAGACCGCGACAGTTCTTTCGTCCGTATCGACAATCACCACATTCGAGTCTCCTTCCGTGGCGATTGCCCTCATCTCGAGCTTGTCGGTGGTCAGCTCCCCGTTCTCGAAAACGAGGTGGATATCATTCGAGTCGCTCTCGAGGCGCTTTGCAAGGAGGTCGACGGTTATCGATCCCGGTGCGGCGAGTGACAGGCCCGGACCCTCAAGCTCGATGTTGCCCTCGGCGACCGCCCGTTGCTCCGCGAACCGCTCTTGCCCTTCGAGAATCTCACTACGCTCGATATACTCGATGAACCCGGCGGAGAGCACCCAAACATCGCCGTCGAAGGAGTACGTGAGCAGCACATTGCCTTGCGCCTGGAGGCGCCGGGCACCTGACTCGTCGGATTCGATAGTGATGTCGTCTCCGTCTAGTGTGTAAAGTGCGGGCTTCGTGGCAGGGGGGGCATCCTGCGCGACGAGAGGGAATGCAAGAGTGAGTGGGATGAAGATAGAGACAACCAGATGGGAAAGAAACCTGTTCAAGTGGATCCCCGGGTCCTGCCCGCCTTCGCCAAGGTTTCGGCGGGGCTACGGCTTCCTGTCTCTCCCCGTCCGAAATACGAACTTCTCATCCATAGGGTAGTACTCGGTAGCCGAGGCAACCAATTCCTGCGCGGTGTTGGACCGAAACGAGTAAACCTCCACCCGGCACCCTCGAGCCTTGAGGTGTTCGACCAGAGGCACATAGTCGCCGTCTCCCGAAACCAGGACGATGCAGTCGACCCTGTCCACGAGGCTGATGGCGTCGATCGCGATACCCATATCCCAGTCGCCCTTGGCGGTACCGTCCGCGCGTATTTTCAAGTCCTTCATGCGGACTTCGAAACCAAGGTTATAAAGGAGACTTACAAACTTCTCCTGGTCGATTTCCGGCGTCTGGACCGCGTATGTGATCGCCCGTACAATTTTCCGTCTCCTGCTCGTGGCCTCCAGAAGGTAGTCATAGTTGATCTTCCCGCCGTATTGATGCTTGGCGGAGTAAAACATATTTTGCACGTCCACAAGGATCGCGCAGCGTTGTTCGATTTCAGCCATATAATCTTCAGTCCTTCCAGTTCAGATTCCGTCAGATGCAATCACTCATTCGACAGGTTGGAATCGGCCTCATCGACCTCACCTTCGACATCCGGATCTTTCGAGACGCTCTTTGTGAACTCGAAATCTTCCGATGAAGGCATCACTCCGGTGGTAATCCACCTGGAGATGACCTCCACTGCTGTATCGCGCTGGAAATCATGCCCCCGTACGTATTCCCACATCCTTTGCCTCAGCGCGGAATACTCCTCGTTAATTTCCTCCATACGAGTAAGGAAAGAGTCAATTTCCGGATCGAGCTCGCGAAGGCGGTCTGGATCGAGATCGCTGACGATATCCGGCTCGAGTCCGTCGGCGCTTATTTCGTGCCCTCCTGCTGTGAGATAAACACCCGTAGTGAGCACGAGCCCGGACCCGTCTACAAGTGTAAACACATTCTGCACGAGACCTTTACCGAATGTGGTCTCGCCGACCAGCAAGCCCGCATTTGTGTCCCGTATTCCGCCTGCCACAATCTCCGATGCGCTTGCGGTGTTGCCGTTGGTCAGAACCACCAGCGGAAGGTCCAGGGCGTAGCCTCCATCGCCTTCACCGCGTTCCGGAAACTCGATCCGCTCACCCATGTTGTCCTGGCAATAGACCATAGTGCCCTCGGGAATGAAATAGTCGGTGACACCCACAGCGGCGGGTACGGGTCCACCTGTGTTGTTTCTGAGATCGAGAATCAGACCCTCCATACCATCATCGAGTAATTCGGCGATTGCGATCCCAAATTCGGCCGGGGTCAGGTTGTTGAATGTGTCCAGACGGATATAGCCGATCCCATCGTCAAGCATCTCGGTCTCACCGACAGTCGGCACCTGCACAACTCGCCTGGTAACCTCGAATGTAAGCTCCTCCTGGGTTTCCGGTCTCCAAATCATCATCATAACAGTGGTCTCGGGTGGACCCTTGATGAGAGCGACCGCTTCATCCGCGTTTTTTCCTCGAAGGGTCTCGCCGTCGACACAGACGATCACGTCATCGGTCTGCAAACCTGCATCATAAGCCGGACCTGTCTCAAAAACCTGCACTACCGTGGTGCATCTAAGCTCACGGACGAACTCGGGATCCTCCGGATCTCCACCGGCATCAAGCTCGCATTCCAGCGGCCAGGGGGGAAGGGCGCCGGGACGATCGATAATGCTGATTCCAACCCCGGCATATTCACCGGTGATTTCCTCTGTCAGGACCTGTTGGTCGGGAGGGGGCACAAACCTCGAATAACGATCTCCGAGCGATGCGACTGCTCCCGCGGCCGCACCGTGAACGATCTCATCCTCATCGATCTCGTCCTGATATAAATAGTGCAGGGATATGTGCCCGAGAACATCGTAGAGAACTCGAAGGTCACGCTCGCTGAACCCCCTGGGCGTTGCATAGAGTTCGGGAGCGAGACCTGAAACGACCCGTGTCGCCCAGTCCGGCATTTTTTCGTGACTCTGCAAGAGCTTTATAAGCCCTGCGGATTGGAAACCGAAAACGAAGGAGAAAACTATGATTAGTGAGATTGAGATGTTGTAAATTCGGCGCAATCGGGATTTGTCTTTCATTTGTGATGTGTCTCCAGGTTTGCGTCCAGCGGCTTAGCCGCCGGTCAGATAAGGCACGGGATCGACCGGATCGCCGTTTATACGGACTTCAAAGTGCAGGTGATTGCCTGTGGAAAGCCCTGTGGAACCCACCCTGGCTATCACCTGGCCTCGAGAGACGGTTTCCCCCACTGTCACTAATAAACTCGAACAATGGGCGTAGAGCGTGGCCAGTCCGGAGCCGTGATCGATGGTCACGGTGTATCCGTAGCCACGTTTCCAGCCGGAATAGACCACACGACCGCTTCCGGCGGCATGAATGGGGGTTCCTCCCGGGGCGCCCATGTCGACCCCGCTATGCGCCCGCATGATTCCCAGGATCGGATGTCGACGCATTCCAAAACCGGAGCCGAAGGCCGCATCGACCGGCTTTATGAGCCGCCCGACCGTTCCGGTGTACTGGGATACCTGCAGGATCATTGCGATCTCATAGCTGGCCGCTTCCATTTCCTCCAGAGCGCGTTCCGCAGCATGGACATCGCCTGCAATCTGCGAGAGCCTGGCATGTCTTCGAGCCTGCAGCTCTTCGTAGCGAGTCTCCTCCTCGCGCAACTCCCCAATAAGCCGCTCGCATTCGGCTATCTCGGCGTCCAGTCGCTCGCGCTCTTCGAAAATCCGGCCCTTCTGCTCACGTATGAAATCAATTGTCTCGCGGTCATTCTCGATAATCGCCTCAGTGTAGGACATGGCGAAGAGGAAATCAGAAAGATCACCGGTGGTGATCAGACTACTGAGCATGCTGCCCGCGCCGGATTTGTACCACTCCACCAACCGTGCTTCGAACCTCTTCTGGGCGGCTTCCAGATCGGCAACAGCCTGCACATGGACCTCGTTGAGCTGATCCACCAGGCTTCGCTTGGTCTCGTAGTTTCTCGTGGTGGTTGCCAGTCTCTCTCTTGCCAGACACAGTCCCGAGTCAATTTCCCGTAGCTCATCGCTTGCAAGGTCTTCGGCAGCCTCCATTTCGGCTATCTCTTGCCTCAGCTCTGCGCTCTGCTCGCTCAGTTCCTCAAGCTGGTCACGCTGTTCTCCGGCATCCTCGCTGTTGTCTCCTGACTCCTGGGCGATGATCATGACCGGCAGAAGCCACAGAGTGAGGGTGAGAAGCCCCGCGACCACTGTCTGGAATGCAAGCTGAGACCATCGATTGCTCATGCGGTCGCCCCCTGGGGACGCGGCGCAGGCTGGTACGTATCCGTTTCAAGATGCCGTCCCACGGCTACCAGGCTGGCGATCACGCCGATGAGTCCGCCGAGAAAGAACAGAATGCCTCCTATGTTGCTCATGAGAAGATCGAAACCTATCATAGGGTTGTAGAGGCTTTGCCCTTCGAACCATCTGAGAACAAGCTCATATGTAATCGCGATCAGCCCCAGGGCCAGGGCCGCTCCACCCAGCCCGTAGAGCAGTCCCTCCAGCATGAACGGGAGTCTGATAAACCAGTTAGTCGCGCCGACAAGCTGCATGATCCGTATCTCGTTGCGGCGGGAGAGTATCGCAAGTCGGACTGTGTTTACGATCGTCATCATCGTGGCGCCGGCAGTGAAAATCACCCAGAAAAAGCTGACAAGCTCCACGCCGTAGAAAATCGGAAGAATGGACTGAAGCTGAGCCTCGCCGTACCGGACCTCATCAACCCCCTCCAGCAACTCAACCGAGGCCTCCAGCTCCTCCGCTGCTCTCGGACTAGTCACGGTGATTTTCAAGCTTGCAGGCATGGGATTGGAGCTGACCAAGTCGGAGATGTCCATTGTGGTGATTTCCTGCATAATGCCGAAAGCTTCCAATTTAGATATATACGTTACTTCGCGAACGCCCGGAAGACGTTCGACAACTTCCATCAGCTCCGACGCCTGCTCATCTGTAAGGTCGTCGGAAAGAAAGGCTCACATTTCGAGGTTGATGAGGAACCTGACAACGAAATGGTTG
>CBDUXL010000249.1:0-5392 GCA_965371155.1 uncultured bacterium | reverse complement strand
GCTCGAATGACCTTAACGGCGGAACTCCGCTGGATTCCGAGCTCCAGCTCATCCGCACGCTGGATAAGACCCTCAAGAGCCGCTATCCCGACGGTGTCAGCCTTCTGGTGACGTTGGAACGTGGCCAGATCATAGAGCTTCATAAGCAAATCCGACAACCTTTCAACCCCCACGCCTGCGCCAGGGCCGAGGAGCTGACCGAGTATCTCTGGCTGGTGGGAAGGACGGTCGCACTCGAACCGGGCGGGGGAATCACGGTCAGCGCGGGCGGAAGTACTGAGAAATATGTGCTGGGAAGGGCTTTCTACAAAGAGGCTGAGGTCGAATACCGGATGATTCATAAGATGATTTCTGAAGTTATCGGGTGATCCCCTGCAAACGCGGAGACGGAAATGATCGAGCGCTATACACGAGAACGGATGGGAAGAATCTGGAGCGATGAGCATCGGTTCCGGAAGCAATTGGATGTTGAGCTTGCAGTGTGTCGAGCCTGGGCGAGCAGGGGAGTGATTCCGAAGGAAGACCTGGATGCAATCCTGGAGAAAGCGGATTTCGATATTGAGCGAATCAATGAGATAGAGAAGGTCACCAACCATGAGACCGTAGCGCTGATAGAAGCGATTTCCGAGAAAGTCGGACCTGCGAGTCGGTGGATTCATATGGGTCTGACTTCCTCAGATGTGCTGGACACGTCGTTCGCGCTCCAGGTCCGGGAGGCTGCGGATATCCTGCTCGAGGATCTACGGGAGCTTCGGGCGGCAGTCGGCGAACAGGCCCTGAGTAATAAGGATATTCTGTGTATCGGCCGGACGCACGGCATTCATGCCGAGCCGATAACGTTCGGATTGAAGCTGCTGATCTGGTACGAGGAGCTTGGCCGGGATATCGAGCGCCTGGAAAGGGCGCGGGAATCGATGAATGTGGGGAAAATCTCCGGTGCGGTCGGAACCTGGGCGTTTCTGGAGCCGGATTTGGAGGTTGAAGCTCTCGGTTACCTGGGGCTTGAGGCGCCTGCGGTGAGCAACCAGGTCATCCAGCGCGACAGGTATGCGGAGTTCATCGCGGCCCTGGCGATTGTCGCGAGTTCCTTCGACAAATTCGCGACCGAGCTAAGACATCTCCAGCGTACGGAGGTCGGTGAGGCCGCGGAGCCGTTCGGGAAGGGGCAGAAGGGTTCGAGCGCCATGCCTCACAAGAAGAACCCGATGACCTGCGAGCGAGTCAGCGGACTTGCGAGGGTGGTGCGAGGGAATCTCCAGGTGGCGCTTGAGAATATGCCGTTATGGCATGAGAGGGATATCAGCCACTCATCCGCCGAGAGGGTGATATTTCCCGATAGCTGCATAATCATTGATTATCTGTCCAGCAAGCTGGCGCATATCGTGAAGAATCTGGTAATAGATGCCGAGCGCATGATGGAGAACCTGGAACGGACCCGGGGCGTGGTTTTCAGCCAGAGGGTGCTTCTGGAGTTGGTGAAGGCCGGGATGCTACGCGAGGAGGCATATCCGATCGTTCAGGGAGCCGCACATAGGGCTTTGAGCGAGGACGGGGATTTCAGAGATGCGATCCGGGGGAACCCGGAAGTGCAGGAGAAGCTTGGGGGGAAGGTGGAGGAGCTTTTCGACTACGGGTTTTTCATCCGGCACAGGGATGAGGCGTTCCGTCGGGCTGGGCTGTTGGCTTGACCCCTTCAATTATGGATTATGCCCAGGTGCCGGTTGCTTCCGGCAATCGGTTCTTCCAGACCGCACGCAAGCAACATCAGTCTTAGTGATCCCCGTCCATTTCTCGAAATATAGCATCCTATCCCCTTGCGGGAAGCGCTATAATGTGGTATACTACCATCGAGTTCAGGCGAATCGAAAAAGGCAAACCCGCAGTAAGGCGGGGGCGCAAAGCATGAGGTCTAAGGGAGTACTGATTCGCAAAAGACGGCTCGGCTGCCGAATTTCGCCTGAGGAAGCTACCCGATTGGGAGCTCAGGCAGCTTGGCGCAGGAGCCCTCGGTCAGGTAGCTTTTTGATTTGAGACCAACAAGTTCACATAGATTACAGGCCATGAAGGCTAAGGACATAACATTCCTACCATCACATTCTAACATCTTTGACGATACCGGAGGTTCAATATGAACGTTCTTCACAATGAAAAAGGACAGGGTCTTACCGAGTATGCCCTGATCATCGCTTTGGTTGCTATTGTGGCTGTTGCAGCGCTGACCCTGCTCGGCGGGCAGATTGACACGATCTTCGGCAACATCACCACAGAGCTTGGCGGTGCTGCGTAATCACCACTTAGCTTGGCGGCTAGCTTTTTCTTCAGCGGTTTGGGAAGCGGGGGGGCCATGAGCCCCCCCGGACTTTTTAATAGGGATCACTGCAAACCCATTAAATATCACTTGTGCGAATATGAGGTGACACCATGAAATATCTCCGAGATGAAAGAGGACAAGGTCTGACCGAGTACGCGCTGATTATCGCGCTGGTGGCTATCGTGGCCGTTGCAGCGCTGACGCTGCTTGGTGGTCAGATTGACACTATCTTCGGCAACATCACCACAGAGCTTGGCGGTGCTGCATAATCACCGCTTTGTTGCCGACCAGCATCAGAAGACGGATCACAATGGGGGGGCCATGCGGCCCCCCGTTTTGTATATTCTTATGGTGCTGAATTCAGGTCGGATCGATTCTGCACGCTGATTCTGCTTCGGATTCGTGTTTCATATTGTTTCAATGCTGCCGGGCAGGATTGTTCAGGAATGTGCCTGCATATCGATAATATTAACGAAGATTAAGTCCTCGCCCGGGAATGGTCATGCATTTGCATTGAGCCGACCGGAGCTGAAACAGTTGCCTTCTCCTCAGGGAGGAGCCAGATATGGGTAACCCGAAACCATTCATAATCGCACTCGCATTCGGCCTCATAGCGGTCGTGCTGGTGTACTTTTACATCCAGCAGATCGAAGGCCGGGGCAGAGAGCAAGTCCAGATGGAGAGGGTGGTGAGATCCACCATCGACATCCCAAAGGGCACGACAATCAGCCGTCACATGGTCGAGGAGATCGAGGTCAACGCCGACATCCTCACCATCGACATGGTCACGGAACTGGACGAGATTCTGGGTCAGGTCTCCATGTCGAATATTTACGAGCAGCAGATTCTGCTTAGGCAGATGTTCAAGGAGGAAAGCACCATCGAGCAGCTTTCCCGCATGCTGCAGGAGGGTGAACGGGCCGTGACAGTCGGTGTGACTGAAATCAGCGGCCTCGGCGGCAACCTGAATGTTGGAGACCGTGTGGATGTGATGGTCACTATCCTCAGTCACCAGGAGGTCGGAGTTTCCTCGACTTTCACTGTTCTCAGGGACATAGGCGTTATGGCGCTCGGCCAGGATATCGGGTTCGAGGATGACGAAGGACTCACTACTGGTCCCATATCGAAATCGGTCACTTTGAGGATAAATCCGACCCAGGCTGAGGTGCTCGCGCTTTGCAGCGAGATAGGCAGTCTACGTCTTGCGCTACGCCATCCCGACGAGACGTTCTCGCCTATCACCGAAGGCACCGCGCTGAGTGAGTTCGTCTATTACACCCCGACCCGTGAAGACCTTGAGGAACAGGCCCGGCTCGAAGAGGCAAGACGGCGCGAGGAAGAGCGGCGTGCAATGGAAGCGGCCCTCAGGTCAATGCCGTACATACCACAGGATACCGGTGAAGAGGACAATGGGATATTCTATCCTCCGGATAACTTTCTCGAGCTTATGCAGCCAGGCCCGCCAATGGTGACTGTGGAGCTGATTCTCGGCGGGGAATCCCAGATAGTCCAGATTGAGAGTAAGCGTTAGAAACGATCTCCTACGCGCTCGCCTGCGGAGAGCTGGGAGCATACCCAAGGCCATTAAGGCCGATTAAGTAGGATATAGGCACAGATAACCACAAGGAGAAACCACCGTTCGTAACCAATCCCACGTGGAAGTGCGCCCATGATATCATTCAGAAAACACCCACCCCGGATTGTCGGGGCGATTATCATCCTGGTCCTGCTTCTGGCTCCCCAGGCGTTTTGCCTGGATGAGTCACCCCAGGTGATTGACTTAGTGATACGCCCCGAATCAAATGAGGTCGAGCTGGAGGTCCTGGGACCGATAGAATACGGCTATTTCCCGCTATCTGAGCCGGACCGTCTTGTGTTCGATTTTCCCGGTGCGATCCTCCGGGTGGGAAATGGAGCCACAATAGAACAAGAGACGGACGGGGCCTGTTTCCATATGGTCCGGTTGAGCCAATTCTCCCTGGACCCGCCCATCACAAGGCTGGTCCTCTACCTCCACGAGCCCGGCGAAGCGATCGTCAGCTACTCCCCGAGCGACAACAGGATTGTGATCCAGGCCAACGGGGAAGGCTGGGAGATGGATCCGTTTCCGACGGATTCGGATGAAACCGCCGTCGCGACTGGAGTGTCCCTGCTGTCTGCAGAGGGTACGCCCGATGCGGTCGATGCGCTGAAGAACTCCTATCAGATTGCCGCCGGCGACAGCGATGTAACCATCAGGTTCAATGATCTGGACGCGGATGACATCACAGTCAACCGGCTCTCATTCCCGGATCGGCTCCATGTGAGGATATACACTGCCGGTCCAACCGAAGGCGGGCGGTTGAGATTCGAGCCGTTGGACCGGGGGAGTATCAGGAACCAGGTCGTAAGACAGTGGACCAGCTTCTACGATCGGGACGGCAATGGAGTTGTGGATCTGACGATTCACCTTTATCCAAATGTAGACTTTGCTCAGAGCATTTCCGCTTCCGGTGTCCCTGAGGTGAGGCTATTCGGGCTTCCCAATCTGGATTTCGGACCGGAGCCCTCAGTAGAGCCGGAGCAGGCAATAGAGATCGAGGTCGCCGCCTATTACGGTGGCGCCGGTGAGGAAACCAGTGAGCCGGCGGTCGAGTCATCCAACCCGGCCGTGCCGAGAGAGGACATATACGAGATCGAAAGCACCGAGAACGAGGTTTTGCTTCGCTTCCCGGGGCTTTCCACAGAAAACACTGCAGGCATGAGCGTGAGTCAATTGAGCTTCCCTGATCGGCTCCGTGTGAGGATGTTCACCGACGGGCCGGTTGAGGGCGCCAGTCCGAGATTCGAGCCGCTTGAGCGCGGGAATATCTGGAACCAAGTCGCGAAACACTGGGCGAGCTACTACGATCGCGATGGGTTGGGCGTTGTGGACCTAACGGTTTATCTCCACCCGAACACCGGCTATACGCAAGGTACTGGTGTCGATGGCGTTCCTGAGGTGAGGTTGTCTGAACTGGCGTCGGATCCGGCGCTTCAGCCCATGCCTTCGGTGGAGATTGGAGTCGCCGCATATGACAGTGGCGTAGTTAGGGAGGGTGA
>CBDUXL010000248.1:0-5403 GCA_965371155.1 uncultured bacterium | reverse complement strand
CCGTTTTCCAGGTGGAGATTATCGACTGCACGCCGCAGGCAAGTGATGAGGCGAGTTTCTGGGTGATTGTCGAGAGCGCGGTGTCGTATGACCAGGGATTCGGCACCGAGTATCCTGCCGGCGCTAATCGAGCGGCGTTACTGCCGGGCACCGTGGCCGTCAGCGGTGAATCGCCGTTGCATGTTATATACGTAGACGATTCCAACACCACGGGAATCGAGGACGGAACGCAGACGCACCCGTACAACACCGTCCAGGAAGGTGTCGATGCTGCGGCTTTGCTGGTGGGTTACGAGGTCTGGGTTGATGATTCCGGCAACCCATACGATGAGCAGGTGAACATGGCGTCAGGCACTGTCCTCCGGTCGGTGAACTGGGATGAATCCGACGGGAGCAATCGGGCGTTTATCGACGGCCCGGAGGACCCCGAAACCCATTCCGTATATTTCGACAATGTCGACGATGCTCTCCTGGATGGCTTTCGAATCGGGTTTGCAGGCCCATGGGAACTTCCCTGGCCGTGGACGGAATGCACACAGATGATCGGTATCAACGGAGGTTCGAACATCACCGTGCAGGACTGCCTGTTCACAGGTCAAACAGACAGGCGGACCGTGTATCCAGTGCAGGCGTCCGGGGCCTCGAACGTTACAATCGCCAATTGCCGAATGGCGAGCATTGATAGAGGGGCGAACGAGTACGGGTGCGCATTCTTCAGAGGGGTCTATGCCGACACCTGCCCCAATCTCACTCTGCGGAACTGTATCTTCACCGACATCCGCTCCGCTGAGGACGAGACTTCAAAGGGAATCGAAGTGTGCTTCATCGTCGGCTCGGCGAACGTGGTGGTGGAGAACAACCTGATCCACCACGTGGTACCGCATTCGGGTATCGGTTCCATGGGCGCTGTCTTGATGGAGGGGTTCCACATCGAGGGTTGCTCCAGCGTGGAGATTGCCAACAACACGGCGGATATTATGGACTCCTCGGATGCTTTCGGCATCAATCAGTGCTTTGCCTATCTTTTCAAAGAGTGCAGCGTCAACGGGGTGGACTTCACAAACAACATCGCAACGAGTATATATTCCAGCGGTTTCCCGGCTCCTCTGGCGCGCGGGGTGCAGGCAAACCCCTGGTCGGTGTACTGCGATTTCACCGACATCTACGACATCGGTCCGGGCAGCAACGGCGCAAACTATTTCGGAGCCGCTGAGCCAGGTGTTGGTGCCATCAGCGCCAATCCCTTCTATACCGATCCCGACAATGAGGAGTACGATCTCTCGGGTGGCTCCCCGGCGCAGATGGGCGATCCGAGTTTCGTCGATTGGGACGACCCCGGAGCGCCCTCGAACGACCCGGATGACTATGATCCCGACACCCGAAGTCGCATGGGCTGCCATGGCGGCCCCGGCGGGGAGATTGTCGGTCTGCTGACACCCGAATAAGGAGAATGTGATGAAAGCAAACTCATTCCTAGGTTTTGCGCTGACGATTATCGCGATCGGCCTTCTTCTGGGCTGCGGAGGGAGTTCCAGTCCCGCTTCCCCCGGGACGAGCAACACCGACCTTTCACCTGCGTATGCCGTCTCGGACTCCGGAAACCGTCAGCTCTGGGGTCTGTGGCAGTGTCGCATGGAGCCGGGAAGCGGGGCAATTGAGGTTGTTCCGCTCAGAAGCGCTACATTCACCGCTAACGTAAATAATCTCCTTGAGGGGCAGCCTGGGAATCTTCAAATTACCGATCTCGATTTGACCAACTTCACTTCCGAAGGTCTCCTGCCCTGTACTGTTACCCTGAGACATCCTATGCCGGGACTCGATCAATTCCACGGCTTCGATGTGTGGGGCGTGTTTCTGCACAACGGCGCCACGGACATAGCGTATGACGGACTTACGTACTCAGGCGGTCCCGCTGCAGGCGAGAACGAGGCGGTTCTACTGAACCCGGACGGCTACACTCGATGGTTCAACTACCCCGAGTTCGACGGGGACGGAATGCCGATTCTCGAATACTGGCCCGGCACGCTTTCAAATCTGCCTGCACCGACAGCGACCTTGAACCCGTTCAAGATATTCGCGAACGGTCTCGATGTTGAGGAAGACTACTACGAGTGGATAACCATCCCAGCCAATGCGGAGGATCGAAGCATTTTCCGGGCGGGAGAGGTCAACTCACGAAGGTACGAGTTGGATTTCCCGATCATTGACGATGAGCCTGTCGTAGATTTCCAGTACGCTGTGGTCGCGAGCTGGGAACAGGGAGATCCCACGCTCACCGGCCAGCCTGCCGCATATGATCCGTTCGATTTTCCATCGAGCGCCAGTCGCGAGGAGGCGTTTTTCGTTAGTGTCTCAACTGCCGAAAGCGACCTTTACTACGTCGATGAGACTTCGTACGGCGGCGCTTTCGTCGCGGACATAGAGGTTTTCGACTGGCAGGGCGGTTCGGTCGGCGGAAACGGTGTCCCAAACGAGATAGAAAGCATAATCGTTGAAGGTGATTTTCTCCCCGGAGGAAGCTATCAGTGGACGCAGTCCGAGTTGGCAACTCTTGCGATCCCCGCCACCGAGAACTCATCGGTCTTCCAGGTTGATATCATGGACTGCGTTCCTCAAGGTGTCGGAGACGCTGATCTCTGGGTGATTGTGGAAGCCGCGGGTATGTGGGGCGAATCATATTATCAGGGCTTTGACACCGAATACCCTGACGGCGCTCATCGCGCGGCATTCAGGCGCGGAAGGGTCGATGTCAGCGATGAGTCTCCCCTCGTTCCGGTGATCTACAATCTGGTCCTGACCATCGAGCGCAATTCGAATAATCTAATCACGGGTATCGAGCTTGACTGGGACGACAACGACGGTATCACCGGTTACAACATCTATCGCCAGGACCCGTTTGACGACACGGACGACTGGGCGCTAATTCCCGACAGCCCGGTCGCTGCGAGTGAATACACTGATAACGACATTGTCGGGAACGAGGCGTACCAATATCGAGTTGTTGGGCTTGTCGGTACCACCGAGATGCCGGATGTATCGGTTGAAGCCTACGCCATACTGGAAAACGCCGAGGACAATGTAAACACCGACTGCGTCTGGGACACCTGCGCCTTCCCGATCATGTACAACCCGAATTACCTTCCCTGGTCCCTGTTCAATGAGTTCGCACCTTTGAATCAGACTCCCCAGAACGGCTCATACTGCTGGGATGAGAGCGGGCATCAGAACGGCCCAGGCACTCTGGGCAGCTACTGGACCGGCTCCGCGACCATTTTCGCCACCCCGGTCCTGCCTTTGCCGGATGGAGCCGATACTTGCGAGGCCGACTTCTGCGTCAGGCTTAACAACATGTGGCCGTGGTGGCCCGGTAACCACTGCGGCACGATAGTGGGTGTAACCGACGTTGTCGAGGACGGACCCGATAATCCGTTCGTTCCATCGCAAGATTATATCGAGGGCTTGGACTACAACGTGGACCATGTCCAGGGGTTCTCGATGTACGGTAACTACACGAATATCACTTCAGCCAACGACAAGGGCCACGGCGTTCAGTATCCTGAGTATCAGGTCATAGAATATGCCTGGAGCAAGTTTGCGCTTCCGGACGTTTTCACAACAGAAAACGCACGGGCTGCCTTCGCCTGGGCATGCGGCAACGCCGCGGGTGGAACGGCGATTGCCAACGCTGGGACAAGTCTCGACGATATCGCGGTGCTTGTCTATTGACCGCAACAACGCGTACGGGCAGGGCACCGCCCCTGCCTCAGCGAATTCGCTTTGGTCGCTGGGCAGGGGATATCAGAATCGTGGAAAGACTGCCAGGAGTGTAATCACATGAGAAATATGTACTTGATTGCTGCGCTTTCACTCGCGATCCTGTTGGGCATGCCTGGATGCAGCGGAGGTGTGGATCCGACCGGCCCTTCGATCCCTTCGAT
The DNA here is from genome assembly GCA_965371155.1 of uncultured bacterium. Lineage (GTDB taxonomy): Bacteria > JAJVIF01 > JAJVIF01 > JAPKYR01 > JAPKYR01 > CBDUXL01. Next base: position 1,465 of record CBDUXL010000248.1, on the reverse strand, counting down.
GAACTCGGGGCAGGCTCCCTCGACCGATTCGGGGCGAGTGCTATGGGGTCTCTGGCAATGCTATATGGAGCCAGGTAGCAGAGTGATGGATGTCGTTCAACTTCGAACCGCTACATTCACCGCGAATGTCAACAATCTTCTTGAAGGCCAGCCGGGGAATCTCCTAATCTCCGACATGGACCTGACGGATTTCGAATCGGAAGGCCTCCTGCCCTGCACGGTCACTCTCAGACATCCTATGCCGGGACTGGATCAATTTCATGGCTTCGATGTCTGGGGAGTTTTCCTCCACAACGGAGCAACCGACATCGGGTATGACGGACTTACATACTCAGGCGGTCCCGCCGCCGGTGAAAACGAGGCGGTTCTCTTGAATCCCGACGGGCTTACTCGATGGTTCAATTACCCGGAGTTTGATGGCGACAGTATCCCAATTCTCGAATACTGGCCGGGCAAACTGTCGAATCTTCCCGCCCCGACCGCAACATTGAATCCATTCAAAGTGTTCGCCGATGGGTTGGACACGGAGGACAATTTCTACGATTGGGCCGCCACCCCGGGCAATCTTGATGATCGGGGCATTTTCCGCGCGGGAGAGGTACATTCGCGTCGCTACGAACTGGACTTTCCGATCATCGACGATCACCCGGTTGTTGATTTTCAGTACGCCGTGGTGGCGAGCTGGGAGCAGGGGGATCCAACATCGACCGGAGAGCCGGCGGAGTACGATCCGTTTGATTTCCCCTCCAGCGCGAACTGCGAGGAAGCTTTCCTTATAGATGTTTCAACCGTGGCAAGCGAGCTTTTCTACGTAGATGAAACGCAGCTTGGCGGGGTTTTCAGCGCGGATATCGAGGTGTTTGACTGGCAGGGCGGAATTGTCGGCGAGAACGGCGTCCCGAACGAGATAGAGAGCATCATCATCGAGGGCGACTTCGTCCCCGGCGGAACGTATGAATGGCCGCAGTCCAGTCTGGCCGGACTGGCTGTGGCATCGACTGAGAACTCATCCGTTTTTCAGGTCGAAATCACAGGCTGCACGCCCCAGGCAAGCGGGGAGGCGGATTTCTGGCTGATTGTCGAAGCCGGTGGACTGCACGGAAACACGTACGACCAGGATTTCGGCACGGAGTATCCGGAGGGCGCGCGTAGAGCGGCTTTTCATCGCTCCTCCGTCTCAATTGCAGATGAAGCGCCAATACCGGAGGATGTCGTATACGACTTCGTGATCTCCACCGAGCGCTCGACCACAGGGCTGATCGAGGGAATCAAGCTCGAGTGGAATCCCGTCCCCGACCCGCTCGTGGGCGTCAACATCTATAAGAAGGATGCCTACGATCCGGCTGCCGACTGGGAGCTTCTGCCGGACAGCCCGGTGAGCGGCGGGGAGTATGTCGATGCGGATTTTACAGGCTATGAGGGCTACATGTATTACATCGCGGGATGGACCGGTTATGTGGAGGCG
>CBDUXL010000247.1:0-5415 GCA_965371155.1 uncultured bacterium | reverse complement strand
ACTGTTCTCCTCGATCAACCATTCCTCCGACCAGGGATCAATCGTAAATCCGTCCTCCAATATGCCCTCTTCCAGACTTGGATTGAGAACAACAACATCCCACAGACCACTGTCGGCGCCTGCGAGGTCGAAATCGCACTGAAGTGATGTGGCGTTGAGCCAAAGCACATCGGATGCCACGACAGGATCCTCGCCGTCTTTTCTCAGTTCGGCAGTAGCGCCGTCCTCGAATTCAGTGCCCGTTATCACCGCGTCGTCCACGTAGCTCCAGAATGGTGCGTGGTCGGGATCGATAGATACTACCGTCAGTCCCATGGTACTTGTGACGCCGACCTCGACAGTTCCTCTAAGGAAAGCCGCGCGATGGGCGTCCGGAGGAAATTCCGTCGGGAAGCCCTGGTCATAGCTCTCGCCGTTCAAGCCAGCGCTCTCCACAATTACCCAGAAATCGGTTTCGCCGGCAGATTCAGGCGAGCATCCGGCGATCTCCACCTGAAAGACAGATGAATTCTCGGTTCCGGCCGATGCGAGCATCGCAAGCTCAACCTGTGTGTACTCCTGCGATCCGCCCGGCAGGAAATCACCTTCAATGATTATCCTCTCGACCTCCTCTGTAATGCCGTTCTCGCAGACAATCCCTCCCTGCCAGTCGAACACCTCGACAGCGGCAACAAAACTTCCGCCTGCGCTCGTGCCGTCGTTGTAGAGCGTGCTTTCGGAGGTATCGGCGTGAACGAAGAATGCCTCGTCACAGTTTGCGGATACGGGGAAGTCGAAAGGATCGTACTCGTTGGGCTGCCCGGTCAAGGTCGGGTCGCCCGGTTCCCAGGTCGCGATTACCGCATACTGGAACTCAACTTTCGGTGGGGTGACGGTTGTCGGGAACTGCAGCTCATACCGTCTCGAGTTCACCTGCCCCGCTCGGTAGATGCCACGGTCGTCTGCGTTTCCGGGCGTCGTGATCCACTCGTGATAGTCTTCATCGACATCAAGACCGTCCGCGAATATCTTGAACGGATTCAAGGTCGCCGTCGGCGTCGGGAGATTCGATAGCTTTCCCGGGAGGTACTCAAGGATCGGGAGGCTGTCACCATCAAACTCCGGGTAATTGAACCATCGAGTATAGCCGTCCGCGTTCAGCAGAATAGCCTCGTCGTCTCCCGCAGCGGGACCACCCGAGTAAGTCAGCGTGTCGTAACTCAACGCCGATGCTCCGTTGTGCAGAAAAGCACCCCAGACATCGAATCCGTGGAATTGATCGAGTCCCGGCATAGGATGCTTGAGTGTGACAGTGCAGTCCAGCCTGCCATCAGTCAGAAAATCTGTGAGATCCAGGTCTTCGATCAGCAGGTTGCCCGGACTGCCTTCCAGGAGGGTGTTCACGTTGGCTGTGAACGCGGCACTCCGCAGAGGGACTGCCTTGATCCGGTCGCTGCCAGGCTCCATGAAACAATGCCAAAGACCCCATAGCGAGTGGTTGGTGTGATCGGCTGTTGGTCCCAGGTTAGCAGGGCCGGTGGTAGAGTCCGGAATCCCGCCGATCGGGTCGGAACCGCCGCCTCCGCAACCCAGCAGAAACAATCCTAACGCGACGGTCGCGACGCACCAGGTTAATAACCGTCTCATGATTCTTTTTCCTCCAAGCGCAGGTGATATGATTACTATACAATAATATAGAAAAGGGCATCCTGTCAAACCCAGGAGCATTCTTCCCCCCCCCTCAAGGTCCGTACGCAGGCTGCTGATCCTCAGTCAGGACCGCATTGCGGCGTGCGACATCGATGATAACATCCGACAGTGCTCACAACCCCCGGTTCCCCGAGAGTGACCCCGCCGTCGGTTGCTTCTCAGGCAGGCCAGGTTATTTCATAAAGTTGCCCGTAGACGAAAATCGAGTCCTTAAACACATAGAATAGATGCAGGACATCATCGGATGTCACCAATGGGAAGGGCTGGGTGTAGTGGTAGCCGGTCGGCAACTCGGGTTCATCATAGAAGCTTGTCGGCTCGCCCCATGCAACGCCATCGTCCGAATATATCATGTATATGTACGGACCATGAGTGTAAGTCACGAGAATCCGACCCGTGGAATCGGCGTCGATGCCGACATAGTTTTCCAGGACCTGCCATTCGGCGTCCACAATAGTGACCGGGCTGGACCAATTCACACCACCATCGGCAGATGATGCGTAATCCACGCGGTAATCGGAGCCATCAACCACTCTCCATGCAGCGTGCAAATTGCCGGAAGTGTCTCTGCACAGGCCCGGTGCGTCAACAAGCTCCCCGGCAGCTCCCTGATAAATCGTACAAGTCGGGTGGGTGTAGATTGTGGACTTGGAGATCCGCACAAACCGGGCCCAATTGACACCACCGCCGCTGCGATGGTAGGCCACGAGATGGTTGTAATCGTCGCGCTCGTGGAAATTAGTGCTTGCCATACGCACGTCGACGCCGTCAGCGTAGGTCATGCCAGACCATCCCGATCCCCATGAATTGAAGCCGATTATCTGGAATCCGCCCATGAAAGTATAGATGTGCGCAAATGAACCGTCATCATCTGGTAGGAGTATTGAGGGCTGGCCGGTCCAACCCCATAGCCACATGTAGTCCCAGGCGCCGGACCCTCCGGTCCACCGTAGCGCATGGCGTTCATAACCGCCCTGTCCCCAGCCTTTGTAGCTTGCATAGACGGTCTGGCCAGCCTGGCCGGCAAGAATGTGCATGAAACTGGGGTTGGTATTGTAGGCTTGCTCGGGAGTGCTCCACCCAGTGCCGTTATCGATCCCGTACTGAATACCCTGGCTTTCCTTGTGCCAGATGAGCACAGTTTCGTCTGCCGCGTTCACTATGGCCCTCGGCATGTGGGAGTTAGTGTCTATCAATACCGGATCAGACCATTCAGGCTCCGGCGGAGCCGGGGCCTCGTCGCTGACTGCCACGCTTCCGGGAATGAATGCTGCGCGACGGGCGCCTTCCGGATATTCGGTGCCGAAATCCTGGTCGTATGTCGCACCCGACTGTCCCGCAGCCTCGACAATCACCCAGATTTCAGTCTCAACGCTCGATGTCGGAGTGCAGTCGACAAGCTCGATCTGGAATACCGATGAGTTCTCGGTCGCAGAGATCGCAACAGTTGCCAACTCGGACTGCGACCACTGGTAGCTTCCGCCGGGGAGAAAATCGCCCTCGATTATGATGCTCTCGACTTCATTCGGAATGCCGTTCCCGCCGACCGAGCCGCCCTGCCAGTCGAAGACCTCGACATCCGCGAAGAAAGTCCCGCCCAACTCGGTCTCATCCACGTAGTACAGATCACTGGCCACGGTTGAGACGCTCAGAAGGAACGGCTCCTCGCAGTTGGCTGATGTCGGGAAATCGAAGGGATCATACGCGGCGGGTTGACCGGTAAGTGTTGGATCGCCCGGTTCCCAGCTCGCGATCACCGCGTACTGAAAATCTACGACAGGCTCATCGTCGATGATCGGGAAATGCAGCTCGTATCGTCGCGAGTGAGCCTGACCCGCCCGGTAGATTCCGCGATCGTCGAGATTACCCGGTGTCGTTGCCCATTCGTAATAACTGTCCTCTGTGCCTAACCCATCGGCGAACACCTTGTAAGCATTCAGTGTTGCGGTCGGATCGGGAAGGTTCGACAGCTTCCCGGGCCAGAACTCAAAAATCGGGAGGATGTCCCCGTCGAATTCCGGGTAATTGAACCAACGGGTGAAGCCGTCGGGATTCTGGAGGATGGCTTCGTTTTCGCCGGCATTCGGGCCACCGGAGTAAGTCAATCCATCGTAACCCAGCGCCGATGCGCCGTTGTGTAAAAATGCGCCCCAGACATCGAAGCCATGAAATTGATCCATCCCGGCCAGAGGGTGCGTCAAAGTCACGGTGCACGGCAACAGGCCCTCCGATTCGAAGTCGGTCAAATCCATGTCCGAAATCTGGAGATTCCCCTGCTGTTCCTCAAGCAGATTGTTCACATTGGCGGTGAACGCTGCGGTCCGAAGCGGGACCACATTGATTGCTCCACTTCCCGGCACCATAAAGCAATGCCATGCACCCCAGAGCTGACGGTTACCTGAATCCGAGACGGCAAACGTCTGTGAAAGGTCGGTGTTGCCCGTTCCGGGTGAAGCCGGACTGGAACTCCCTCCGCAGCCCAGAACAAGGCCGATCGCGATAATCGCCAGCGCAAGACCAAGAAATGAGTCTGTATTCATCATATTCTTCCTTATTCAGGTGTCAGCAGACCGACAATCTCCCCGCCGGGACCGCCATGGCAGCCCATGCGGGAGCCGTCGCCCGGTGAGTCATCCCAGTCGTCAAAGCTTGGATCTCCAGCCTGGGCGGGAGAGGTTGCCGAGATGTCATAGTCCTCATTGTCGGGATCATTGTACTCAGGATTGGCGCTGATAGCACCGGTTCCTGCTGAGGCGTTGCCATAATAGGCACCAGCGACATCCCAGACATCGGTGTAATCACAAACCACAGTGCAACCAAAGGCCATAACCCCCCGTGCAAGAGGTGGTGGGAAACCACTCGAATAGATGCTGGTTACGATGTTATTCGTGAACGTTGCCCCGTTGGACCCATCAAAATAGTACCCAAAGCATTGATTGATGAAAAAGGCATCGCTGGTGTTAAGATGATCGATGGTATTATTGATTACCTCTGGATTCGTGCAGCCCTTGATTCGGTATCCCTCAATAAACATGGCGTTCCCCGGGGCGTGCGGGATAATGTGATGAATGAGGTTATTCTTCACCACAATGCTACTTGAATTTTCAAGCCAGAAATTATAAATCATCTTATGGGAACCGTCCGATGTCGGTCGGATATTTGTGATGACATTGTTTCGCACAGTCAGGCCGGGGCAGTTGATGGCGTAAACACCATAAAAGTAAATACAGCCTGAACTTGATGTGTCCTTGTCGATGTCTGCCATGCGGCAGTTGGCAATAGTCAGGTTCGCCGTGCCATACGCTACCACCGGATACACATAGTACCTGTTTGTCTGGCCTGTAAACAGGCAATCCTGTACCGTATTGTTCGAGCCGCCGTCGATCCGGATCATCTGCGTCCGATCGTACCCGTCACACGGGCCGGCAAACCCGATTTGGAACCCGTCCAGGAGAGCATCGTCGACGTTGAAGAAATGCACCGAGTGAGTGTCGGGATTCTCGGGGCCGTCGATGAACGCCCGGTTGCTCCCGTCGGATTCATCCCAGTTCACCGACCGGAGGATCGTGCTGGTGGCCATGTTCACCTGCTCATCGTATGGATTGCCGGAATCATCCACCCAGACCTCGTACTCCACCAGCAAAGCCGCAGCATCAACACCTTCCTGGATAGTGTTGTACGGGTGCGTCTGCGTTCCGTCCTCGATTCCCGTGGTGTTGGAATCGT
>CBDUXL010000246.1:0-5417 GCA_965371155.1 uncultured bacterium | reverse complement strand
CACAATGCCGTCGTTCAGGTTAATTCCGTACTGCGCGAGGAGTCCTGCCAGGCCCGCGTCTTTCCCGGGTTCGAGAAGACAGACAAGGTTTCCGCCTTCATCCAGATAATCACTGATTGCGTTTATTTCCTGCCTTTGCAGGTTGCCCTGAGGTGAGATCACGAGAAGTACGCTTGTCTCCGGAGGGACTCCATTCGATTCAGGGATCCTGAGCAGAATGATCTCATGATTTTCCAGCTCAAGTTGCTCGCGCAGGAAGCTGACTGCTCTCACCGAGCGATGTTCGGAGAACGGGTCGGGCTCGTTGTGTCCGGCGAGGAACGCGATGATAGGCAACTGGGTCTTTCGTACTGCAATCAGCGCCGAGGTGAAATGAGCCTCATCAATGTCGGTAATTGACTTCCGGTGATCGCCCAGCTCGAAAAGCAAAGAAGGATAACGCTCCACCCCCTTGCTCTCGGCGAACTCGCGTTGGATGTCCGGATCAACGAAGCTGAACTCGAGATTCCTCGACCGGTACAGGTAGCGATCGACCAGATCCTCAATTATGGGCCTGTAGCCGTCGGTCGTTCGGGAGAAGGCTGTGATAGTGACGGTCTCGCCCGCGCGGTCGATGTTTTCCAGCGCCTGGATGCTCTGGGGAGAAAGCGAATGAAATCGTCCGGATGATAGATCGAGCCGGTAATGGTATCGATAGCCGAGTATATTGATCAGGATAAGGACTCCCAGCAGGCTGATGATGACTGTCGCGACATTGGCGCTGTAGCGGGCGCTGCGTCCGGACAGACTTACCCTCAACCACCTGCGGTTGACCACAAGAAAACCCGCCACAAGGACGACACCGATAGTTATCAGCCCAAGCAGAGCACCATCCCCACCCACATCCATGGTAATTGCCGCAAGAGTGCCGGCAAGCGCCACCCCGCCGCCGATCAGGGCCAGCCAGGATAGTGGCGAGGGAGAAGTAACAGGCAGATATTTCCGGCGTTTCTTTCCGGGCTTCGACGCTTCCGATTCTTCATCATGGTCCGCCCCTTCAATCTCCTCAGCAGCAGACTCATTGAGCGTAGCTGCAGCCGCTCTCGTGCCTGCATCCAGAAGTACATCCCGCAAAGAGTCGAATCCTCCCTCGCTCCCGCCGGGGCCCTCGTATTCTGTTTGTTGAGATTGATATTCGCGATGCTCGGGCTCGGGTTGACCGATAATCAGCGGTGTTTCCCTGGCGGATCGAGTGGACGTTGATCTTCCCGAGGGATCATCCGGTGCACCGATAAGCCTGCCTTTCACCGACTGCGAAGATTCCCCGGCAGCTTTGGATGAGTCGGCTTCGGAAGCCGCTACGTCATCCTCCGAAGCATCCACGTGCTTTTCAGGACTCTCGGCTTCGCTTTCGTCCTCGCCGTTCCCCCTGAGTGACTTGCGCAATTCTTCAGGATCGAATGACACTATCGTTCCTCCGGGGATGTTCCCCCGTCAAGCCTACTTCCAGCGGTTGATCTCGATTACACGCACGGACGTGAAGAGAGCAAATATGATGAACGTCAGCATGTATAGCACATTGCGGCTGTCGATTAGACCCTGGGCGAAGTTATTGAAGTGGCCTGAGAATGAGAGGTAGTAGAACACCCGTCCCACCGGACCTCCGACAATGCTTCCCGCAGCCATGAAACGAAGTCCGAAAAGGACGAGCAGGCAAATTATTGCGGCTACCACCGCGCTTCGGCTAAGCGAGCTTGATAGAACCCCCATCGCAATAAACGCCGCTCCCAGAAGAAATGCGCCGAGGTATCCCGAGAATATGATGCCCCAGTCGGGATCGCCGAAAAGGCCGAGAAAAACCGGGTACTGGAGCGTAAGAACCAGCACGAAGACATACAGGAGGAGGCTGGCGAAATACTTTCCGAGCACGACCTGCCAGTCGTTGACGGGATAGGTCATCAGAAGCTCAAATGTGCCGCTTCGACGCTCTTCCGAGAAAAGGTGCATGGTTATAACCGCCGCGACCGGAATGCACAGGTAACCAAGCGCGTTGAGTGTGCCGGTCATGCTGGCTATGTGTTCTTCTCCGACTGTGATGAAGTAGAACCATCCTCCGAGGATGAGCAGGAAGAAAAAGCCGACGGCGTACGCCACAGGACTGACGAAATAGGAGTTCAACTCCTTGCCGGCGATGACTGCTACGTTCCTCAATTGCTTTCCCCCCTTTCCTCATCGGTAAGAATGAGGAAAATGTCCTCAAGAGAAAGCGAATAGGGGTGCATCTCGTGAAGGCCCAGCCCCTCCCGGACAATGGCCCGGGCGATCTCCTCTCGGACGTCGTGGTCAATTCGCGAGTGCACCACGTATACGTGCCCACCACCTACAAGGCTCATTTCGGTCTTCTTGTCCACGGCCAGCACGCCGGGGACTTTCTTCAGGCAGAAGACAACCTGTTCCGGCTCCCCTTTGACGTTCACTTTCGTCATCTGGCTCTTGGTTAGCGCTTTGGTCAGGTTCTCGACACTGTCCGCCGCGACAAGCTTGCCGTTGTTGATAATGATGATCCGATCGCAGATCATCTGGACTTCGGGCAGAATATGAGTTGAAAGGATTACCGTGTGGCCTCTCCCCAGTTCCCTGATCAGATCGCGAATCTCGGTGATCTGTCGGGGATCGAGGCCGGTAGTCGGCTCATCGAGCAAGAGCACCTCGGGACCACCCATGAGCGCCTGCGAGAGCCCGACACGTTGCCGGTATCCCTTCGAAAGAGTGCCTATGATCCTCTTTCGAACCTTGCTTAGACCGCATTGGTCGATAGCGAGGTTCATCGCATCCTTCCGACGGCGATGGTTGATGTTTTTGACACTCGCGACGAAGGAGAGGTAGTTCTCTACGCGCATGTCGAGGTAGAGCGGTACGTGTTCCGGGAGGTACCCCAGACGTTTGCGAACTTCGAGGCTGTCATGGAACACATCATAGCCTGCTATTCTCGCTGTGCCGCTGGTTGGCGGCATAAAGCAGGTCAGCATCCTGAGCGTGGTGGTCTTCCCGGCCGCGTTCGGTCCGAGAAAGCCCAGGACTTCGCCGCGCTCGACATAGAAGCTGATTTTGTCTACTGCGGCAATCGTCCCATAGCGCTTGGTAAGATGTTCGACTTCTATCATAATAGTCAGTCTTCACTCTTCCGTGAACGCATGTCACCGTCGCGCAACCACGGTCCGGTCTCAATTAGTATCTAGTTGATTTGGTGGATTTTCGCCACCTGGCCGTTCCAGCTCTTTAGGTTGGTTAAATTAAGATAAAGAGTCAACAGGGCTGGTTCGATTTGGCTCAGGATGAACCGTGAAGGTTGCTGAAAACGCATGGAACCAGGGCAACCACAAGGGTTGCCCCTACAGGTTCCACTATTCATCGGGCGTAGGGGCAACCCTCGTGGTTGCCCTCTTCTCGTGGTTGCCCTCTTCTCGTGGTTGCCCTCTTCGGTTTTTTCATGGATAGCGGCTTTTTCAACAGCCCTCAAACGGCCCTAGTCCTCAGCTTCAGCGCTTACCGTTCCGGCTATCTTGAACTCCAGCGCCGTTTCCGGAGTGAACGGCTTGTCCATGTCCGGTCGTTTTGCGAGATCGCTCGCGTGAACCTTTATGTCGGAGCCTTCAGGCACCTCACCTGAGATGATTTTCTTTGAAAGTGGGTTCTCGAGGTAGGTCTGGATAGCCCGCTTGAGCGGCCGGGCGCCGTAGGTGGGATCGAAACCGACCCTCGCGAGGAACTCGATCGCGTCGTCCCCAACATCAAGGCTGATATCGTGCTCCTCGAGACGGTTTGAAAGCCTCGCAAGCAACAGCCGTGCAATGGCGTCCATATGAGATCGATCGAGCGCATGGAAGACGATTATCTCATCGATTCGGTTCAGGAATTCCGGACGGAGCATGCCCTTAAGCTCGGTTAGGACCTTGTCTCTCATCTCCTGATATTCGCGATGCCGCTGCTCTTCATCAAGGCCGGGCGCGGGAGCATCGATCAGATGCGACCCGATGTTCGATGTCATAATGAGAATCGTGTTCTTGAAGTTGACCACTCGCCCGTGGCTATCGGTCAGACGGCCGTCGTCGAGTATCTGCAAGAGCATGTTGAAGACTTCAGGATGTGCTTTCTCGATCTCATCAAGGAGAATGACCGAGTAAGGATGGCGTCTCACAGCTTCAGTAAGCTGCCCGCCTTCTTCGTAACCGACATACCCCGGTGGTGCGCCGATCAGCTTCGCGACGGCATGACGCTCCATATACTCGGACATGTCCAGTCGGACAAGCGCCTCATCGCTGTCGAACAGGAACTCCGCGAGTGTTTTCGCAAGCTCGGTCTTGCCCACACCGGTCGGTCCGAGGAACAGGAAGCTGCCGATCGGACGGTCGGGATCCGAAAGGCCCGCCCTTGCGCGGCGCACGGCTTCACTAATGGCCTTAATTGCTTCATCCTGCGCGATAACTCGAGCGTGCAGGTTGTCCTCCATGCCGAGAAGCCGCTCGCTCTCGGAAATGCCCATTCGTGTGACGGGGATTCCGGTCGAGGTGGAAACCACGCGCGCGATATCATCGCCGTCGACAACCGTGTCCTGCGGACCACGCCCCGCGTGCCATTTGTCCGTAGTTTCCTTGAGTTCAAACTCAAGCCTGGCGCGCTCCTGCTTGATATGTGCCGCCTGCTCCCAGTCCTGCATTTTGCCTGAGGCTTCTTCTTCCTTCAGGAGTTCGCGGACCTGGTCCTCGATTTTCTTGATTTCCGGCGGGATGTAGATCGCATCGTAATGAACCCGAGCGCAGGCTTCATCGATCAGGTCGATTGCCTTGTCGGGGAGGAACCGGTCGGAGATGTATCGATGCGACAGGTATGCAGCCTGCTGGAGGGCATCATCGGTGATTTCAACCATGTGATGCGCTTCATAGCAATCCTTCAGACCGCGGAGGATCTCGATAGTCTCGTCCACCGAAGGCTCCTCGACAAGTATTGGCTGGAACCGACGCTCCAGCGCCGCATCCTTCTCGATATATTTGCGGTACTCATCGATCGTGGTCGCGCCGACACACTGGAGTTCGCCTCGAGCCAGGGTGGGTTTGAGCATATTGCCTGCGTCCATTGAGCCTTCGGCTTTACCGGCGCCGACCACGGTGTGAAGCTCGTCAATGAAGAGAATAATCCCCCCTTCCGCAGCGCTGATCTCATCGAGCACCGCTTTCATGCGATCCTCGAACTCCCCGCGAAACTTGGTGCCCGCGATAAGCGCGCCCATGTCGAGCGCGAGCACTCGACGGCCGGTGAGGGTCTCGGGGATTTCGTTCGAGACAATTCGCTGTGCGAGACCCTCGACAATCGCGGTCTTCCCGACCCCCGCCTCGCCGATCAGCACCGGATTGTTCTTGCGTCTGCGCGCGAGCACCTGG